>SXJR01000468.1 GCA_005779305.1 Myxococcales bacterium
CCGCCGCCGCCCGAGTACGAGTCGCCGCCGCCGGGTCGGGCCGCGGCCAGGTCAGGCGCGAGCAACGTGACCAGCGCCAGCCCCAGCGCCGCCCGCGGCAGGGCGCGCCGCAGAACCTTCGCCAGGCGCGCGATCACGTCACCCCCGCCGCCGGTCCGCCATCGTCGATGGCGTCGGGCAGCTCGTTGAGGTCCTCGACGTGTCGAGGCAGGCCGGTGGCGAGCAGCGGGGCCAGCGCGCGCATCGCCTCGGCGCAGGCCTCGCCGCCGCGGCCGACGGCGGCGTCGATGGCGGTGCAGCGCTTCTGCCAGGCGGCTGGATCGACCGCGCGGATCACGCCGTCGTCGGCGACCACCTCGGCCATGTTCTCGGTGAGCGCGATGTAGACCAGGACGCCGGTGCGGCCGCCGGTGTGGTGGACCCCGCGCTCGAAGAACGCGGCCCTCGCGGCGCTGGCGACGGCGCGGCGGCGGACCGAGGCCGGGGTCAGCCAGCGCACCAGCGTCGGGCTGAGGGCGCAGGCCGCGCCGGCGAGGGCGCCGGCCACGATGGGGTCGAGCAGGAAGGCGGCCAGGCCGAAGGGGTGGTCGCTATAGAGCATGAAGGCCAGGGCCAGCCACGCCGCCGCGAAGCCGACCAGGAGGTGGGCATGGAGCCAGAGCCGCGTGCGGACGCGGATGGCCACCACCACCTCGGCCGCCGAGGTCGTCTCGGTGGCGGCGATCGCTCCGGCCAACGCGGTCCGGGCCGCGTCGTCGAGAAAACCCCGGGGCACGCCCCGATGCTACACGGGTGCGGCCCTGGGCTGCGACGCCTGGACCGCGCAGATCGATCGGCTGTCAGCCCCGTCCGGTTGAGGACCGGGCCCGGGGGGCCGATGGTGGAATCATGCGGAGCACGCGGGGGTTCGCTGTCCTCTCAGTTCCAGTTCTGCTCGGGGTCCTGGCTACCGCGGCGCCGGCCGTGGCCGAGCCCGCCGACGCCGCGGTCCAGGTCGGGATCGTCGACGAGCACGGGGCCCCGGTGTTCTGCACCCGCAACGCGGCCGGCAGGCGGGCCCAGCCCGAGGCGGCCGGCGGCTACCGGATCACCGGCCTGCGCCCGGGCAAGTGGACGATCTCGCTCGACCTGCCCCACGAGCGGGTCGACGTGCTGATCAGCGCCGACGAGGGCGAGACCGTGGTGGTCCCACCGGTGGTGGCCCGCGGCCGCTGCCGCAGCATCGCCGTGTCTCGTCCCCTGGATCTGCGGCGCCTCACCGATGACATCCACGCGTCGTGGGCGGTGCGCTTCGATCGCACGTACGATCACCGGGTCGGCATCATCGCCGCCGGCTTCCGGCGCCACGTCCCGACCCGCCGGTCGCGGTAGCTCAGATCGGCTCGCCGAACAGCGTCGCCATGGTCGCGCGCGTGATGCGCACGTCGACCAGCTCGCCGGGCGCGCCCACGCCGCGAGGCAGGATCACCGTCTTGAAGCCGTCGGTGCGTCCCATCATCTCGGCCGGGTCGCGCTTGCTGGGCCCGTGGACGAGGACGCGCTCGCGCTTGCCGACCTGGGCCGCGTAGACCTCGACGCTGACCCGCTCCTGGACCGCGATGATCTCGGCCAGGCGGCGCTTCTTCACGGCCTGGGTCACGTCATCGGGAAGCTTCTTGGCGGCGAAGGTCAGGTCGCGCTCCGAGTACGCGAACATGAACGCGCTGTCGAAGCGGAGCTGGCGCATGAGCGCGAGCGTCGCCGCGTGGTCGTCCTCGGTCTCGCCCGAGAAGCCCGACAGGATGTCGGTGGAGAGCGCGACGTCGGGCATCGCCCGCCGCAGCCGCTCGACGATGGCGACGTAGCCGGCCACGTCGTAGCCGCGTCGCATGCGGGCCAGCACTGCGTCCGAGCCCGACTGCAACGGCAGGTGGACGTAGGCGCAGATCCTGGGCTCGTCGGCGATCGCGGCGACCACCTCGTCGGTGAAGTCGACCGGATAGGGCGAGGTGAAGCGGACCCGCTCGATGCCGTCGATCCGCGCCACCGCGCGCAGGAGCTCGGCGAACCCGACCTCCTCCCACGCGTACGAGTTGACGGTCTGGCCGAGCAGCACGACCTCCTTGTAGCCGTGCTCGGCGAGCTCGCGGACCTGGCGCAGGACCTCGCGCGGCGGCACGCCGCGCTCGCGGCCGCGGGTGAACGGCACGACGCAGAACGTGCAGAACTTGTCGCAGCCGCGCTGGATGGTGACGAAGCCCGAGACGCCGTCGCCGCCCTCGGCGCCCGACAGACCCTCGTAGGTCTCGGCCTTGTCGAGCTGGACGTCGACGACCGCGGCGCGATCGCCGTCGTGCTTGCGGGCGCGCGCGGTGGCGAGCAGCTCGGGCAAGCGGCGGTAGCTGTCGGGGCCGGCGATGACGTCGACGGGCGCGGCCAGGGCCAGGCCTTCCTTCAGGTGCTCGGCCATGCAGCCGACGATCGACAGGACCTGGCCGGGATGGCGGCGGCCGATCGCGGCCAGCTCGTGAGCGCGGGTCAGGACCTTGGTCTCG
Source organism: Myxococcales bacterium (assembly GCA_005779305.1). Taxonomy (GTDB): domain Bacteria; phylum Myxococcota_A; class Polyangia; order Haliangiales; family Haliangiaceae; genus UBA2376. The sequence continues at coordinate 2,535 of SXJR01000468.1, forward strand.
GCCTTCTCGCGCACGGCGCAGGTGTTGACCACGATCACGTCGGCGTCCTCGGGGCGATCGACGCGGGCGTAGCCGGCGCCGGCCAGGATGCCGATCAGGAGGTCGCTGTCGGCGACGTTCATCTGGCAGCCGTGGGTCTCGACGTAGACGCGGGCGCGCCCCGGCTCGAGCGCGGACGCCGGTCGGGCCGCGCCGCGCTTCGGCGTGCGGATCTGAACCAGCGGCTCCGAGGGGTTCTCCGGCACGACCCGCCTCGGTTACCACGATCCGCCGAAGCCGGCTATGGTGGAGCGATGGGCCTCGCGCTGGTTGTGGCGGCGCTCGCAGGGGCGATGCTCGCCCTGCGCTTCGTCCTGCCGCGGCTGGCTCATCGCTCGTTCATCGCCGGCCGCTTCGCCGAGGCCCGCCGCCGCTACCGGGCGATCGTGTGGACCTCGGTGTCGCGCCGCCGCCGCGCCGCGGCCCGGGTCTCGATCGCTGGCGCCTACCTGGCCGAGGGCCGCTGGGCCGACGGTGGCGCCGCCACCGACGCCATCGACGGCGACGCCCTCGAGCCGGCGACCCGCGCCGGCTGGTTCAACAACCGCGCCTACGCCGCGCTGCGCCTGGGCGCGCGCGACGCCGCCGCCGAGCGTGCCCTGGTCCAGGTGCGCGAAGCGCTCCGCTTGCGCCCCGAGGTGCCGGCCCTGCTGCACACCGAGGGCCTGGCCTTGCTCGCCACCGGCCGCACCGACGAGGCGATCCGCGTCTTCGAGTCACTGTGGGAACACGGCAACCTTGGCCCGCGCCTCGAGAGCGAGCGCGCCGCCGATCTGGCCCGGGCCTGGGCCGCGCGCGGCGAGACCGCCTACGCCGCCGACTACGCACGGCGGGCGCGGCAAGCCCTGCCCGACGCGCCGTGGAACGCGAGTGACGACGCGGTCGCGCCCGCGGCGGTGATGGATCCGGCGCTGGTCGACTGAGCGGCTGCGCTGCCGGACCCGGGCTTTCGGTCTGGCCTCAGTAGGTGTACCGAGGTCCGATGCCCGTGCGGGCGTTGTGGCAGCCGCCACAGCTGTTGGACAGCTGGTTGTTGGCGCCGCCTGCGTTGAACAGGACCTGACTCGCGGCCGGCGTGATGATGTCGAAGACGTGCGAGCTCACGTCGCCTCGGACCCGAGGGCCGACCGGCTGACGGTTGGCGTCGACGGCGTCGTGGATCCAGCGGCTCTGGCTCGCGGCGGTGCGCGGCATGTGACAGCTGGTGCAGCGGCCGACGCCACCGACCTTGGGGTCGTTGACCCGGCCGGCCAGGTCGAGCGGGTCATAACCCACGGTCATGCTGGCGTTCTCGGTCATGTGGGCCGACACCGCCTCGCCTTCCTCCTCGGCGGTCCAGCTGGCCGGTGCCCACGGCGGGCCGCCGATGTTGAACGTGTAGTAGGAGTGGCACGACAGGCACATCGCGTTGTTGTCGGCCCGCTCCGACAGGCTCGGACCGTTGGCGCGGTCGTGGAGATCGTGGCAGCCCTCGCAAGCGACCAGGTCGAACTGGTTCTTGTTGTGGCTCGACTTCATGTAGTCGTTCCACTGCTGGTGGTGCTGGCGAGAGTGGCGATCGTCGTCGTTGAAGGTGCCGGGCGCCTCGTTGTAGTAGGTGGCGAGAAACTCGGTGAGCCCGATGCCGGGGCGCGGGTAGGTGAGCGGGCCAGTACCCGCCGACGCGTACTCGACGGGAGCCCCCGACAGCGTGCCCTTGCCGACGCCGCGGGTGTGGCAGGTGCCGCAGATCTGCGACGACCGCTCGGCCGACAGGAACGAAGGCATCACGATCGAGCGCCCGACGCCGACGCCGCCCGAGAGGTGCTCGGAGCCTGGACCATGGCAGGACTCGCAGCCGATGGCCATGTCGTCATTGAAGCCATCGCCATCGTAGTCGAGCGGACCGCCTGGCGTGTTGGTGGCGTCGGCGTGGAAGTTGCCCTCGACGTCGACGGTCAGGGTGGTGCCGGTGAAGTGGCAACCGGCGCAGTTGTTGTCGAACGACTTGTTCTGTGCGGGTCGCACCGCCGGGCCACCGGCGACGGTGGGCGGGCCCCAGTTGGCCGCGTTGTAGGGGTGGAAGGGCTCGGCGCCGACCTGTAGCGCCTCGTCGAACTGCAGCGGCAGGATGTAGTAGCTGGAGGTGCCGCCGGGGGTCGGGTCGTAGGTGCCGTTGGTCGAGACCCGGGTCACCCAGCGCTCCTTGTAGACACCGTGGCCACCGAAGGTGAACTCGGCGTAGTACTTCTGCGACGCCACGCCGGCCGGGGTCTCGAACTGCACGAAGTAGCGCGTGTCGAAGCCGAGCAGGAGATTGTAGCTGGCCGGGAACTTGTTGAACCCCGTGCTGGTGATGCGGAGGCCGAGTTGATCACCGGCGCCGGTGTTGTCCCGCGGGTTGCCATCCCGGAAGAAGACGTGAGCGCCGTCGTGGTTGGGCAGGCGGGTCAGGTCCTGGTTGGCGCTCGCGACGTCCGGCACCCGGTAGACGTTGGCGTGGAGGGTGTGCTTCCAGTTGCTCTGGTTGGAGGCGAGCCCGGAGGCCGAGTGGCAGACCAGGCAATGGGACGTGCCGAGGTAGGTCGCGGCCGGTGAGGGTTGCTGCGAGAGGGTGATGTCCTTGGGTACCGAGGTGTCGGCCTCGATGTCGAAGGACTCGCGGGACGCGTCGCCACCGGGCAGCACGGTGGGGGCGTCGGCCGCCGACGGCTGGGCCTGGATGAAGTAGCGGCGTGGTGCGACGCCGGTGATCGTGTACACGCCGCTGGCGTTGGTGACCGCGAAGTAGGGGCTGGTCGCTGACAGGGCGTCGAGCGGCGCGCGCTCGGGCGACGCCGCCAGCGCGACCGCGTCGACCAGCACCACGCGGGCGCCGGCGAGCTGACGGTTGAGGTCCGTGGCCGGGCCGTGGCGACGCACGGTGCCGGTGACGGAGCCGGTGGTTACCTCGGGCAGCACGAGCGAGATGGTCAGATCCGCGGTCTCGCCGGCGACCACCGACACCGTCGCGGCGCCGGGCTCGAACCCGGTGGCCACGATCTCGAGCGTGTAGACTCCGACCGGGAGATCGGCGAGCTCGAACCGCCCGTCGGCGCCGCTGGAGGCGGCGCGCTCGAGCGGATGGGTAGTGATCGTGGCGGCGACGATCGGCAGCATCGTGTCGGTCGCGCGCACCAGGCCGGTGACCGTGCCATCGCTGATCCCGATTGGACCAGCTGGCCCGCGCGCACCATCGCTGCCAGCCGGACCGACCGGTCCGCCGTCGCCGGCTGGGCCATCACACGCGAACAGCGTCACGGCACACAGGGAGAGGACAAACCGGATGGAGGTCATGCCGGCATGTCGGACGCATGGGCCGTGCCACCCGTAGGGCCGTCGGGCGTGCCGAAATCCGGAATACTCTGCGTTTGGTGCCCGGCGCGCGGCACGGCTTGCGCCCTCGCCGTATCCGACGTCTCGCCGCGCCGCTCAACCGACGGCGCGGTAGGTCGCGCTGACCAGCTCGGCCGGATCGTGGGCCGACAGGATCCGGACCTCGGGGTGCTCGCGGTGGAGCCGGCGGAGGACGGCTTGCGAGGCGTGGCGGGCGACGCCGTTCATCTGCATCGCCGACTGGAAGACGCGGAGGCCGACTGGGGCGCTGGGTGGATCGACCAGCTCCATGTGGTGGAAGTAGGCGTCGCCGGCGTGGAGGATCCAGCCGCGGTCGGTGCGCACCACGACGCCGGAGTGGCCGCGAGTGTGGCCGTGGAGCGGGACCAGGCCGATGTCGGCGTCGAGACCGGCGAGCTTCTGCACCGCCGGCAGGCCGAGCCAGGTGTCGCCGCTCTCGCTGACCGGGTTCCAGCTCGCGTGCTGCTCCCACTGCTGCGGCAGGTAGCGCTGCTTCTCCTGCAGCGTCGAGCGGGCCCGCGCCGCCTCGAGCTCGCGGCGGTGCAGGTGCACGGTGGCGCGCGGGAAGTCGGCGATGCCGCCGGCGTGATCGAGATCCATGTGGGTCACGATCAGGTGTCGCACGTCGGCGGGATCGAGCCGGAGCGAGCGCACCTGCTCGACGGCGGTCTGGGCCCGGGCCAGGCGCGGCGCGGTCACGGCCCGGAAGCCGCGGCCCAGGCGGCTGGGCTGGTCGCAGTCGGCGGTGGAGAAGCCGGTGTCGACCAGAACCAGACCGTCGCGCGCGGTCTCGATGAGCAGGCAGTGGCAGACCATCAGGCCGCGGCCGAGCAGGCGATCGCCGCCCATCAGCCGTCCGGCGATCGGACACATGGTCCCGCAGTCGAGGTGATGGACCCGCATCACCAGCAGGCTAACGCGCCGGGCGAGAATCGTGGTGCCGGCGGGGCGGCTTGTGGCGGGGCGGCCGCGGGGCCGGGCGCTCGTGCGGGTCACGGCTCTGAGGCGGCGCGGCGATGTGGGGCGGCGGCGGCAGCTGGTAGTGCGGCATCTCCATGAGGTGCTGCATGGCCTGGACCTGCTCGAGCGCTCGTCGCGACTGCTCGATCTGGCGCTGCATGTCGCGCTGCATGCGTTCGAGATCCTGCATCGGCTTGGTGCGTGGCGTCGGCGCCAGCCAGACCAGGAGCGCGATGCCCACCAGGGCGATGGTCAGGCCGCCGAGCACCCGCACCACGAACAGCGTGAGCCGCCCGACCGTGCGCACGTGCACGCGAGCCTCGGCCCCGAGGTGCTCGAGGTGACCCCCGACGCCTCGCGGCTCGATCCGTGCTCGCGGCAGCGGCTCCGATCCCATCCCGCAAGCGTACGGTGCGGCCGTGCAGCCGACAACGACTACCGCAGCTGGGGCGTCTGCTCGATTGATGCCGCGTCCCGGGCGGCTCCTCGAGCGGGAGCGGAGCCGGTGGCTGCCGGTGGCGCCCCGGTTCGACGGTGTTGCCTCGAATGGATCTGGTCGAGAGCCCGTCGGGTCTGGTCCAGGCGTCGAGTCTGGAACTGAACGTCGCGCAGCGTCCGGTCGAACGCCTACCGTAGCGCCAGCTCGGGAGCGGCCTGGCCGCGGTGGGCGAACGTACCGTTCTCCTGGTAGCGCTTGCGCTGCAGGAGGTTGAGCGCGACCCGCGAGCGCCAGCCCAGGTAGCTGCGCGTGAAGTGCGAGACCTGCTTGGGATCCATGTACGGGTTCTTGAGCCCGCCGACCGCGACCAGGGTCAGCACCTGCTCGGCGACCGAGACCGGGCAGCCCTCGAGGCGGATGTGGCTGGCCGACTTCGACACCGCCGCCTTGGCGCTGGTGGTGCCCAGCTTCTTGAAGATGTCGTCGTGCTTTGCGGTGTGGGGATCGAGGGTGGAGCGATCCTTGTACTTCGACTGGATCTGCACCAGCTTGCCCTGGAGCTGGCCCTTCCACTCGACGCAGTCGCCGATGAAGACGACCTTCTCGCCGGGACCGGCGGCGATGGGCCCGTCGTACTTGCCGAAGACGACGTGCATCCGCGGCATCTTGGCGTCGGTCTCCTTGTCGTAGACGCGGAGGATCTCGATGGCCTCCTCGATCGCGCCCGGGCAGCCGCCCCAGCAGTAGTCGGAGTGCTCGACCTCGGGAGGCGGGCCCGCGTAGGCGGTGATGTTGGTGCCTTCGAAGTACTTCTCGACCCGGATCAACCCGACCTTGAAGCCCTTGGCCTTGGCCTTGGCCTGCTCGAACGAGACGTCGCCGCTGATCTGGATCTTGCCGAGGTCGGTGGTGCCGAACCCATAGTCTTCGGCCAGGCGGATGTGATCGACCGTGCGGGGATCGAGGCCAATCATCGCCGAGCACACCGCGTCGAACGCGACCTGGCTGTTGCCCATGATGATGAGGCCAAGCGGGAACGGCGTCGGCGTCAACATGCGCCCCTCGCCGGCGGTGATGCCGTCGATGGCGATGAACTGGGGCTGGATGATGAACTGGAGGTCGGCGATCTTCTCGTTGAGCTTGTGATCGTGATCGATCAGGCGGTGGCGGTCGTCCTGGATGCCGATGTAGTTCTTCATCGAGAACGTCACCGTCGTCCAGGGGTGGGCCTTGAACTTGGGCATGTTCACGAAGAAGTCGGCGCGGGCGATCGGCTCGGGCGTGAACAGGTAGTCGCGCAGGCGGTGGGGGTGGGTCAGCGGGATCTCGACCTGCGACTCCTCCTCGAAGTAGTAACGCTTCACGCCCAGCTTCGAGGTCATCGCCTCCCAGCCTGATTGCTCGAAGCTCAGCCGGGTGGGCACGGTGATGCCGCAGCGCTCACCGGCCGCCAGCTCGGTCATGGCGCCGCCGCCCACGTCCTGGAGCGCGCGCAGCATGGCCTCGCCACACTCGGGGCGGGTGTAGGCGTAGGGGAACATCTCGCCGGCGGCGACCAGGTTGGGCTTGACCAGAGTGCGTCCGAACGGCCGCAGGCCCAGCTCCTCCATGCCCTCGCGGTAGATGCGCCGGAGCGTCTCGACGTCGTAGTCCTTGCAGGCGCGGATGATGACGCGGGGCTGAGCCGGGATGCGCATGGAGCGCAGCATACCGCCGCGTTGCGTCACCGACCAAGGGTCAATAGGCGCCGAGCGAGCCTCATCGGACACGCCGACCGAGCCCGGCTGGGTCCGAACCTGCATACGAATCCCTGACACCGTCGATAGATCCGTTCTTGGCGCCGTGCGTCTGGAACCGGACTTTCACCGCACCGAGGGGTTACCCATGTCCCGAATCCAGGTTGTCTCGGCCGCGTGCCTGCTCGTGCTCGGCGCCGGCACCGCCGCCGCCCAGTCCAAGGATCTCGTCATCGACGTCGACGTCGGTGAGCCCATCATGATCGCCGACCAGGACGGCCGGGCCTACATCGAGATCGCCATCACCGGCTTCGACGAGGCCGGCAGCCGCGCCCCGGTCAACCTGGCCATGGTCATCGATCGCTCGGGCTCGATGCGGGGCGATCGTCTGGAGAAGGCCAAGCTGGCCGCGCTCATGGTGGTCGATCGCCTCGGCCCCGAGGACACCCTCAGCGTGGTCACCTTCGACTCATCGGTCGAGATCCTGGTCCCTGCCGCCAAGGTGAAGGACCCGGAGGCGATCCGCCGCAGCATCATGGCCATCAGCGACCAGGGGCAGACCGCGCTTCACGCCGGGGTCAACGCCGGCCTCGGCCAGGTGCGCGAGTTCTTCGACAAGTCCCGCATCAACCGCCTCATCTTGCTCTCCGACGGCCAGGCCAACGTCGGGCCCAGCTCGCCCACCGAGCTGGCCGCGCTCGGCGTCGAAGCCGGCAAGCTCGGCATCCCGGTCACCACGATCGGGCTCGGCCTGGGCTACAACGAGGATCTGCTGACCCAGCTCGCCCTGTCGAGCGACGGCAACCACGGCTTCGCCGAGACCCCCGACCAGCTCGACGACATCTTCAACCACGAGCTCGGCGACCTGCTGTCGGTGGTGGCCAACGACGTCATCATCGAGATCGAGCTGGCCCCCGGCATCAAGCCGCTGCGCGGCCTCAACCGCCCGATCTCGATCAAGGGCCAGAAGGCCCAGCTCAAGCTCAACCAGATCTACGGCAAGCAGACCAAGAACGTGATCGTCGAGGTCGCGGTGCCCAAGGGCGCCGCCGGCAAGACCAAGAAGCTCGCCGACGTGGCCGTGGCCTACCGCAACCTCGCCACCAAGAAGACGGCCAAGGTCGCCGACACCGTCGCGGTCCGCTTCGAGAAGTCGAAGGCGGCGGTCGAGAAGGGCGCCAACCGGCGCGTCATGGTCGGCGTCACCCAGGCGCTGGCCAACGAGAACCAGAAGCAAGCAGTGGCGCTGCGCGACAAGGGCAAGGCCGACGCCGCCCAGGCGATGCTCAAGCAGAACGCCGAGTACCTGCGGGCCAAGGGCAAGCAGTACGGCTCGGACAAGCTCGAGACCTTCGCCGCCGAGGCCGACAAGGACGCCGAGGCGGTCGCGCCCGCCGCCTCGGGCGACTGGGCCAAGAAGCGCAAGGGCATGACCAAGAGCACCCACGCCCGGGATTCGGCGCAGAGCTGGTAGTCGCTCAGCGCAGGCGGTGCAGGCCGTCGTGGCGTCCGGTCAGGCGCTTCGCGAGCGGATCGCCCTCGCCGGCGTCGAGGGGCTCGGCGACCAGGTTGGCGGCCGGCTTCAGGCTGATGTGGCTGTGGTGATGGTGGTGGTGGTACCAGCCCTGGTTCATGTTGGTGGTCTCGTAGGCGAGCACGATGTTGTTGCACGCCGCCGTGGTGACCCAGCCGTTGGCACACAGCGTGTTGAGCGCCGAGATGAGCTGCGGCCCGGCCTGGCCGTCGACGCCGACCACGCGCGTGCGCGTGCTCTCGAAGATCGCGCCCAGGAAGAGGGCGTGGCGCCACACGTCGAGGCTGGTCGGCGCCGAGGTGCAGTGATACTGGTCGGCGCCGCCACTGATGTGGGAGCAGATCGGACGGAGCCGGTTGTCGGCGGTGCCGAGCTGGTAGTAGGCGAGGTCGATGTCGTAGCCGTTGGTGTGGGTGTTGGCCGGGTGTCCGGGCGAGCCGATCGAGGTGCCGGGGATGGCGCCGTTGGCCTCGCTCATGTCGCCGAGGCCGAGCGCGCGGCTGGTACCGGTCCACGCCGCCGCCTTGCACGCCACCTTGGACGTCGCGTACGAGACCAGCATCTGTAGATCGCGGCGCAGGTAGCTGCGGTACTGGTTGTTCGTGGTCTCGCCGTTGATCGGGTAGTCGTCCCAGGCGGCGTTGGTGCGCGGGCTGAACGTCACCAGCTGGCCGCAGGTCGTGCCGGTGCAGTCGCGCGCTGGCAGGCCGGTGCACGTCGGCCCGGGTCCGGGGCCGGGACCGCCGCCCATCTGCACCACGCACTCGCCGCCGACGCAGGCCTCGCCGCTCGGGCACGAGGTCGCGTTGCAGCTACACGCGCTGCCGCATGCTGGATCGCAGTCGTCGCCCTGGGCGGGCACGCACGAGCCGTCGCCGTCGCAGGTGCCGCTGCAGGTGTGGGCCGAGCAGTCGGGCCAGCACAGCGGGCCGACGCCGGAGTCGGACAGGTTCCAGCAGCGCGAACCGGCGGGGCAGCCTTGCTGCGAACCGCCTGACGGGCACGCGCCGGTCGCGCGGACCATGCACACGCCGTAGATGCAGACGCCGGCCTGGCCGCCGTCGGACGCGCACTGCGCGTCGCACGAGCACGGGCCGCCGGGCGCGATCCCGGTGGCCGACGCGTCGACGTTGCCGGGCGCTGCGTCGGGCGCGGTGGACGTGCGCGCGTCGATCGGCGTACTGATCGCGCCGTCGATCTCGATCGCCGTCGCCGCGTCGCCGTCGCCCGCCGCGTTCTCGTTCTGTGGAGCACAGGCGGCCGCGATGGCCGCGATCCAGATGCAGAGTCCCAGGCTAATTCTCACGTTCGTCCGCCCCGTTCCAGATGTGGGGCGAACCCGTACACCACTCCAAGGTGGCCTGTCCATTCCTAAAAGCGGGGCTACCCTGAACCCGTGTGGTTCGTCTATGTCGCGGTCGGGCTGGTGTTGCTGACCGCCGGCGGGCTCTACACGCGCCGACGCATCGCCGCCGCGCTGACCGAGCTCGGCCTCAGCGACCGCGCCGTCCGCGTGGTGCGCTGGGCGATCGGCTGGCTGCTCTTCGGTTTCCCGCTGCTGGCGATCGTCACGATCGCGGTCAGCCTGTCGCTCGGATGGGCGACGATGCCGCGCTTCGACGGCGCGATCGCGGGCTGGTTGCTCGGGGTCCCGTTCCTGTGGGCGGTGCTGATCGTGTTCCAGTCGCTGGGCTGGCTGCTCGCCCTCGAGGTCGTGCACGTGATCGCGCGCCGGCGAATCGGGGCGGCGCGGGCGGCGCGCCTGCGAGGGCTGGGCGTGCTCGCGGTGGTCGCGGTGTTCGCGGTGTACACGCCGGCCCGTTTCCTCGCCGAGCGCGGCGACCTCCGCGTGCGCCGCCACCAGGTCGGGGTCGCCGCGCCGACCACACCCGTGCCGTTTCGCATCGCCTTCGTCGCCGACGTCCAGCAGGACGCTCACCTCGACGCCGCCCAGGCACGCGCGGTCTACGCCACGATCAACGCCAGCCAGCCCGACTTGATCCTGTCGGGCGGCGACTGGATCAACAGCGGTCCCGATCACATCGCGTCGGCCGCGGCCACCGCCGGCATGTTGACGAGTCGCCTCGGCACGTTCTCGGTGCGTGGCGATCACGAGCATTTCGCCTACTTCGATCGCCACCGCAGCGTTGCCGAGGTCGAGCAGGCGCTGGGCCGCCACGGCGTCGCCCTGCTCGACAACGAGGTGCGCTGGTTCGAGCACCAACGCAAGCGCATCGCGATCGTGTTCCTCAACTACAATTACATCCAGCGCGCCGACCAGGCGACCGTCGCGCGGCTGCTCGCCGGCGTCGCCGGCGCCGACTACACGATCGCCGTCACCCACCAGCTCGACCGGGCCCTGGCCGCGCAGCTCGTCGACCAGGTCGATCTCATCCTGGCCGCGCACACGCACGGCGGCCAGATCAACCCGGTGATCGGCCTGTGGCACGTCAACCTGGCCGGCCTCGAGACCGAGTTCGTCGACGGCCGCTACCAGCGCGGCCGCAGCACGATCATCGTGACCGCCGGGATCGGGTACTCGATCATCCCGATCCGCTACGCCTCGCCCGGCTCGGTCGAGCTCATCGAGCTGCGTCTGTGACCGCGGGCAGGGGCTCGCCCTCGTCGGCCCAGGCGCTGCCGTGGGCGTTCAGCTCGTCCATCGCCGTGACCAGCGCCGCGTAATAGGGATGGCCGCCGAGGGTGGCCGAGTCGCCGACCACGAGCAGCCAGCGGCGGGCGCGGGTGATGGCCACGTTCATGCGGCGAAGGTCGGCGAGGAAGCCGAGGTCGCCATCGGGGTTGGAGCGTACGGTGTCGACGATGACGGCCTCCTTCTCCCGGCCCTGGAAACCGTCGACGGTCCGGATCTCGAGGCCCTGAGCGCGCTCGTCGGCGAGCAGCGCGCGCAGGCGTCGCACCTGCGCGTTGTAGGCGGCGATCACCGCGACGTCGCCGGGCGCGACCCCGCGGCCGATCAGGCGCCGGACCTCGCCGGCCACGCGCTCGGCCTGCTCGGGGTTCCACGTCGACGGATCGGCGAGCTCGTCGTCGTCGGGATCGAGGCCGCCCTTGCGATCGGTCCAGTCCTTGCCGGCGGTATCGAGGAACCAGACCGCGACGCCGCGTTCGGGGTCGTGCCGCGCGCCCAGATCGGCCAGGGTGTGGTCGGCGACCTCGGGAGACGCGACCAGCGCGCTGCCGTAGGTCGCCTGCGACGGGAACCGCATGATGTCGCGGTGCATGCGGTGCTGGGTGACCAGGAGCGATGCGCCGGCCGTCGTCGCGTGGCGCTCGAAGAACGTCGTGGCCAGCCCGGCCCGCGCCGCCGCCAGATCGATCACGGTGGGCGGCAGCTGGTGGGGATCGCCGGCCAGGACGATGCGCTCGCCGCGCGCCATCGCGATCAGGGCCAGCGGATCGGGCGCCTGGGTGGCCTCGTCGATCACCACGGTCGGGAACGTCCGATCGCCGAGCATGGTGGCGCCGGCGCCGGCGCACGTGGCCAGCACGACCGGCACCGTGTCGAGGAAGTAGGCCTCGGCCTGGGCCAAGGCGCTGCGGGCGTCGCGCACCAGCCCGATGAGCTCCTGGCGCAGGGCCCGGCCCTCGTCGCCGCGCAGGTCGCCGCTGCCGCGGCGCAGCTCGCGGGCGCGGTCGCTCAGCTCGCGCGACAGCCGGGCCCCGTCCGAGGACGCGACCAGAGCGTCGAGGGTGCGCTCCTCGAGCGCCGCCGAGACCCGGGCGGGATGGCCGAGCCGGACCACACCGACGCCGGCCGCCACCAGGCGCTCGCCCAGGTTGTCGACGGCGGTGTTGGACGCCGCCGTGCACAACACGCGCTCGCCGCGCTCGACGAACTGGCGCACGACCTCGACCAGGGTGCGGGTCTTGCCGGTGCCGGGCGGGCCGTGGATGAGGGCGACGTCGTGGGCCGCCAGCGCCGCCGCCACCGCCGAGCGCTGGGCCTCGTCGAGGGCGTCGTCGAGTGGCGACCAGGTCGGGGCCGGCGCGATCGCGGCCGGGCGATCGCCGCACAACACGCCGACCACGCGGGCCAGCGCCGAGGTCGCCTTGGCGGTGCTGGCTCGCTCGATCGCACGATCGCCGCGATCGAAGGTGGCCTCGGGCGCGAGCGCGTCGAGGTGACAGCCGCTCTCGATCACGGCGTCGGCCAGGTCGCCGTCGACGATCACCCACAGATCGTGGCGCTCGCGGGCCGAGACCACCCCGCGGGACGCCCGCGGATCGTCGGGAGACTGCCGCCACAGCACCACCGGATCGCCGGGGCCGATGCCGGTGTCGTCGAGATCGACGTGGGCCGGCGGCGACAGCCGCACGCGGGTGCGATCGCGCGCCGCCGGCCGCCACTCGGCGACGGTGAGATCGGCGATGGCCAGGCCGCGGGCCACACGCGCACGCAGGCTGGTGCCGCGGCGGGCGGCGGCGAACTTCTCCCGGGCGGCGGCGCGCTCGGCGCGCCACAGCTCGGCGAGCGCCACCAGGAACTCGGCCGCCGGCACGGCCACAGCCTACCGCATCGGTTCGGTCAGGGCGGTGTGAGCGGGGCGGCCAGCTCGCGCTGCGGCTTGCCGAAGAGGTAGCCTTGGAGCAGGTCGACGTGGCCGACCAGCACGTCGCGCTCCTCGTTCGTCTCGATGCCCTCGGCCACGACCTGGCTACCGAGCTCGCGGCACAGGTTGGCGGTGGCGGCGACGATGCGGCGCTTGGTGGTGTTGGTGGCGATGTCGCGCACCAGCGCCATGTCGAGCTTGACGACCTCCGGCTCGATCGCCGCCAGCGAACCCAGCCCGGCGTAGCCGGCGCCGAGATCGTCGATGGCGAAGCGGAAGCCCATGGCCCGCAGCATGGCGATGCGGCGCGGCGTGTCGGTCAAGGTCTCGAGCCGGGCCCGCTCGGTCAGCTCGAGCACGACGCGGCTGGCGATGGGGACCAGCGGGTTGGCCGACGTGAACAGCTCCTCATCGGTGAGCTCGAGCGGGTGCAGGTTGATGAAGAAGCGAGTCGCGGGGGGCGCCGCGCTGGCGACGGCCGCGGCCGCATGGCGGACGGCGCGGCCCAGCTCGGGGACGCGACCGAGCCGCTCGGCCACGCCGATCAGGACATCGGGCCGCTGCAGCGACGCCTCGGAGGTGCGCAGCAGCGCCTCGTAGGCGTGGAGGGCGCCGGTGGCGGCGTGGACGATGGGCTGGAACACCAGCCAGCGCGCGTCGATGGCGCGGCGGAAACGACGCTCGAGCTCGGATCGATCCTCGGCGCCCAGATCGTGGGCCTCGGAGAAGGCCATGGCGCGGCGCCGCATGCGGGCGACGCCGTGGCTACGAGCCGCGTGGGCCACCGCCGCGGCCAGGCGTTCGGCATGGAACGGCTTGGCCAGGTAGCTGATCGCGCCGTGATCGATGGCCTCGACGGCGCCGTCGAGGCCGGGTTCGCCGGTCATGAGCAGGACCGGGAGGTCTCCGTCGAGGTCGCGGACGGCACGTAAGAAGCCGTAGCCGTCGAGCACCGGCATGTTGACGTCGGAGACCACGCAGTCGAGATCACTGCCGGCCTCGCGGACGCGGTCCACGCCCTCCTGACCGTTCTCGGCCAGCACGACGTCCCAGCCTTCGCGGGAGAGGACCTGCTTGCACAGCGCGCGCACCGACGAATCGTCGTCGATGACCAGGACCTTGCCGAAATGCCGGAGCGGCGAGGTCACGGCGACGCTACCCGTGGCCGGTCGTCGCGCGGCCCCGCCTCGCCGCCGACGCGGTCGTCGGACGCGACGAGTACCCGAGACACCCCACTCACGTGCTCCAGGATGCGAGACCCTCAGGCCCCCGTCAAGCCGCGACCTTGGCTGGGGTGATGTGCGTGCGACGGTGCGACGGTCATGGCGGCGCGCCAGCGGCGAGGTGCTTGCCGTCGTAGGTCCACATCACACCGCCGGCGTGGATGGACAGGACCAGTGCGGCGCCGCTGTCACCAAGGAAGGCGCCGCGATCGATCTGATCCAGCACGTCGAAGGCGACCTGGGCGGCCAGGGTGCGCGCCGAGTCGGAGTAGCTCGCGAAGTCGTCGGGCGCCCACAACTCGACCCCGACCTCGACCCCGCCCGACCAGTCCCAGACCGTCAGCCGGGTCCGGTCGACGACCTCGGCGGCGGCGCCGGCGATGACCTCGTAACGCGCCGCCCGCGCCCGCTCGTAGGTGAGGAGGTTCTCGCCGCTGGCGGGGCGGTGGACCGTGGCGAGCAGGATGCCTTCGCGATCGGCGGCGACGACGCCGGCGAAGCGCGCGACCTGTTGCGGCGGCACCGTGGTCGGGAACACCGGGATGCCGTCGTCGCCGCCGCCGCCGACACAATCGACGGCGAGGTTGGCCAGCGTCTGGTCGGTCCGGTTGGTGAGCGAGCCAATGCACGTGACCAGACCGTCGTCGCCGCGGGCCAGGGTCTCGACGGCGATCTCGACCTCGTAGCTGTCGGGATCGGGGACCAGCGCCGCGCCGGTGCCGGCCCAGCGCACGCGCTTGCCGGTGCGTTCGTCCCACTCGGCAAGCGCGCGGCCGCCGTCCTCATACTCGATGGCGACGTCGATGGTCGGATCGCCGAGCGCGTCGGCCACCGCGGCGCCGGCCTGGCCGGCGTCGGCCCAGCGCCGGGCTCGATCGCGGCGGCGATCGGCGCCGATGAAGGTCACGCGGGGCAACTCGCCCGAGGCAGCGAAGCGCCAGCGTTTCACGCCGAGCGCGCCGGCGGCGCGCTCGATGCCCGGGACCGCCGCTTGCCAGCGCAGCGGCGCCGATCGCCGCGTGATCGCCAGGGGACGGTCGGCCGGGCCGACGCAGACGTCGTGCTCGTCGCGGGAGGTGATCTCGCCGTCGCCGTCGAGGTCGTGGCCGACCAGGTAGACGACCCGTCGGTCCGGAAGTCGGACGAACCCGACCAGGCCGTCGGCGCCGGTCAGACCTGGCACCGACTCGGCGCCACCGGCGGTCACGATCGCCGCCTCGACGCGATCGCCGAGCCTGCGCCACGCCCGCACCCCGTCGGGCGCCAGGTAGGTGCGCCACTCGCCGGCCAGCACGATCCGGGGAGGCCCGCCGGTGAGGGGCTGCAGCGCCAACCCGTCGTCGCGGCGCACGATCATCACGCCCTCCAGCACCTTGAGCAGCTCGCCGGCAGGCGCCGGCAACGCGCGCTCGCGGCCGCTGGCGACATCGATGGCGAGGAGCGCGTCACCGCGCCAGACCACGACCGAGCCGCGGTCGACGCCGAGCAGCTCGTCGGCGGCCGCCAGCCGCCGCGCCGTTGTCCGCAGGAGCCGCTGCTTCCACACCGCGCCGGCGGCGGCATAGACCGCGGTGCCCTCGTCGAGCAACTCGAGGTGGTCGATGGCGTTGTGCTCCGAGATCAGCTCGGCGACGCCGGCCCGCCACAGCACCACGCCGCCGTCGGCGACGCCGACCATGGCGTCGCCGGCAAGGGCGCGGAACGGTGGACCCAGCGCCTCGGTGACCGAGCGCGCCGGCGCGGCGCCCAGATCCCAGCGCGCGATGCGCGGGTGCGGCCACGCTTCCTCGTAGCCGTAGACGGGGACCTGCTCGTACCAGAAGACGCGCTTGCCGTCGGGAGCGAGGCGGAGGCTGGCTCGTGCCGTCCCTGGGAGATCGAGGCACGCCGCGGGCACCTCGGTGGGGACCTCGGGGCGCCCCGCGCAAGCGGCGGCCGCGACGCCGAGCAGAGGCACAAGGGTGCGAAACGACGAGAGCACGCTCTACACTAGTCGAGCGGCGGCCTTGCGGGGCATCCGTTACAACGGATCTTGTCCGCAACAACGGACAAACTTCTGTTAGAGTGCCGGCCATGGCGAACTGGTTCGAGGACAACTCCCGGAGCATCGGGCGCACGCCGCTCGTGAAGATCAACCGCATCACCGCCGGCGCCGGCGCCACGGTGCTGGCCAAGATCGAGGGCCGCAACCCGGCCTACTCGGTGAAGTGCCGCATCGGCGCCGCGATGGTGTGGGACGCCGAGCAGCGCGGCCTGCTCGGGCCCGGCAAGACCATCGTCGAGGCCACCAGCGGCAACACCGGC
>SXJR01000469.1 GCA_005779305.1 Myxococcales bacterium
AGCGCCGGCACATGCCGAGGTAGAGCTCGGCCTCGCGCACGTACATGGCCTCGGCGCCGGCCTTGTCCGCGTGTGGCCAGTACTGGGTGGCGACGCGACCGAAGTCCTTGTGGATATCGCGGCCCGGCGTCCCGATGTCGTGGCCGGCCGAGAAGTGCTCGCCGGCGCCAGCCAGCACGATGGCGTGGACGCCGTCGTCGGCGGCGGCGGCCGAGAACGCCGCGTCGAGGGCGAAGGTCATGGCCGCGTTCTGGGCGTTGCGGTAGCGCGGCCGGTTCATGGTGATGACGGCGACCGTGCCCCGGCGCTCGACGAGCACCAGCTCGCCCTCGTCGGTGGCGGTCACCGGCGCGGTGGCGTCGCTCATACGCTCCTCAGGGTCACGGGCGAGGCCACCGCCGGCGCGCCGGGCGCCAGCCGCGCCAGCGTGGCCTCGGCGTCGGCCACGATGCGCTCGATCAGCTCGGCCACGGTCGGCAGCTCGTCGATGCAGCCGACCACCTGCCCGGTGGGCAGGATGCCGACGTCGTGGCGGCCGTCGATCATGCTCGCCCGCGTCATCATCGGCGCGTTGGCGGCCATGAGGAGCTGAGCCAGTGGCAGCTCCTGGTGCTTCTGCATGGCGCGAGCCTCGCGCAGGAGGCCGAGTCGGGTGCCGCCGGTGGCGCGGCGGAAGCGGAAGGCGTTGGCGAGCGAGCGCCAGAAGCGGCGGAACCAGCCGGCCTTCTCCAGCCCGTCGATGACCGCCGTCCGGATCACTCGCTGTGGCGCGCCGTCGATGTGGCGGGTGACGACCGTACCGGTCACCGGCGTCTTCACGTAGATGTCCTTCACGCCCTCGGGGACGGTGCTCTCCCGGGTGAGCAGGAAGCGCGTGCCCATGGCGATGCCGCTGGCGCCGTAGGCCAAGGCGGCGACCAGGCCGCGGCCGTCCTTGAAGCCGCCGGCGCCGATGACCGGGATCTTGACCGCGTCGCAGACTTCGGGAAGCAGGAGCGACGTCGGGATGTCGCCGGTGTGGCCGCCGCCCTCGCCACCCTGGGCGATGATCAGGTCCACGCCGATCGACGCCATCTTCTCGGCGTGGCGGCGGGCGCCGACGGTGGGCATGGTCAGGATGCCGGCGGCCTTGAGGCGCGCGACCACGTCCTTCGACGGCGGACCGGCGAAGCTGGCCAGCTTGATCTTCTCGCGGACCAGGACCGCGATGCGGGCGTCGAGGTCGGCCTGATCGGGGCGCAGGTTCACGCCGAACGGGCGGTCGGTCTTGCTCTTCACCGACGCGATCGCGGTCTCCATCTCGGGCAGCGTCATGGTGACGGCGCCGAGGATGCCGAAGCCGCCGGCTGCGCTGGTGGCGGCGGTGAGGCGCGCGCCGGACACCCAGCCCATGCCGGTCTGGATGATCGGGTAGCGCACGCCGAGCAGATCGCAGACGCGGGTATGGAGGGCGGAGCTGGTCATGTCGCCGCGACCTCCTTGGCTCCGCGGCCGGCCGGATCGAGCACCGTGCGCAGGAGGTGCAATTCCTCGTCGCTGGGCAGGCGCGTGACCGGCACTGGCTCACTGAACACCAGTGGGAAGCTGGTCTTCTCGAGCACGTCGGCCAGGGCCACGCCGGGATGGAGCGAGGCCAGCCGCATGGCGTGGTCGGGGGTGGCGAAGTCGAGGACCGCGAGATCGGTGACCACGCGGCGGATCTCGTGGAAGCGCGCGGCGCGCTCGCCGAGCGCGGCGGCGCGGTCGTAGCCGACGCCGGTGACCACGTCGACCCTGGTGACGAACGAGCGCCGGGTGTGTGATGGCACCCAGTAGGTGGTGGTGTGGTTGATGGTGTTGCCGGGCGCGCCGCGCATGCCGAGCAGCTGAGCCTTGGGCTTCCGCGGATCGCCGATGCACGCGATGTTCTGGTTGCCGTGGCGATCGATCTGGGACGCGCCCATGACCACGTGCCGGCGTCCCGACCAGACCACGTCGAACACGGTGCGGTAGGGCAGCCAGCCCTCGACCTCGCCGGCGGCGTTGATCAGCGAAGCGACGCCGTCAGACATGAGCAGATCAGGTGCGAACGTCGCGCGCGCGAGGCGAGCCGCGATGCCGGGCAGGACACCGATGGGGCTGGCCAGGATCTCGCCGTCGCCTCGGAAGGCCTCGGCCAGCGCGACCGCGCAGACCTCGTGGCGGGCGGCCGCGGTGGTCGTGGCGGTCACGACACGTACTCCTGGTAGAACGCATTCCACGCTGCCGGGTCGGCGGCGGCGGCGGCGTAACGCGCCTGCAGCTCCTCGTCGCGGCCATAGTCGGGCGGGCATTCGGTGAAGTGGGCGCCGCGCGGCGCCTCGACCACGCCGTCGACCATGCCGCGGTGGATGCGCAGCGTGTGCACCGAGCCGGCGGCGAGCAGCTCGGCGGTCGGTACCACTCGCTCGACCGAGATGAAGCGGCGCTTGGCCGCGCCCAGGTACAGGTCGTCGAAGTACAGGTCGGGGCCGAGGAACTGGGCGTTGCCAGCGGAGTCGGCGCGGTTGAGGTGGCAGATCGCCGCGTCGAGCTCGATGGCCGGCACGGCGACCAGCTCCTCGTGATCGCCGTTCGCGTCGCCGTACGGCGAACGCACGGTGCGCAGCTCGGGGCAGAGCGTCATCACGTCGGCGCCGAGCCCCGCCCGGGTGGGCAGGAAGGGCAGGCGGAGCGACGCCGCGTACAGGCCCCATTGCAACATGCCCTCGTCGTACTCGCGGACCTCGAGCTCGCCGCGCTGGCGGGCGGCGCGGTACCACGGGTCGAGCGGGATCGAGTCGAGCGACACGAAGCCGGTGACCAGCTTCTTCACCGTGCCGGCCGCGCACAGGAGCCCGACGTCGGGGCCGCCGTAGGTGACGACGGTGAGGTCGGTCAGCGGCGAGCGCAGGATGGCGCGGATCAGCGCCATGGGCTTGCGCCGCGAGCCCCAGCCGCCGAGGCCGATCGTCATCCCCGAGCGAAGCTCGGCGATCACGTCGTCGACCTTGATCCGCTTGTCCGCCACCGTTAACCCTTCTTCTTCCCTTGGTCGACGAAGGCGGCGCGCTGCTCGTTGCCGACGCCGGCCAGGGTCAGCTCGAACGTGAAACCCTGCTCGAAGCGGTAGCTCTTGCGCACGTCGACCGGGTCGATACCGTTGAGCGACTGCTTGGCGGCGCGGATGGCGATCGGGCTCTTGGCGGCGATCTCGGCGGCGACGGCGCGAGCGGCGAGGCGCAGGCGATCGCGCGGCACCACCTCGAGCACCGAGCCGATGCGAGCCAGGTCCGACGCCGGTACTCGGCGGCCGGTGTAGACCATCGCGCGCATGAGGTGCTGCGGGACCAGGCGGGCGAGGTGGGTGGCCGCGCCCAGCGCGCCGCGATCGACCTCGGGCAGCCCGAAGCTGGCGTCGTCTGCGGCGATGACCACGTCGGCGTTGCCGACCAGGCCGATGCCGCCACCCAGGCAGTAACCGTGGACCGCGGCGATCACCGGGACCTCGCACTCGTAGACCGCGGTGAAGGCAGCGGCGCAGGCGCGATTGACGGCGATGAGCGCGGCGTGGGCGTCGGCTGCGCCGTGGATCTCCTTGATGTCGACCCCGGCGTTGTAGCCGCGGCCCTCGGCGGACAGGATGACCACGCGCACCGCCGGATCGGCGCCGAGGCGGCGCAGCAGATCGGCGATGCCCTGCCAGCCGGCAATGCTCAGGGCATTGACCGGCGGACGGGCCATGACGACCTCGGCGATGCCGCTATCGTCGACGGTGTGAGTGAGGCCCGCGAATGCATCCAGACTCATGGGCCCTCCGGCCGGGGCCGGACGGCCCATGTCGATCGGCCGTCCGCGGCGAGGAATGCCGGCTCGGCCTGTACGGAGGTCGCTCGCTCGAGGACTCGCTCGCTCATGGCTTGCAGGCCAGAATAGAACATGTTTCACTCGTCGAGTCCAGATGCAAGAACCGCTCGATCTCGACGGAAAGGTGGTCCTCGTCACCGGCGGAAGCCGCGGCATCGGACGTGGCATCGCGACGGCGTTCCTGGCCGCCGGCGCCGAGGTCGTGGTGTGTGGTCGCAAGGATCCCGAAAGCCTGCCCGAGGCTGGCGGCCGGCGAGCCAGCTTCGTCGCGGCTGACGTCCGCGACGTCGAGCAGCTCGACCGTGTCATCGCCGCGGCCGTGGAGCGTCATGGCCGGCTCGATGTCCTGGTCAACAACGCCGGCGGCTCGCCACCCGCCGACGCGGCCACGGTGTCGCCGCGGTTCTCGGCGTCGATCATCCAGCTGAATCTCATCTCGCCGCTGTGGCTGGCCCAGCGCGCCAACGCCGTCATGCAGGCCCAGGCCGGCGGCGGCGTCATCCTCAACATCGCCAGCGTCAGCGGCGTGCGGCCGTCGCCGGGCCCGGCGGCGTATGGCGCGGCCAAGGCCGGCCTGATCAACCTCACCCAGTCGCTGGCCGTCGAGTGGGCGCCGAGGGTGCGGGTCAACGCCGTCGTCGCCGGCCCCATCCGCACCGAGCAAGCCCATCTCCACTACGGCAGCGAGGACGGTATCGCCGCGGTCGGCGCCACCATCCCGGCCGGTCGCATGGGCACGCCCGAGGATGTCGCCGGCGCCTGTCTGTACCTGGCCTCGCCGCTGGCGTCGTGGGTGAGCGGCACCGCGTTGACCGTCCACGGCGGTGGCGAACGTCCGGCCTTCCTCGATGCGGCGACGCCGTCGTCGGGCGGCGGCAGGGCGACGTGACCGACGCCGCGCACGCGCTCTGTGGCCGGTCGACGGCCGAGCTGGTGGCCGCGGCCGGCGAGCGTCGCGATCGCGGTTTCGGTCCTCGCGTCACCTACTCGCCCAAGGTCTTCCTGCCGCTCACCAACCTGTGCCGCGATTTCTGCGACTACTGTGCGTTCCGGCGCTCGCCCAGGGATCCGGGCGCGCACACCATGTCGCCCGACGAGGTGACGGCGACCGTCGCGCGCGCCCGCGCGCTGGGATGCACCGAGGCCCTGTTCTGCCTGGGCGATCGGCCCGAGGCGGTGTTTCCGTCGTACCGCGCGCTCCTCGCCGGCTGGGGCTTCGCTTCGACCGTCGAGTACCTGGCCTGGGCGTGCCAGGCCGCGCTCGACGCCGGGCTCTTACCCCACACCAACGCCGGCATCCTCTCCGCTGACGAACTCGCCAGGTTGCGGCCGGTCAACGCCAGCATGGGCCTCATGCTCGAGTCGACCAGCGAGCGCCTGTGCGAGCGCGGTCAGCCCCACCATCGCGCGCCCGACAAGCGGCCGGCGGTGCGTCTGGCCATGCACGAGGACGCCGGTCGCCTGCGCATCCCGTTCACGTCTGGGATCCTGATCGGCATCGGCGAGACCGAGACCGAGCGGGTCGACACGCTGGTCGCCATCCGCGACCTGCATCGCCGCCACGGTCACATCCAGGAGGCGATCGTGCAGCGCTTCCGCGCCCACGCCGCGACCCCGATGCTGCAAGCGCCCGAGGTCGACGACGAGATCAACACGCGCGCCATCGCGCTCGCGCGCCTGATCCTCGACGACGAGGTCACGGTCCAGGCGCCGCCCAACCTGTCGGCCGAGGTGGCGCCGCTGCTCGCCGCCGGCGTCAACGACCTCGGCGGCATCTCGCCGCTCACACCCGACTTCATCAATCGCACCTACGCCTGGCCGCACCTCGATCGCCTGGCCGCCGATTGCGCCGCCGCCGGCTTCACGCTGGCACGACGGCTTCCGATCCACGAGCCGTGGCTCCGCCCCGAGTTCGTCGCGCCCGAGCTGATGCCGCGCCTGGCTCCCGAAAGGGCCGCATGACCGCGCGCTGGGTGCTCGATGGCGCGCTCAAGGGCCGCCGGCCGTCGTGGCGCGAGCTCCTGCCGCTGACCGAGGCCACCGGTGCCGATCTGCACGCGCTGTGCGCCACCGCCGACGCGCTCCGCGCCCAGCAGGCCGGCGACCTCGTCACCTACGTCGTCAATCGCAACATCAACTTCACCAACGTGTGCGTGAAGAAGTGCGGCTTCTGCGCCTTCTCCCGCGGCGTGCGCTCCGAGCAGGGCTACTTCCTCGACACCGAGGAGATCGTCCGCCGCGCCGTGGAGGCCCGCGCCTTCGGCGCCACCGAGGTCTGCCTCCAAGCCGGCCTGGCTCCCGGGCTCGACGGCATGTTCTACGTCGAGCTGACCCGCGCGGTGAAGCGCGCCGTCCCTGACGTCCACATCCACGCCTTCTCCCCGGAAGAAGTGAAGTACGGCGCGCACCGCGCCCGGCTGTCGCTCCGCGAGTACCTGGAGGCGCTGCGCGAGGCTGGCCTGGGCACGCTGCCCGGCACCTCGGCCGAGATCCTCGACGACACCATCCGCGATCGCATCGCGCCCGGCCGCATCACCACCGCCGAGTGGCTCGACGTGGTCCGCACCGCACATGCCGTCGGCCTGCGCACCACCGCCACCATGATGTACGGCCACGTCGAGACCGGCGCCGACCGTCTGCGCCACATGGAGCTGATCCGGAACGTGCAGCGTGACACCGGCGGCTTCACCGAGTTCGTGCCGCTGTCGTTCGTGCACGACGAGGCGCCGCTGTTCGCGGCCCAGGAGGGCGTGCTGGCCGGGCCCGGCGGGCTCGACGTGGTGCGCACCCATGCTCTGGCCCGCGTGCTGCTCGGCGCCGACATCCCCAACCTCCAGGTCTCGTGGGTCAAGGAAGGCCTGCGCGTCGCCGAGCACCTGCTGGCGTGCGGCGTCAACGACCTCGGCGGCACCCTCATGAACGAGAGCATCTCGACCGCGGCTGGCGCGCGCCACGGCCAGGTCGCGACGCCGGCGGAGCTACGCCGGGTCGCAGGCGGCGCCGGGCGTGAAGCGGCCGAACGCACCACCCTGTACCGCATCATCTCCAGCCCCGGGCGCGCGGCGGACGGCGGCGGCGATGCGCTCGACGGTGTCGGCGACGCGACGGCGACGTTCGGCAGCTACCAGGCGCTGACCCGCGATCCGCGCTTCCGCTACCGGCGGCGCGGCGCCGGCCAGGAGCTCCTCGAGATCGGCCGGCGTGTCGAGGTCGAAGGCCAGGCCGTGGGCGCGCACGACGGTGACGCGCAGATCGGCGGCGGCGGCGGCGGCGAGGTGACGGGTGAAGCTGTCGCGGTGGCCGAAGCAGGTCCCGCATGCGGCGGGCAGGCGCAGGGCGAGGGCGTTGGTGCCCAGTTGATCGCGATCCGGGGCCAGCGCCAGGTCCGCGCCGTCGAGCGCTGAGCACAGATCGTCGAGGTGGCGGGGACCGACCAGCGGCAGGTCGGCCATCACCACCACCGCGGCCGAGGCGCCGCGCGCGGCCAGCGCGGCCAGCCCGCGATCGATGACCGCGGCGAACGGTGCCGGCTGCTCGTCGAGGAGTACGGCGCCGCCGTGCTCTCGGGCCGCGGCGGCGACGTCGTCGCCGTCGGTGGCGACCAGCATGCCGTCGATGGCGGCGGCGCGCATGACCGACGCGGCCACGCGGGCGAACAGCGCCTGCGCGACCTCGGCGCGGCCGGGGCCACTGGCGTCGGCGAGGCGCGACTTGCCGCGCGCGAACGAGCGCGCCGGGATGAGGGCCCACGTGCCACGCACCGACACTGGACGGACCGCGATCCGTGCCACGACCCGGCTCGTGGCACGGCTCACGGCACCACCTCGGCGAAGGCGAGCACGTCGGCGGCGAGCCGCGCGCGGTCGTCGCGTGTCGTCATGACCGTCGACGCAGGGAGGCTGGCGACGCCCGCCGGCGCCTCGTCGCCACGCTCGATCACCAGGCCGGCGAGCAAGCCGCGATAGTGCGCGGCGATCGCCGCCGGTGACGCCGCCCGTCCGGCGAGCTGCTCGATCATCCCGGCCAGCGGTCCCTTGACCGCCTTGCCGCCGACGATGGGGGACACGGCGACCACCGGCTTCGCGGCGAGGGCGGCGCGCACGCCGTCGAGGTTCAGGATGGGGTCGATCGACACGTACGGGTTCGACGGGCCGATCACGATCAGGTCGGAATCGGCGATCGCGTCGAGGACCGCGGGGCATGCGGCCGAGGGACCGGTCGACCACACGCGGTTGACCGCTGGCGCGCCCCGGCGCCGCACCAGCCACTCCTGGAAGTCGAGGGTGCCGTCGGCGGTGTCGAGCATGGTCGCGCGCGGCAGCTCGCACATGGGGAGGATTCGCGGGCCGATGCCGAGCGAGGTGCACAGCTCGGCCGTGACCGCCGAGAGCGCCGCACCGGCGGCCAAACGCTGCGTGCGCACCAGGTGCACGCCGAGATCGTGGTCGCCGAGGCGGAACCAGGCCGGGCCGCCCAGGCGCTCGACCATGGCGAAGGCGGCAAAGCTCTCGTCGGCGAGGCCCCAGCCCTGCACGGGATGTGCGAGGCCGGCCAGCGTGTACATCACGGTGTCGAGATCGGGGCAGATGCGCAGGCCCCAGTGCACGAAGTCGTCGCCGGTGTTGACCACGACGGTGAGCGCCTCGGCCGGCAATACCGCCGCCAGCCCATCGACGAGCTTGGCTCCGCCGACCCCGCCCGAGAGCGCGACCACACGCCGGAACCCCGGGCCGCGAGTCGCGCCGATCACGCGTACACGTCCTCGTCGGCGGGACGCAGGAGCGCGGCCGCGCCATCGGCGGACGCGGCGAAGCGGAGGCCGCGGACCAGGACCACGCCGCGGCCCTCGTCGGCCTGACCGGCCACGAGGTCGGCGGCGGCGGCGATCTGGTCGCCCAGCGCGGTGACGGTTTGCTCGAGGCTACGGCCGAAGAGGTCGCGGCGACCACGCTGATCCCAGAGCGGCGGCACGCCGGCGGCGCCGATGGCGACCCCGATCGAGCCCTTGCGGAAGGGGCGGCCGAACGAGTCGGAGATGACCACGCCGACCGCGCGGCCGGGCGCCAGCGCGGCCCGCAGCGCCGCGGCGCTGGCGTCGGGATCGGCGGGCAAGAGCAGCGCCCACGGCCCGCGG
>SXJR01000470.1 GCA_005779305.1 Myxococcales bacterium
CGCATGGCCGACCGCATCGTCGTGCTCGACGGCGGCAAGGTGGTCGAGAGCGGCAGCCACGACGAGCTGGTCGCGTTCGGCGGCCGCTACGCGACCCTCTTCAAGCTCCAGGCCCGCGGCTACCAGTGACAGCTGTCTGACGTGGAAAACCTCCACGGCGCCGTCGGGGGCCGTCGGGAACCCCGACGTGGCGGGCCGTTCACGTGTCGCCGGCGCCTCATGTGAACTTGCCCAAGTGGCTGGATCAGCTGACGATCGCTGCCGGGACGGGCTGGCCCTCGGCTTGCGATAGGCCCCTCCGCAACCGTCCCAGGAGATCGCCCATGTCGCACCATGTCCGTCTAGCCTCCCTTGTCGGTGTCGCGCTGCTCGGCGCCGCCGGAACCGCCTTCGCACAGAGCGCGCCCGGTGGTGCGTCGCCGCCGCCCGAGCGCATCGGCTGGGAGTTCGGCGCTGGCCTCTACGGCGGCGAGATCAACTGCGAGAACCAGGACGGCGAGTTCTGCAACGGCGTCACCGAGGCCGGCGGCATCGATCTCCACGTCAACTACTTCTTCAAGCCGACCCTCGGCCTCTACTTCGACGTCTTCCCGATGGTGCACAAGGAAAATGACTGGACGTTCACCCACAACGTCGTCACCGCCGGCCTCAAGTGGCGCCCCGCCCCGATCTTCACCTTCACCGGCGGGATCGGCAGCGCCCAGGCCAAGCTCTCCTACAACCGCATCCTCGGCATCGAGGCCAAGTCCGACGCGGTCCCCGCGATCTTGCTCGCCGCCGCCGTCGAGGTTCTGCGCGGCAAGACCTTCGCCCTCGACCTCCAGGCCCGCGTCGGCGTCGGCTTCTACGACGAGGATGACGACAACGACGGCCAGGCCGACATCGTCGGCCGCAACGTCGGCTTCGGCGCCGCCATGACGTGGTTCTGATCGGGGACAAGCTCCCGGGTCGCAGCCTTCCGGGATCGCTTCGCTTTTCCGCCCCGCTGCTGGCCCCCACCGGGTTCCCGCTGATTCCACCAACACTTCGCCTCGCGGCGGCAAGATGGGGGCGTGGACGGAACCGCAGCCGATGAACCCAGCGCCGAGGATCTCCTCGCGCATGGCGACTGGCTGCGCCGGCTGGCGCGCGCGCTGGTAGGCGACGCCGCCGCCGACGACGTCGTCCAGGACACCTTCGCGGTCGCCCTGCGCCAGCCGCCCGAGCGCGCCGGCGCGCTGCGGCCGTGGCTCGGCGGCGTCGCCCGCAATCTAGCCCGCATGCGCAAGCGCGCCGGTGCCCGCCGCGACGCGCGCGAGCAGCAGGTCGTGCCGGTGGCCGCGCCCGACCCCGAGGAGCTGGTCGCGCGCGCGCTCGTGCAGCAGCGCGTGGCCGCGCTGGTGCTCGCGCTCGACGAGCCGCTGCGCGGCACACTCATGCTCCGCTACTACGAGGGACTGTCCGCCGCCGACATCGCGCGCGCGCAGGGCATCCCCGCCGGCACCGTGCGCTGGCGCCTCAAGCAGGCGCTCGACGAGGTGCGCGGCAAGCTCGACGCCGAGCACGCTGGTGAGCGCAAGCGCTGGGCGCTCCTGCTGGCGCCGCTCCTGCCGCCCCTCGCGGCACCCGGAACCGGGGCCACCGCGGCGACCGCCGCGTCGGCCACCAAGACGTTGCTCCTGGGAGGAATCGCCGTGAAAAGTGGAACCAAGGTGGTCGCGCTGGTCGCGATCGTGATCGCGCTGGTGGTTGGCACCCGTTACGCCGGCGTATGGGGCAAACCGAAATCGAAGCCCGCCGCGACCGCCGACGGTGGCAGCGGCAAGAACACGGCGACGCCACCGGGCCCGGCGCAGCCGACCAACACCGCGGCCGCACCGCCGTCCGGCGATCGCGGCCTGGTCTTCCGCGACGATGATCCGCGTGGCACGCTGCGCATCGAGGGCGTGGTCATCGACGAGCAGGACCACGGCGTGCCTGGCGCCTTCGTCGCCATCGACGCGATGCCGCCGGTGATCGTCGAGGCCGACAGCGACGGCTCGTTCGTGTTCGAGGGCCTGATCGCCCGCGACTACCGCGTCGAGGCCACCGCCGGCGACGGCTACGCCGGCCCGGCCCGGCTGCGCCTCACCGACAAGGCCGAGCCGATCACCCTGCGCCTGCGCAAGGGCGCGACCGTCGCGGTCGCCGTCACCGATCGCAACGGCGGCAAGCCCATCGCGGGCGCCGAGGTCGAGCTGCGCGCGGCGCTGGCATGGAAGGGCGTCACCGGCGCCGACGGCGTGACCACGCTGCGCGGCGTGGGCCCGACCTGGGCCCCGCTCGCCGTCAGCGCCAAGGGCTACGCGCCCGCCGCCGTCATGACCTGGACCGCCGGCGATCCCCGCGTGCCGACGCGTTTCGGCGTCACGCTCGGCCGCGGCGCCGCCGTCGCCGGCAAGGTCGTCGACGAGACCGGCAAGCCGGTCGCCGGTGCCCGCGTCACCGCCGCACTCGCGTCGGAGCCGTTCCCCGTCGTCGACCCGCGCCGCGACGGCGTGCTCAGCGGCGCCGACGGCGCCTTCACGCTGCCCGCGCTCGCCGCCGGCACGTATCGCCTCGCCGCCACCGACGCCAGCCACGCCGCCGCCACGTCGGGCACCTTCATCGTCGATGGTGCCAGCCCGCGCAAGGGCTTCGAGCTGGTGATGACCGCCGGCGGCGTGGTCAAGGGCCTGGTCACCGACGGCGCCGGTCAGCCCATCGCCGCCGCCGACGTGCGCGTGCTCACCGGCGGCACCGTCGACTGGCGCCCGCGCCGGCAGTCCTTCACCGCCGCCGACGGCACCTTCGCCATCGCCGGCCTGCCCCGCCGCTCGGTCGAGATCGTCGCGTGGCACCCGACCGGCGCCTCGGCGATCGCCGGGGCCGATCTCAGCGCCACCCCCGAGCACGAGGTGAAGCTCGTCCTCGACATCACCGGCGCCATCGAGGGTACCGTCGTCGATCCCGCCGGCCAACCGGTCATCGACGCCCAGGTCGTCGCCGATCCCGATGGAACCGGCAACCCCGGCGATCGCGCGACCTGGCAGGTGCGCGGCATGCAAGAGGCGGTCACCGACGGCGCCGGTCACTTCCGCTTCGCGGGCCTCCCGGCGGGCGGCTATCGCGTGCGCGCCGCGCGCCCCGGCGCGTCGGAGAACGCGCTGTGGCAGGGCCGGGGCCTCGCCGCCAGGCCCGGCGATCCGCCGCTGAAGCTCGTGCTCACCGTCGACGGCAGCGTGACCGGCAAGGTCGCGCTGCCCGACGGCAAGCCGCCCGCGCTCTTCACCGTCGCGGTCGGCAACGGCCACGCCGTGCCGGTCGCCTCCAAGGACGGCGCCTTCACCGCCGACGCGCCCGCCGGCAAGGTCGACGTGCGCGTCACCGGACCCGGATTCGTGTCCAAGACCGTCGAGGCCACCGTCCTTGCCGGCAAGCCCGCCGACCTCGGCACCATCAACGTCGAGGCCGGTCGCTCGGTGAGCGGCCGCGTGCTCGACGCCGACGGCCGCCCGGTCGCCAAGGCTCAGGTCGCCGCCGGCCTCTTGCTCACCGGCGATGGCGCCGCGCTCTACATCGAGAACGAGAGCATCATGGCGCGCTCGACCGAGACCGACGACGAGGGCCACTACCTCATGGCCGGCTTCGGCCAGCACAACCTCACCATCGTGGCCGGCAAGGACGGCGCCGGCCGCTCGGCCAGCGTGATGGTGCGCCGCGGCCCCGACAGCGCCGTCGTCGATCTGGTCCTGCAGAAGACCGGCGGCGTCGAGGGCAAGATCACCCGCAGCGGCCAGCCGCTCCCTGACACCGTGGTGATCGCCAACCCGCTCGGCGCCACGTCATCCAACTTCTTCGTGGTCACCGGCGCCGACGGCAGCTTCGCCTACGACTCGCTCACCGCCGGCCGCTACCTGATCTACCCGATGCTGGGCGGCGGCGGCGGTCAGCCCAAGGACATGCCGATGCGCATCGTCGACGTGACCGCGGACAAGCGCTCCAGCATCGTCGTGGATGCCTCACCGGGCACGGCCACGCTCACCGTCACCGTCAATCACGATCGCGGCGCGCCCGTGGTGGCAGCCTCGGTCGTGGTGGTGCAGGCCAAGATCGACGCGCCCAACATCGAGGCCTTGCGCGACGGCAGCTTCATCCCGCCCGAGATGGCCGACGGCGCAACCCTGATGATGCACTTCCGCCAGGCCATGGGCGCACCCGCCGAGGTCGAGGAGATGCGCCCCGGCAACTACACCGCCTGCGCGGTCGCCCTCCCCATCGGCGATGACCCGGCCCTCGCGCGCTTCCTCCGCGACGCCTCCGAAACCCTGCCCATGAAGTGCGCGCCCGTCACCATCGCCGCCGGCCCCGCCAAGCTCACGATCACCGTGCCTTACGCCTGGACCCAGCCCACCCGGTGATGGCGACAGGCTCCCACGACGGCTGAGGCATCTTCGTCGAGTGGAAATCGCGGCGGCGTTGGTGTACTAGCGCCACGTGAGTCGCCAGCCTGTACGGCGGTGGACCTGGCGATGGCCCCTGGCCGCGGCGTTCGCCGTCGCGTTGTTCGTCGGGCTGTCGATCGTGACGATGGTGCAGGGGCAGGCGTTCTCCTACTTCAGCACCAAGCCCGAGGCCTGCGCCAACTGCCACGTCATGCAGCCGCACCTCGACGGTTGGCAGCACGGCAGCCACCACGCGGTCGCGACCTGCTCCGACTGTCACCTGCCGGCGACGTTCGTCGACAAGTACCGGGCCAAGATGGCCAACGGCTGGCACCACTCGCTGGCGTTCACCACCGGCGGGTTCACCGAGCCGATCCGCATCAAGGCGACCAACGCCGCCGCGCTCGAGAAGAACTGCAGGCGCTGCCACGCCGACACCATCGCCCACACCGGGCCCGGCCCCCAGCCGGCGCTGCCGTGTGTGCACTGCCACGCGCACGTCGGGCACCCGTCACCGGCCGGCATCGGCGGGCCGCCCACCGCCACGGAGAGATGACATGAGCGACGACTCCCCCACCGCGACCCCGGGCCGTGCGCGCCGGCGCATCCTGTGGATCGCCGTCACCGCCGCCGGGCTCCTGGCCTCGGCCGCGGTCGGCGCCATCCTGGTCAGCATCACGCAGCACAAGACCGAGGCCAAGAGCACGTACGTGCGCCTGGTCGAGGTCGGCGAGGACGACACCGACCCGGCGAAGTGGGGCACCAACTGGCCGCTGCAGTACGACGGCTACAAGCGGACCGCGCAGAAGACCGCGACCCGCTTCGGCGGCCACGGCGGCAGCGAAGCGATGCCGGAGGAGAAGATCGAGCGGGATCCGTGGCTCAAGCGCATGTTCCTCGGCTACGCGTTCTCGATCGACTACCGCGATCGCCGCGGCCACGCGTACATGCTGGCCGATCAGCAGGCCACCGACCGGCTGAGCAAGCCGCAGTCGGGTTCGTGCCTGCACTGCCACGCCTCGGTGATGCCGCTGTATCGCAAGCTCGGCAACGGCGACGCTGCCGCCGGGCTCGATGCCACCTACAAGCTGACCTACCAGGAAGCCGGCAAGCTCCTGCAGGATGCGGGGCACGCCCATCCGGTGAGCTGCGTCGACTGCCACGAGCCCAAGACCATGGGCCTGCGCGTGACCCGGCCCGGGTTCATCCGGGGCATCGCCACCCTGGCGGCGTCCGAAGCGCCGGTACCCGCGATGCCGAGCATCGAGGAGTGGCGCCGCAACGGTCGCCGCGGCACGTATGACCCGAATCGCGACGCTACCCGCTCCGAGATGCGGTCGTTCGTGTGTGGCCAGTGCCACGTCGAGTACTACTGCTCGACGAAGATGCCGCTCGTGTTCCCGTGGGGCCAGGGCCTTGCGGCGGAGTCGATCGAGGCGTTCTGGGACGCGACCACGTTCACCGACGGCAGCGCGTTCGTCGACTACGCCCACAAGGAGACCGGGGCGCCGATCCTGAAGGCGCAGCACCCCGAGTTCGAGCTGTGGAGCCAGGGCGTCCACGCCCGCAGCGGCGTGTCGTGCGCCGACTGCCACATGCCGTACATGCGCCAGGGCGCGAGCAAGGTGAGCGATCACTGGGTGCGCAGCCCGCTGCTCAACACCAACCGGGCTTGCCAGACGTGCCACCGGGCCAGCGAGGCCGAGATCACCGCGCGGGTCGCGATCATCCAGGATCGCAACTACGCGCTCATGCAGCGCGGCGGCGTCGCGATCGTCGAGCTGATCGACACGCTGGTTGCGGCCAAGGCCGCGGGTGTTCCGCCCGAGCAGCTCGCGCCGGCGCTGGCCATGCAGCGCAAGGCGCAGTGGCGGCTGGACTTCATCGCTGCCGAGAACTCGATGGGCTTCCATGCGCCGCAAGAGGCGGCGCGCATCCTCGGCGAGGCCATCGACTACGCCCGCCAGGGGCAGCTGTCGGCCCGCGCGCTTCTGCCCCCCGGGGCCGTGGTGCCTCCGGCTGGGGCCGTGGTGCCTGCGCCCTGAGTGGGGACTATCAGCGTTGAGGTAACCGTTCCGCATGGTCAGCGTTTTCCGGCTCGTCTTGCTGCCACGTGGCTGCCGACCATATCGATCAGCATCTCGTTCCAGTCGGCGACGCCGGGCCCACCGCCGCTGCCGCCCGCCACCGCCGGGCTCGACTACCAGCTCGGCGGCGCCTACGCCCCGCCGGCCGGCATGTTCCACGACGCGGTCGGGGGCTGCGTTCGCCCGCTTCGAGCCGCTGCCCGGACAACGCCCTCCGGAACGACGAGACGGCCGCGATCAGTACGGACTGATCGGGCCGTCAGGGACCCACCTGCGGGTCGGCGCGAGCGCCGCGGTTCAGGGCATCGGCGGCATCGGCGGCGGCATCGGCGGCGGCACCACCGGCGGCGGCATCGGCGGCGGCACCACCGGCGGCGGCAACACCACCGGCGGCTCAGGCTTGGGGATCTCGGGCGGTGCCGGCGGCGGGTTGGCACCCCCGTTGCCGCCGCACAGCGCCATCTGTGGCGCGCACAGCGCACACCACGTCTGGTAGGCCTGCCAGAACTGCAGGCCCAGCTGCACCACGGCGGTGCCCGCCGTGAAGCAGGCGTTCGACAGGGGATCTTCCTTGCAGGTCACGTACGCCGCGACCGCTTGGGCCGCGAAGCCGGCGGTGAGCCCGACGACGCCGGCGAGCAGACGTGGACAGTTGGGGTTCTGCTGCGCGGTCGCGCGCTCGGCGCTTGCCGCGAAGATCGTGAACACGAACATCGTGGCGATCAGCAGCGCCGCGATCGGGTTGCGGGACAGACGTGCACGATGGATGAGCTTGGTCGACATGATCTTCTCCTGTTGGGTTCTGACGGGTCAGATCACTCGGTGATCGTCGAGGCCCATTGCATGTTGTAGGAAAGGCCCTGCATGTACTGGCTCACCACCGCGGGGTCGCAGTTCTTGACCCATGGGCCGTAGGTGATGGTCCCGTCGGCGTTGCGGGTGCGGGTGCGGAAGCTCACGCAGCCCGTTACCGTGATCGACGGAAAGCCGATCGCGTTGTAGCTGATGCTGATCACGGCACCGAGGTGCACGATCGCGTCGCCGGGACAGTTCCAGCCGCTGCAGACGTACATGTCGTAGGTCACCGACGTGATCCGGCCGGACCCGTCGAAGGTGGTCGCGATCGATCCTTGCTGCAGGTACCACTCGTACGGGTCCTGATTCCCTGGCCACGCCTCGTTGCCGAGCGGCGCGAGGTGAACCCAGATTTCGGCCGAGATCTTCTTCTCGGGCTGCTCGGCGAACGTGACGTCGCCGCCGAGGACGTGGAGGTCTGGGCTGGATTGCAGCTGCTCCACCTGCTGTAGCGCTGACGTCTCGGACCCGAGCAGATCGTCGGCGGGCTCGATACAAGCGGCGAGACAGAATCCGCCGATGGCGGCGAAGGCGATGACGCGTGGCCAGATCCTCATGGTCGGCTCCTTGGTTGATGCCAGCGGAGCCCATTGCATCGAGCACGCCAGCCGACGTGGGTCGCACGACCGAGTGATCTCGGAGCCTCCGCGCCAGAGGTCGTGTCTGGGCTGCGACGATGCTGCGGGACGCCCCCGCAGTTCGCGGGCGCCCGCCTGCACATCCGCCGTCACGCCGAGCGCGTGCGTGGGCCGGAGCTCAGGCCGGGTACAGGTTCATGGCGCCGGTCCACGTCGGGGTGGCGGTGACGCGGCGCGCGCGCTCGGTCGGGGTCGTCATGGGGCGGCGGCCGCGGGCGTCGAACAGCGGACCGGCCGTTCGATGCAGGGTTTCGGCCCGGCGGGCGAGTACGGCGGGAGCCGCCCATCTCAGCGGAAGGCGCAGCACACGGTCGTGGACGTAGCCGGCTGTAAGGGCGCACACGAAACAGCGCGGCCAGGGCGAGCATGGCCGCGAAGAGTCGGATCATCGTCAACGCGCACCGGATCAACCAGGGCGTGGAGCCCGACCTCGACGCCGCGCCCGGCGGCGCCTCGGACTTCTACTTCGTCGGCCGCGACGAGCCCGAGGCCGCGCGCGCGACCGTGGTCGAGCTGGGGCGGGCGAGCGCGTCCCCGCTGACCACGGGCGACTTCGCCGGGTCGTGGGGCGAGGGGGCCGGCGCAGCGGGGCAGGTGGTGGCCTCGGCGCCGAAGACGCGCTCGAGCAGGGCGGCCCAGTCGAGGCGGCGGGCGAGCTTGGGCTTGACGATGCGCTCGACCACCCCGTCGCGGGCCATGTCGATGTCGAACGAACCAGCGCACGCCGCCGATCGACTTCTCGATACGCGGTCGCATCGCGGCCCACACGCTGTCCGCCAGCTCGTCCTCGAGATCTTCCTTGACCCGCTGATTCACGTCGGCGGTGATCTCGTCGATGCTCATGTCCTTGTAGTGGTCGCGTTGCTGGTCGTCGATTCCAGGGTGCGGCCAGAACTACCGCGAATTTCGTGTCCACCGCCCGCGCCGGTCGGGGCTCCACCGGTCATGCGCCCACTTCATCTGATCGTGGTGGTGACCATGTCGCTCGCGCTGACGGGGGCCGCGCCCGCTCGGGCCTGCGAAGAAGCCGAAATGGCGGCCGTGGAAGCTCGCGAGGCCGAGGAAGAGGCCCGCGAGGCCGAGGAAGAGGCCCGCGAAGCCGAGGAAGAGGCCCGCGAGGTGGCGGAGGAAGCCGAGGAGGCGGCCGCGGAAGCCGAGGAGGCGGCGGAGGAAGCCGGGGAGGCGCACGGTGATCGGCAGGCCGAGGCGATCGAGGCGCTCATCGAGCGCGTCATCGAGGAGCGGCTCGAGGCGATCGAGGCCGAGCTCGAGCTCTACGCCGAGGTCGGCGACGATGAGGGCGAAGCCGACGACGAGGACGACGCCGACGACGAGGGCGAAGCCGACGACGAGGACGACGCCGACGACGAGGACGCCTTCGACTTCGACCTCGACCTCGACCTCCAGATCGACGTCGAGCTCTGATCAGCGGGTCGAGATCGACCGACAGTCCGAGTTGATCTCGATCGTCGAGATCCCCGGTCCGAGCGTGACCGAGTCCAGCCCGTTGTCGCTCTGGTCGACGATCCAGAACATGTCTCCGGGCATGAACGAGTGCGAGTTGACGCTGTTCGAGGAGATCGACGACGTCGTGCCGCTACCGTACTTGGGCTTGTCGCCGTAGAACACGCGCACCGTATCGCGGCACGACGAGCGGATCGTCACCGACGTCGGACCTGCCGGCGGCGGCGCGCCACCACCACCGCCCCCCGACGGCGGCGGCGCGTACGGATCTCCGCCGCCACCACCACCTCCGCCACCACCGCCTTGGTACCCGCCGCCCGCAGGTTGCGACTGGACCGGAACGATACACGCCACGCCCATGAGCGCGGCCACGACCAAGGTTCCCCGCATGGCCGAGGAGACTAGCGCGACCGACACGCCTCTGCCCGCGCCGAAACCAGCTGGCGGGTGTCGGGGCCCCGCCGCCAGGATGAGGAAACCTGGACACATTTCGGCCGCGGCAGCGGTCGAACCTGGCGAATTTCCACGCATCCGGCGGCGGCGTGTGGCTTGCTATCTTCAGAGCCAATGCCTCGTCTCGTCCCCGCGCTCGCCGTCGTCCTCGCCGCCTGCGTCGAGCAACGCACGCAGGGCGACGACCTGTTCGGCACGTGGGCGCAGATCGACGTCCCCGCCGGCAGCGCCGGCACGCAGTGGGTCTTCCGCGACAACCTCACCTTCGACCGCACCGGCGATCTCCCTGGCTCGGGCATCTTCCACGTCGAGGGCACCCGTCTCTTCGTCGAGGACTTCCCCTCGCCCCAGGGCGCCGACTCGCTAGCGTTCGACTACGTCGCCACCAGGTCGCACTGGCTCGAGAACGCCGCCTTCGCCGATGGCCCGGTCAGCGGCCGCGTCGGCACATGGCACGGCGTCTTCGAGAACATCGGCGACCCGCTCACGGTCGAGTACACCGTCACCCTTCGCCCCGACCGGACCGTCCACGAAACCCGCCACATCACCGGCCCCGATCGCGACCAGCTCTTCGACGGTGAGGGCACCTGGTCCGACGCGCCGACGGGCTCCGGCTTCCAGATCTCGGTCACGCTCACCGGCCCAGGCGGCCCCATCAGCGAGACCTACAGCGCCTGGCGCCTCGGCGACGCCATCGGCGGTCCGCTCTACGAGCGCGTCTCCTTCTGAGCGCGGGCGCGGGTCTTGCGCGCCCGCCACCCGGCGGCGCAGATCGTGCGCTGACGGTGCCCCTTTCCGCCTGCCGCGTCGGGCGCTGTGCTTGCAATACCGGATCTCGTGCTCGAGATCAGGATCCACGGTCGCGGTGGCCAGGGAGTCGTCACCGCCGCCGAGGTGCTTTCGGCGGCCGCCTTCCGCGAAGGGCAGTTCGCCCAGGCGTTCCCCAGCTTCGGCTCGGAACGCATGGGCGCTCCCGTGGTCGCGTTCTGCCGGCTCGACGATCGACCCATCCGGCTGCGCGAGCCGATCACGAACCCGAACGTGATCGTCATCCAGGATCCGACGCTCCTGGCCTCGGTCGACGTCTTCGCCGGGCTCGACGACGACGGCTGGGTGCTCATCAACTCGAGCCGCGGCTTCTTCGAGCTGGGCCTCGGCGAGTGGATCTCCCGCTTCCGTGCCGGTCGGGTCCGCTGCGTGCCGGCCACTGACCTGGCGCGCCAGCATCTCGGCCGACCGCTCCCCGGCGGAGCCTTGCTCGGCGGGTTCTCTGCGCTGACCGGCATGGTCCGCCTCGACTCGATCACCGACGCCATCCGCGCGCGGTTCCCCGGTGCGGTCGGCGATCAGAACGCGGCCGCGGCCACCGCCGCCTACCAGCTCACCCGGACGGAGACCCTGGCATGTTGAAGCAGCTCGAGTGCTCGCGCGCGATCGCCGCGGTGGTGGCGCGCTGCCGTCCCGAGGTGATCTGCGCCTATCCCATCACCCCACAGACCCACATCGTCGAGGGGCTCGCGGAGCTGGTCCGTGCCGGCGAGCTGGCGCCTTGCGAGTACATCAACGTCGAGAGCGAGACCTCCGCGCTGTCGGTCGCGCTCGGCGCGGCCGCCGCCGGCTCGCGGGCGTACACCGCCACCGCCAGCCAGGGCCTGCTGCACATGGCCGAGGTGGTCTACAACGTCGCCGGCCTCGGTCTGCCCCTGGTGATGACGCTGGGCAACCGCGCGCTCGGCGCGCCCATCAACATCTGGAACGATCACTCCGACGCGATGGCGCTCAAGGACGCCGGCTGGATCCAGCTGTTCGCACGCGACAGCCAGGAGGCGGTCGATCTGCACGTGCTCGCCTTCCGCCTCGCCGAGGAGCTGTCGGTCCCGGTGATGGTGTGCGTCGACGGCTTCGTGCTGACCCACTCGGTCGAGCCG
Organism: Myxococcales bacterium; assembly: GCA_005779305.1. GTDB lineage: Bacteria > Myxococcota_A > Polyangia > Haliangiales > Haliangiaceae > UBA2376. The sequence continues at coordinate 11,868 of SXJR01000470.1, forward strand.
CTCGACGTGCCCGAGCAGGACGTCGTCGATCGCTTCCTGCCGCCGTACCGACCGGTGCAGGTGCTCGACCCCGCCGACCCGGTCTCGATCGGGGCGATGGTCGGGCCCGAGGCGTTCACCGAGGTTCGCTACCTCGCGCACCACAAGCAGCTGCAGGCGCTCGCGCGCATCCCGGCCCTCGCCGCCGAGCTCGCCGGCCTGCTCGGGCGCACCTCGGGCGCGCTGCTCCACCCCTATCGCACCGACGGCGCACCGACGATGGTGATCGCGATGGGCTCGGTCACCGGCACCATCGAGGTCGCGATCGACGAGCTCCGGCGCGACGGGATCGCGGTCGGGGCCGTGGCCTTGTGCGCGTTCCGGCCGTTCCCGCTGGCCGCGCTCGCCGACGCGCTCGGTCAGGCCCAGCGCGTGGTGGTGATCGAGCGCAGCCTCGCGCCCGGCCTGGGCGGCGCGCTGGCGTCGAACGTGCGGATGGCGCTGCGCGGCCGCGCCATCCCGGTCCACACCGTGATCGCCGGGCTGGGCGGGCGGCCGGTCACCCGGGCCAGCCTGCGCCGCGTACTCGCGGCGGCCAGCCGCGACGAGCTCGAGGACCTGCACTTCCTCGACCTCGACGTCGGCGCGATCGATCGCGAGCTGGCGCGCTGGGGCGAGCAACGCCGGTCGGGGCCGAGCGCCGAGAACATCCTGCGCGACGCCCGGAGATCACGATGAGCGATCAGCACATCAAGTTCTACCAGACCGGCACCTTCACCGTCGGCAACCGCCTGCTCGACCCAGCTCGCCGCACGGTCCAGGCCTCGATGCAGCGATCCAACGCGCTGACCTCCGGCCACCGCGCCTGCCAGGGCTGCGGCGAGGCGCTGGGGGCCCGCTACGTCCTCGACGCCGCGATGCGCGCTACCGGTGGCGACCTGGTCGCGGTCAACGCCACCGGTTGCCTCGAGGTGTTCACCACGCCGTCGCCGGAGACGGCGTGGCAGCTGCCGTGGCTGCACTCGCTGTTCGGCAACGCCGCCGCGGTCGCCACCGGCGTGGCCGCGGCGATGCGGGTCAAGGGCAAGCCCACACGCGTGATCGCCCAGGGCGGCGATGGCGGCACCACCGACATC
>SXJR01000074.1 GCA_005779305.1 Myxococcales bacterium
AACAATTGCGTCGATGGACTTTGGCACGCAGGGAAATAGTCGATACTCCCGACACGCCATAGGTGACGAGTGCATCGTAGATTTTGGCTTCGTTGGGGCTTAGGCCGATGTTTTGGAGTCGAGCACGTCGTCGAGCGGCGCGGCGGCCAGCGCGCTCACGCTGGGAAACCGCGCCATCCACCGCTCCCAGTAGGGGATGACGGTGGCCACGCGGGTCTGCTGCAGCATGATCTCGCTCACCCAGATGGCGTAGGGATCGCGGGTGCGGCGCCACGGCAGATCGCGGCGGTGGCGGCGATAGAACTCGACAACGGCGGCGGCCAGCGCGTGCGGCGCCGGCGGTCGGACCGGTTTCGCGGCTCTGGCGCGGCGCGGCACGGCCCGTTCCTACCATGCTGGCGCGTCACAACCGGGCCTGGCCTGATCCACCTGGATATGCCCACGTCCATCACGCCCGCCGCGCTCGAGGAGGCCTGGCGGCGTTTCCTCGCCGCCGACGGTCCGGTCGCCACCGTGCTCGGCCTCGAGACGGCCGAGGTGGACAACGACGAGCTCGCGCGCCTGCAGGGCGCCATGCACAAAGGGACACCCGCCCGGCGAGGCAAGGCCGCCGACCAGCTGCGCGAGCTCCTCGCCGAGGCCGAGGTCAGCAACGCGCTTGCGCTCGACGGGCTCGTCGCCGGCGGTCTCGACGGCGCCGAGCGCTACGCCGATGCCCTCGCCGTGCGCGTCGAAGCGCTCGACGTGGCTGCGCGCTGGCACCTGATCGAGGCCGGCCGCCTGGTCGGCAACATCGGTCACGATCTGCTGAAGCTCGGCCGGCTCGACGAGGCTCGCACCTGGTACGAGCGCGCGCTGACATGGGATCCCACCAATCCGTTCGTGGTGATCGGGCTGGCCGAGGTGCACCTGGCGCGGGGCGACCTGGCCCTGGCCTACACCTTCCGCGATCACCTCGAGGCGGCCGGCTATCCCGCCGCGCACAGCGCCGACTTCGATGTGGCCGCGGCGAAGGCGGGCAAGCGACCGGCGCCGGGCGCGGCGTATCGGCCCGATCTCGGCAACCTGTTCGCGCTCGACGAGATCGGCTACGCGCGGCTGTGCGCGGCGTTCCAGTTCGATCGCAACGCGACCGCCAAGGAGGCACTGCGCTCGCACGCGCTGGCGTGCCTCATGCGCGGTAACCCGGCGTACGCGTACTGGACGGCGAGCCTGGCCGCGGCCGAAGCGTGGCCCGACGAGGCATCGGAAGAGCGTGGCGCGATCGAGCAGCCGTGGTGCGAGACGCTGCTCGGCGCGGTGGGCGCACTCGCGGCGCCGTACCAGGGCGATGAGGACCTCGAGGTGCGTGTCGGCAACATCGACGAGGCCCGCCGGCGCGGCGACCTGGACGCGGTGGCGATGGCGCTCTACGATCCACATCCCGGCGTGCGGCTGGTCGCGGCCGGCGCGCTCACCGCGGCCGGTGACGCACGGTGCCTCGTCTTCATCGGCGAGCTGGCCGCGTACGAGCGCGCGCGCGGGCTCGACACCATGCGGCCAGAGCAGGGGCCGTCCGCGTCACGCCTGCGCTGGCTCGACGAGCGCCGCCAGGCCCTCGGCGGTCGACCGCCGCTGGTCGTGCCCGAGGAGGGCATCGAGCATCCGTCGCTCGCGACGATCGAGTCGGGCCAGATGCTGTCGGTGATGATGACATTCGTCGACGAGCTCGATGACGCGCTCTTCGATCGCATCCAGCCGGCGGCGGTGGCCGTGCTCGAGGGGGCCGACTGGGACGCGCTCGGCGGCGAACCCGAGCTCATCGTCGAGCACGACGACCTGTCGCTGCACGTGGCGCTGGTGAAGCCGCTGGCCAAGAAGAAGGCGAAGAAGCAGAAGCCGGGCAACGCTGGCGATCTGCGGCCGGTGGTGCGCCACCTGCTGGCAGCGGTGTCAGCCGTGGCGCGGTTCGCCGAGGTCATGGTGGCGCGGCTCGACCTGCCGCAGAAGCGTGGCCACTTTCTCCAGCCGGTGAACGACCCGCGCGACGATGGCACCCACGATCACGACGACGTCTGGGAGCCGTCGTTCGACGCGGCGGCCGCGCCGCCGGCCAGCGAGCCCGAGGCCGGGCTCTTCATGATGTTGCCCTCGGGCGACGGCCACGTCCCCGAGCGCCGCAACGCGCGCCTGTGGTTGCGCGATCTGCGCATCTGCTACGGCCTCCCCGAGGTCGACTACCGCGAACCCGACGCGCGTACCGCCGAGGTCGAGGCGGCGGTGGCGACGGCCTTCGAGCGGGCCTTCCGCGGCCTACCGCCGCGCTTCCGCGACCGGCATGACGCGACCGGCAAGGTCAACGCCATCATCCACGACGGGCGTCGGGGCTACGGCATCTTCGTCGAGGGCATGGACCCGCGCTTCCTGGTCCACTATCCGGGCACATCGCGCTTCCGCGAGTACGAGCTGTTCCAGGCCATGCGCGACGTCTGCGGCGCCGCCGGGCTCGCCCCGGTCGTGCACTGGTACCGCGAGGGCGGGCTGTACCTGGTGAACTGCTGGGAGCGCTGAGGGTCAGAGCCGCGTCACGTAGAACGCGCCCAGGCACATCTCGTCGGTCGTGCTCTCGCCCCAGTACACGTCGGCGGGCACGCGCACCTGGCCGCCGATCATGGGCTGGTTGGACGGCGAGTTGTCCCAGTGGCATTCGACGCGCAGCTTGTCGCCGCGGTGGAAGGTCGGCGGCTGGCGCAGGCCGTACGAGCCCTGCCAGTGGAAGTTCCAGTCGTCGATCTGGAGCAGGCACTCGGTGGAGCCGTCGGCGCGCACGATGCTGGCGGTGGTGTGGGTGCCCAGCGTGTGCATGTGCAGCGCCGCCGAGTGCAGCGTGAAGTCGCCGCCGACCGGAAACGACGCGTCGAACTCGAAGGCGTGCATCACGTCGGCATCGCCGGCCGGGATGCGCATGTCCAGCGAGTCGATCCAGTTGGGGTTGGCCCAGGGCTGGATGATCGCGGCCTTGCCGACGGTGTCGTCGAGCTTCATCTCGACCTCGGTGAGATCGGGCTCGGGGCCGGCCTCGAGCACGTTGTAGTGGACCTGGAGGATCACGGCCGAGCCCGGCTCGACGCGGAGCCCGGTGCCGGGCGGCATGTCGCTGCCCAGGCTGCCCGGCGCCCAGGCGCCGATCCACGTCCGCGACGGTCCGTTGGTGCCGCCGAAGCAGGTGTAGCCGGGGCCGGCGGTGGCGTCGTCGAGCTGCTGGTAGGCCGCGACCTGATCGGGCGCGGCGTAGAACGCGATCACGTGGTGCACGACCTTGGGGTTGCCAGGTACGGCGCGGAAGCCGGTGACGTACTTGGTCGTGCTCTCGGTCCACGGCACCACGAAGCAGCGATAGTCGTCGGGGTAGTCGGCGGTGGTGGCCGGCGTGTACGCGACCGGCATCGACAGGGTCTTGTCGACGCGGGTGAGGCGCTGCTGCTCGGTGACCAGCGGCGGCGCCGGAGCGTTGGGGTCACCCATCACGCGGCCGCCCTCGACCCAGGCCTTGAACAGCTCGATCTGATCGTCGGACAGCGAGCGGTCCCCGAAGTACTCGTTGCAGTCGGGGTTGGCCGGCCACGGCGGCATGGTCTTGTTCTCGACGTTGATCAGCGAGACCCCGGCCATCGGCTCGAGCTCCTCGAACGTGGTCAACGCGAACGGCGCGATGCCGTCGCTCGAGTGGCAGGCGACGCACTTGGCGTCGACCAGCGGCTTGATGTCCTGGTAGTAGGTGACCTCGGTGGTGCCGCCATCGCCTCCGTCGTCGCCGCCGCAAGCACCGAGGACCAGACCGAGACCCGTGAACAAGGAAGCCAGGGAGAGACTGCGCATCGGTGAACCGAGGCTACGCGCCTCTTGACCTGAAGTCAATAGCGTCGATCAGCGCAAGCGCTTGCACAGGCCCACGCTGCCGGTGCGGGCGCTGTGGGTGAAGGTCACACCGGAGACGCGCGTGTCGTCGGCACCGAACAGCTCGAACGCGCAGTTCGAAGTCAGTGCCGTGGCGACGCATTCTGGCGATGGCGGCGATCGGCAGGAAGAACATGGCGACGCCGAACACGACGAGCAGCAACGACGTCTCGTGAACGCCCAGGGCAACCATCGCTGCGCCGACCAGAAGCAGGGTGGCGGCGTGGCCGGCGCGTCGCGGTTGCGGGGCGGTCATCCAGTCCTGGAAGAGGCAGTCGTCACGGGCGGTTGCGTCGGCACCGCGAAGACGCGGGCGTCGACGGTGGGATCGAGATCGAGGACGCGGAAGCTGGTCGCGGTGTCGACGTCGTTCTTGTCGATGTGCTCGCGGCCCGCGAGATCGGCGTGCGTGCGCGCGACCTTGATGATGCGGTCGAGGGCGCGGGCGCTCAGGCCCGGTCGCTTCGCGACCAGCGCCGCGAGCCGGGCCTCGGCGTCGGCGGGAAGCACGCAGGTCGCGCGGGTCGCCGCCGGCGACATCTCGGCGTTGAGGCGCACGCCCCACGGTGCCAGCCGGGCCGCCTGACGCTCGCGCGCCGCCACCACGCGGGCGCGCACGGTGGCCGACGACTCGCCCGGCTCCTTGGTTCGCATCTCGGCCAGCGACACCGGCTTCACCGTGACGTGGATGTCGATGCGATCGAGCAAGGGTCCGCTCAGCCGGCCGCGATAACGCTCGACCGCGCCGCCGCTGCACGTGCACTGGCGTACCGGCGAGCCGGTCCAGCCGCACGGGCACGGGTTGGCCGATGCGACGAGCAGGAAGCTGGCCGGCAGCCGCACCGTGGCGCTGACGCGGCCGATGACGATGTCGCGATCCTCGAGCGGCTGGCGCAACGCCTCGAGCGCGTTGCGCTGGAACTCGGGCAGCTCGTCGAGGAAGAGGACGCCGTGGTGAGCCAGCGAGATCTCGCCGGGCCGCGGCACCGAACCGCCGCCGAGCAGGGCCGCCGTCGACACCGTGTGATGAGGGGCGCGGAAGGGGCGATCACTGGCCAGGCCCTCGGCCAGCCCGGCCGCCGAGTACACCTTGGTGATCTCGATGGCCTCGTCGCTCGATAACGGCGGGAGGATGGTCGGGATGCGGCGCGCCAGCATCGACTTGCCGATGCCGGGCGCGCCGACCAGAAGCACGTTGTGGCCTCCCGCCACCGCCACCTCGACCGCGGTGCGGGCGAGGTGCTGGCCGCGCACGTCGGCGAGGTCCAGCCCGCCGTGCTCGACCCGCCTCGCCCGCACCGCGCCCGCCGCCCGGAGCGGCACCAGTCCGCTCATCGCCGCCACCACCTCCGACAGATGGGCCGCCCCGTAGACCTCGAGCCCCGTCACCACCGCGGCTTCACCCGCCGACTCCATGGGCAAGACGATGCCGCGCTTGCCGTGCTGGCGGGCCAGCATCGCCGCGGCCAGGGCTCCGCGGACCCGGCGCAGCGTGCCGTCGAGCCCGAGCTCGCCCATGAGCACGAGCCCGTCGAGCGGGGCCTGATCGAAGAGGCCCTCGGCGACCAGCACGCCGACGGCGATCGGCAGATCGAACGCCGTGCCGGGCTTGGGCAGATCCGCGGGCGCCAGGTTCACCGTGATCTTCTTGAGCGGCAGCGCCTGACCGACGGCCTCGAGCGCGGCGCGGATGCGCACCGCGCCCTCGCGCACGCTGGGCGCCGGCATGCCGACGACGTGATAGCCGGGCAGGTTGCCGCCGCTGACGTCGACCTCGACGTCGATGGGGATCGCGTCCACGCCGCGCAGGGTCGCCGAGCTCAGGATCGCCAGCACGCGGCGGTGGACGAGCACGGGGTGTGCCACGCGCAAGCCGGCGAAGCCTGGGCGGCGTTGTCCGGATTCCGGACAATCGGCGTCCGGCTGCCGGCCACCGTCCCGATTCCGGACGTGATGGAAGCGGGGACGTCGAGGTCGACGTCAACGGTGGGGGTTCAGGGTTCAGGTTGAGGTTCAGGTCAAGGTCGAGGTCGAGGTCGAGGTCGAGGTCGAGGTCGAGGTCAAGGTCGAGGTCAAGGCAAGGTCAAAGGGGGTCAAAGGGCAAGGGATCACGGTGGGTTACGTATCGGGACACGGAGGGTGTCAACCGCGGCAACCTGGGGTGGCTCCTTGCCCATAGAGTGTACGCGCAAGGACCCATCACCTTGTCCCGCGATGCCGCGCTGACCATGGCGGGCGCAGACGCCCGCGGACGAATGCTGTCGGAGCTCGCCGCTGGACCGGCGCGCAAGGGCTACGCCATCGCCTACGACATGCTCGGCAGCCGGGCCGAGGCCGAGGAGGCGGTGCAGGAGGCGCTGGCGCGGGCGTGCGAGCGCCTCGACGACCTGCGCGATCCGGCGGCGGCGCCGGCGTGGTTCCTGCGCATCGTCGCCACCACCTGCCTGCGCACGCTGCGCCGCCGTCGCCTCAAGCGCGCGGTCTTCGGGCGCTGGTTCGACAAGGCCGGCGACGCCGAGCCCGATGCCGGCGAAAGCTCACCCGGCATGCGCGCGGCCGACGACGGCGACGGTCCGCCGTTGCACGGCACGCGCGCGCCCATGGCCGCGGCCACCATCTCCGACCGCCAGGAGGTCGTGGCGCTCCTGCGCCACGTCGAGGTGCTGCCTGCCAAGCAGCGGGTCGCGCTGGTGCTCCGCTACGGCCACGACATGCCCGTTCCCGAGGTCGCCGCCACCATGGGCGTCGAGCTCGCCACCGCCAAGACCCACCTGGTCCGCGGTCTCGCGCGCCTGCGCGATCTGATGGAGGAGCACCGATGAAGCGCTGTACCAAGCTCGCCGACTCGCTGGTCTCGGGCGAGCCGCTCACCGACGCCGAACGCGAGCACCTCGCCGGCTGCGCCGACTGCACGCAGATGGCCGCGGTGACCCGCGCGCTCACTGCCGTCGGCACCGCGGCCGAGGTTGGCCCCGGCTTCACCTCGCGCGTCATCGCCGGCGCCCGCGAGCGCATCACCGCCCGCCGTCGCCAGCGCGGGCATCGATTATCCCGGATTTCGTTTCACTTCATCCGGGCTACGCTGACTTCAAAATCAACGCAAAGCCCGCCGGGCCGCATCGGCCAGGAATTCATTCCGGGACACCCCAAGGCTTTTGGCC
>SXJR01000471.1 GCA_005779305.1 Myxococcales bacterium
CCGTCGACCGCGACGGCGACGGCGATCTCGTCGAGCGGGGCGTCATCGGCCAGGCGGTCGCAGCCGGGCTCGGCCATCACCACCGCCTCCGCGGCCCAGCGCGCGGCGTGATCGCCGATCGCGCCCAGGCCGCCGGCGCCGGGCGCCACCACCAGGCCGCGGCGCCGGGCCAGGGCGTCGTGTTCCTCGTGGACCGCGCGTACGAAGCCCTGATCGCCAGCCACGTCGACGTAGTGGGCGCCGGCCGCGAGCGTGGCCGCCACCAGCGCCGCGCCGACCTGCGGATACGGACCGGCGCAGCCGATCACCACCTGCGCGTCGCGCACCACGCGATCGAGCGCGGCCCGATCATGCGCCGCGGCCACCGCGATCGTGTCGGCGGCGCCGCCGAGGCGATCGCGCACCGCCGCCAGCCGCGTGCGGTCGCGCCCGGCCATGATCACGCGTGCGCCGCGCCCAGCCAGCGCGGTCGCGACCAGCTCACCGACCACGCCGCTGGCGCCATAGACGACGATGTTCATGGCACCTCGAAGCGCAGCGAGAGCCGGCCGACGTGCGACCAGCGGGTGTAGCTGCCGGCCGCGGTGGGAGCGCCGTAGCCGGCCCGCACGGTCGCGCACGCCGGCAGCTCGGCGTCGTGGCCGCTGTCGACGCAGTCGAGCCGGTCGATCGGTCGGAACGCACCGGGGCTGGCCTCCTCGGACGGTTGGAAGCCGACGCCGTAGCTGGCCTGCAGCACCCAGCGCCCCAGGCGGAGCTGGGCCCCGCCACCGGCGGTGACCTGGCGCCCCCACGGCGCCCGTGGCGAGATGTGCTCGCCGTCGACCACGCCGGTGTCGACACCCAGCCGGGCGCCCACCCGCACCAGCTGGCCGTCGTCGATCTCCTCGAGCCCGACCTCGAGCGCGACCGCGTTGCGCAGCCCGCGAGGGCGCGGGTAGATCGCTGGCACGTCGGCGCTCGCGAGATCGCCGCCGTACACGCGCACGTCGTCGACGCTGGCCCTGCCCAGGAAGCGCCAGCGCAGCTCGCCCACGAGGTCCCAGCGGGGCAGCGTCCGCGACCGCGAGCCCATCCGCACCAGCTGTGGCAGCTGGTCGAACACCGTCGCCTCGCCGCTGTGGACGGCGCCGCCGTCGCGCGGCGCGGCCACGACCGTGGCGATGCCGTCGCGATCGATGCGGCTCAGGTTCCACGGCCGCTGGTAGGTGATCCCGAACTGCATCTCGCCGGGCAGGTAGATCAGGAGGCCGCCCGAGAGCGTGAGGTTGTCGAGCGTGAACCTGTCCGACCTAACGTCGATCGTCCACAGCTGGGTGGCGGCGGGATTCTCCAGTCCGCACGGCGCACCGCCGCAGTCGCTGGCGGTGCCGCGCGCGCCGTCGCGCCCGGCCTCGAGCGCGGTGTCGCGGGCGAAGCGCAGGACCGAGTGGCGGCTGCCGTAGGTGCCTCCGAGGCCGAAGGCGACGCGGCTGCCCACGCGGTAGGCGGCGGCGATCGACGTCCAGTCGAGGTTGCGGGTGCGGCTGCCGCGGGTGTGGTAGGCGAGGGCGGCTTCGCCGGCCACGGTCTCGTCGGCCACCGGCATGCGGCCGATGATCGCGATCATGCCGGCCGAGCGCACCCACATCGCTCCGACGTGGCCGCCGGCGCTGGTGGTTGAGCCGTCGAGCGATGGCCCGCCCTGGGTGGCGCCGCTGTCGTCGACGATACGTCGATCGAACCCGAGCTGATCGAGCGCCCCGACTCCACCCACGAAGAAGTGGCCGCCCGGAGAGGCCAGGAGCATCGCCGCCGGGTTTTCGGCGATGTTGGCCGGGTGGGGGCTGGTCGGCCCCGCGAACACCGCCCCGTCCCAGGGCGCGTCGCCGGGCGAGGCCGCAGCCGGCGCCGTCGCGACGGCGGCGACGATCACGATCGACCAGCGCACGGAAGGCACCGTAGCACGCCGTGACGTATCATCGCCGCGCCGTGCAGCTCAGGATCATCAACGTGTTCGTCGCTGTGCTCGGGCTCGCCTGTGTCGTCGTGGCCAGCGGGTGCGAGAAGGTCACTCACGACAACATCCGCAAGTGGGAGACGTCGCAGAAGGGCGAGGGCAAGCTCAAGAGCGCGTTCACCAACAAGAGCCTCGATCCTGATCTGTCGGCCCACGCCGCCGAGGTCCTCATCCGCAAGCTCGAGGACACCTACGTGCGCACCACCTTCGAGGGCATGGACCCGGGCCGCCGCACCGCGGTCATCGCCAAGCTCGCACCGCGCCTGTGGGAGATGGCGCGCCTCGAGGGCGAGATGACCCAGCCCAGCCAGCGCCAGATGACGGCCAAGGATGCCCTCGTCGACGTCCGCGCCTGGGCCGATCCGCCGACCCGCGACGTGATCGACGGCTACCTCACCGACTGGCTCACTGGCGGCTACTACGAGGGCCGCGCCGAAGCCGGCCGCCACACCGGCGCCCAGGTGATGCGCGTGCTCGGACCGCGCGCCGGCGAGCGCCTGATCGCCGAGGCCAACCGCATCATCGCGTCGCCCGATCAGGGCGGCAAGCGCCGCAAGATCGGCGACGAGCTCCTGCTCGGCCTGGCGGTGTCGGGCTCGCCCGAGGCGACCAAGCTGGTGCTGGACATCTTCGCCATGGATCGCGGTGACGACACGCTGCCGACGCGCGCGATGAGCGCGCTCTACCGCGCCTACATCGATAGCGCCGGCGCGTATCCGGTCGCCGAGCCGTCGGCCCTGGTGCCCCACGTCGCGCGCCTCGCGGAGATCGCCAAGGACGACGGTAACGATCCACAGGTCGCCAACGACTCGGTGTCGCTGATCCGCGCCGCCGGTCCGCCGCACTGCCTCCAGCCGTTGCTCGGCATGATCGGGCATCCGCACCGGAACCCGCGCTTCCTCTGGGTCGCCATCAACAACGGCCTGCGCTGCGGCGGCCCCGCAGCCCTGGCGCAGGTCGCCGAGGCCATCCCGACCTCGGGCTCGTTCGAGGCCCAGAGCCTGGGCGGGTCGAGCTGGGACAACCTCGGCAGTCTGGGGCAGCGCGACGGCTTCATCGACGCGGCGCGCGGGATGCTCGGCTCCAAGAGCTGGGTGGCGCGCTGGATCGCGGTCGAGGCCCTGGGGGCCCTGGCGGCCAAGGGCGATGCCGATCCAGTGGCCGCACTCGCGGGGGACAAGGCGCGGCTCGTCGGTTACTGGGGCGACCAGTCCGGGGTACCCAAGGCCCAGCGGAAACCCGAGCCGACGCTGGGACAGCGGGCGGCCGAGGTCGCCAGAACGCTTCGCTGATCATCGGTCCACCGACGGCCGCTACCCGTCGGGATGGCCGCGATCGGCCTGGAGTTTTGCAGGCAGGATAGAGCGATTCGTTCCGACAAGTAGTATGCTGCGTCCGGAAGGAGACCGCCGGGAACTGCCCCGCGATCGGCATCTCCGCCACCCGGGGGTCGCCTCGGGAGGCCAAGACCGGCGCCAGGAGTCATTCAGGGATGGACCAGAGCAAGAAGACGATGCGCCACTTCTACTGCCGAGACGTCCTCTGGGAGACGTTCGAGCAGATGGCGAACGACTTCGACTGCTCGATCGACTACTTGATCAACGAGTCGATGCGCTACTACGCGCGGTCGAAGAACTATCCGGCCGCCGGACAGGGCGCCTCGTCGGCGTCGATGCCGGGCGCCGCGTCCTCGGGCTCCCAGCAGCCGCCGTCGCCCACACAGCCTCCTCCGCCCGGCCTGGCCGCGCGCCGCCCGGCGCCGACCACCTCGCCGCCGCCCAGCCAGCCGCCAACCGCGCCCAACGCGC
>SXJR01000472.1 GCA_005779305.1 Myxococcales bacterium
GGCGCCGGTGGTGCCACCCGCACCGACGACGGGGCGCCCGGCCCCGCGGTTGGCCCGCCCCGGGCTGCCGCCCGGCAAGCAGGTCGCCGGCCGCTACGAGCTGCTCGAGCGCATCGGTCAGGGCGGGATGGGCAAGGTCTACAAGGTCACCCACACCCAGCTCGGCAAGGTCTTCGCCCTCAAGGTCATCGGCGAGAACCTGGCCGACACCGACGACGCCCGCGAGCTCTTCTACCGCGAGGCCCGGCTGGCCAGCTCGGTCAACCACCCCAACATCACGTCGGTGGTCGACTTCGGCGAGGACGCCGATCTGGGCGCGTTCATGGTCATGGAGCTGGTCGAGGGCGAGCCCCTGGCCAAGATGCTCCATCGCGAGACCCGGCTCGGCGTGCGCGTCGCCTGCGAGATCATTCTCCAGGTCGCGGACGCACTCCATTACGTGCACGGCAAGGGCATCGTTCACTGCGACATCAAGACCGAGAACCTGCTGGTCACCGAGCAGCAGGGCACCAAGCGCCGCCATCAGGTGGTCAAGCTCCTCGACTTCGGGCTGGCCCGTTCCCTCGCCGGTGGTCGCGGCTCGGGGCCACTGTCGGGCACGCCGCACTACGTGGCGCCCGAGCGCATCCGCGGCGACGCCGCCTCGCCGTCGTCGGACATCTACGCGCTGGGCATCCTCTTCTACGAGATCGTCACCGGCCACGTACCGTGGGACGGACCGGTGTCGCAGATCCTCCACGGCCATCTCGACGAGACGCCGACGCCGCCCTCGAAGCTGGTGCCGGGCGGCATCGATCCGGCGCTCGAGAACCTGATCCTGCACGCGCTGGCCAAGCAGCCCGTCGATCGCCACCGCGACATGGCGGCGTTCATCTACGAGCTGCGCACGGTCATGGACATGCTCGGCTTCGGCCGCCGTGGCCGGCGCGGCGGTGGCCCCGGCAAGCGGGTGGTGATCGAGCGCAGCAAGAACGAGCGCGACGCGCTGGTCGCGCGCGCGTTCGAGTCGTGCCGCCTGCCGCTGGCGCTGGTCACCGCCCAGGGCCTGGTGCTGGTCGCCAACTCGGCGTTCGGGCGGTTCGTGATGGGCGTCGCCGTCGAGGTCGAGGGCCTGACCGTCCAGTCGACGCCGCTGGCCGCGGCGTGGGAGGCGTTCGAGAGCGATCTGAGCAAGGCGGTGGCGGGCAACGCGGTCCGGCGGATCCTGGAGATCGAGGTCGAGGGTCGGCCACGCCAGCGCCTGCTCATGTGGCTCGATCCCGCCGCCGAGGGCGGCGTGCTCCTCGGAGTTCAGCCGATCGAGATCACCTGACCGCCGGCGAGCGATCAGCGAGCGGTCAAACATGGCTCCGGGTTTCAGGGGTCACGGGTGGGGTGCGGGGGCTGCCGGGGGCCTGGAACATGCCCAAACGGAAGGAATGCCGGTCCTCGTCTGTTAGGGTCCGCGCATGTCGCCCACCCGAAGGACCGCCCTGGCGGTCGCCCTGGTCGCATTCGTCGCCGCGCCCGTCGCCGCCGACGATCCCGAGATCGAGTTCGAGCGCTACCAGCTCGCCAACGGGTTCGAGGTCATCCTCGCCCCCGACAACGCGGTGCCGCTGGTCGCGGTCAACGTCTGGTACCACGTGGGCTCGGGCCACGAGGTCCACGGCAAGAGCGGGTTTGCCCACCTCTTCGAGCACATGCTGTTCCAGGGCTCGACCCACGTCGGCGAGGACAAGCACTTCGAGACCCTCAAGATCATCGGCGGTGACAGCGTCAACGGCACCACCAACCCCGATCGCACCAACTACTTCGAGGTGGTGCCGTCGAACCAGCTCGACACGGCGCTCTGGCTCGAGAGCGATCGCCTGGCCTACATGCTGCCGATGCTCACCCAGAAGAGCCTCGACAACCAGATCGAGGTGGTGCGCAACGAACGCCGCCAGCGCTACGACAACGTGCCCTACGGCAAGGCCCGCTTCGCCTTGTACGAGGCGCTCTACCCCGAAGGCCACCCCTACCGCTACCTCACCATCGGCAAGCACGAAGATCTCACCGGCGCGTCGCTCGACGACGTGATCGGCTTCTTCAAGACCTGGTACGTGCCGGCCAACGCCACGCTCACCCTGGTCGGCGACTTCGACAAGGCCGACGCCAAGGCCAAGATCGAGCGCTGGTTCGGCACCCTGCCGGCGAGCAAGAAGCCGGCGGTCGTGTTCGTGCCGCCGCCGAAGCCGCGGGCCGAGCGCCGCCAGGTCGACGACGGCTTCGCCAAGCAGCGGCAGATCACGTGGGCGTGGCACAGCCCGGCCAGCTTCGCGCCCGGCGACGCCGATCTCGCGGTCCTGGCCAGCTCGCTCAGCCGCGAGGGGACGGGCCGTCTCTACAAGGTGCTGGTCCACGACAAGCAGCTCGCCACCGCGGTGGGCGCCTACCAGGGCGGCTCGACGTTCTCGGGCATCTTCGCGGTGTCGGTCACCCTCCGCACCGAGGCCGATCTCGCCGAGGTCGAGCGCATCGTCGCCGCCGAGCTCGGCCGCGTTCGCCGCGAGCCGCTCGACGCCAAGGAGCTGGCCCGGGTGGTGACCCAGCGTGAGGCCTCGGCGGTGTGGGGGCTCGAGAGCCTCATGGGCCGCGCCAACCAGCTTCAGTCCTACAACCACTTCCTGGGCGATCCGGGCCGCCTGCACTTCGACCTGGAGCGCTACCGCGCCGTCACCAGCGCGTCGGTGCAGGCCGCGGCCACCGCGTACCTCGATCTCTCCCACGCGGTCGTCATCGTCACCGTGCCCGCCAAGGCCGCCGGAGGTGCGCCATGATCACGTGTTCACGCTCGTTTGCCCTCGTCCTCGTGGCCTCGGTCGCGGCCGGCTGCGGCCCCGGCGCCACGGCGCGCCCGCCGACGCCCATGCCCCAGCCCCCCGTCGTCGCCGAGCCCACGCCGGTGCCGCCGCCACCGCCCACCCCGGAGCCCGCGCCCGTGACCCAGAGCGCTCAGCCGCAAGAGCTCACCTTCCCCGACGAGCCATTCCGAGCCGAGCAGCCCAAGGCCGGCCCGCCCCGTCCCTTCCGCCTGCCCAAGGTCCAGACCTTCAAGCTGAAGAACGGCATCACCGTCTACCTGGTCGAGCAGCACACCCTGCCCATCGTCAGCATCGATCTCACCTTCGACGGCGGCACCATCGCCGATCCGGTCGGCAAACAGGGCCTGGCCTCGGTCTGCATGTCGATGGTCAGCGAAGGCACGGTCGCGCTCGACAAGCTCGCCTTCAGCGAGGCGCTCGCCGACGTGGCCTCGAGCGTGAGCTCGTACGCGGGCGTCGACACCCAGGGCGTCTCGATGTCGACCCTGTCGAAGCACATGGACGTGACTTTCGGGCTCTTCGTCGACACCCTGCTCACGCCCGGCTTTCGCGCCAGCGACCTCGATCGCATGATCAAGCGCCGGCTCGAGGGACTCAAGCAGGCCAAGGGCAACCCCGAGGCGGTGGCCAGCCGCGTGGCGGGCCCGGTCCTGTATGGCGACGCCCACGCCTTCGGCCGCATCACCACCGAGGCGTCGCTCGGCGCCATCACCCTCGACGACTGCAAGGCCTACCACGCCGCCCACCTCAAGCCGGCGGGCGCACGCCTGTTCGTCGTCGGAGATCTCACCGCGGCTCAGATCCGCGAGCGCTTCGAGGGACCGGCGCTGGCGGCGTGGAAGGGCAAGGCTCCGGCGCTACCCGGGCTGAGCAAGCCGGCCAAGGCCAAGGCCCGCATCCACTTCGTGCACATCCCGGGGGCCGCGCAATCGCAGATCTCGCTCGCGCACTTCGGCCCGCTGCGCAACGCGCCCGACTACCTCGCCACCTCGATCATGGCGTCGATCCTCGGCGGTGGCTTCACCAGCCGCATCAACATGAACCTGCGCGAGGGCAAGGGCTACACCTACGGCGCCCGCGCCGGCATCAGCTACAGCCGCTACTACGGCGTGATCGGCGCCGGTGGCTCGGTGCGCAGCGACGCGACCTATCAGTCGTTGCTCGAGCTGCAGCGCGAGCTGCGCGATCTCGAGCGCGGCACCGTCCCGGCGACTGCGGCCGAGCTCGAGCGCGAGCGGGCCAGCGCCGTGCTCGGTCTGCCCAGCCGCTTCGCCACCGCCGGCGCGTCGCTGGGGATGTTCCGCTCGCTGGTCTACTACGGCCTGCCCCTCGACTACTGGGCGAGCTACTCCACCAAGATCGACAAGGTCACCGCCGCCCAGGTCAAGGCCTCGGCGAAGAAGCACCTCAGGTCGGCCGACGCCATCTACGTGGTGGTCGGCGACGGCGACGCGCCCGTGATCGTCCGCGAGGATGGCAAGGACGTCCCCCTCATGGCCGACGGCAAACAGCTCACCTTGCGGGATGCATTGGAGAAACTGGCCGCGGAGCGGACCCTGGGCCCGGGGGGGCTGCTGGTCCTCGACCCCGACGGCAAGCCGCTGCCGTGATCCGCTCCGCTAGCGCTGCGTAGGCGCGACACCCACCTCGTGCGATCGGCGCCACGGCCGCCGATGACCGATCGCTAACCCTCCTGGGAATTGTGATTCCTGGAGGGTTTGCGACACTATCCTCCGAGGTCTCACCTCCATGTTCCATCGTCGTAGTACACGGCGGAACCAGCGGGGCAGCGCGCTGGTCATCGCCACGATCGCACTCACCGGGCTGGTCACGCTCGGCAGCCTCACCGTGCTCGCGGTCCAAGGCGGCGTCGGCGCCGCCGGTCACGAGCGTCATCGCTCGACGGCGCTGTTCGCGGCCGAGAGCGGCGCCGCCGCGGCCATGGACTACTTGCGCCGCAACGTCGACAGCACGGCCAAGTGGAGCGCGTTCGTCGAGCCGGCCAACGTCAACCCCCAGGTTCCCGTCGACGTCGTCGGCAATCAGGCCCAGCCCGGCGCTGCCGGCAACCTGTTCAGCACCGACATCAACGCCTGGTACCGGGTCGAGGTTCTCAACAACCTCGACGACGACGGCTACGTCGCCGGCGACGACCAGGACGGCCGCGTGATCATCCGCTCGACCGGCTTCGGCCCCAACGGCGCCGTGGCCCAGGTCGAATGGCAGGTCGGCGTCGAGACCGTCGGCGCCGGCGGGCGGCCTTGTCCGGGTTACGGACAGCGCGGCATGGCCGAGGACGGCGCCGGCCGCAACGACTGTTTGACCACGATCGTGGCTACCGATGTTGCGACGTACACCCCTGGAGGTCCGTGATGAGCACCCTTCGCCTTCGTTCTCTGGCGCTCCCCTTCGCTCTCACCGCGATCACCGCCGGGCCGGCTACGGCCCAGAGTACGTGCCCGGCGACCTCGACACCGGCCAACTGGTCGGGGACCACGCTGCAGACCGGGACCACCCAGAACGGCGTGGTCTACGACACCAGCGGTGCCAAGCTGCGCCTCGAGCAGGCCGCGGGTCTGTTCCGTTCGACGACGCTCGGCATCAACGACCTGACCGTGTTCGCCGCGGTCGCCGACTTCGACAATGACACCTGGGACGACTTCGTCGGCGTCGGGGAGGCGACGGCCTTCGTCCGCATCTACCGCAACCGAACCTTCGACAACCCGGCGCCCGACTGGGACGACCCCAACGCCGTGCGCACGCCCAAGTTCGTCAACGTGCGCGAGCTGCAGTCGGCGACCGCCTCCCACCGCTGGCGCCCGACTGCCGCCGCCGACTTCAACGGCGACGGCTGGGCCGACGTGTTCGTGGCCTCGGCCCCGACCTACAACGTTCCCGACAGCGCGACCCTGTGGCTCAACCAGGCCAGCAACGACACGTCGGGCAACCCGCGCTTCCTCGCCGGCTACGCCGCCATGGCCACCGGCACGGCGCCGAGCGCGCTGGGCGCTCAGACCTGGGGCGGCACCAGCATCCAGGCCCTCGACTACAACGGCGACCGCAAGATCGACCTCCTGGTCGGCAGTGGCTACAACAACGGCACGATCCGCATCTTCCTCAACAACTGCTCGACCGCCAGCGGCGCCCAGCCGGCGGCGCCGGCGCCCCTGCGCTGCGGCACCAATCCCAGGTTCACGTACGCCTCGACGCTCATCACCAACATGGGCTACCCGGCCAACGCCAACCTGGCCGTGTTCAAGTTCGAGGACGTCGACGGCGACGGCAAGCGCGACCTGATCGCGGGCGCGCC
Source organism: Myxococcales bacterium (assembly GCA_005779305.1). Taxonomy (GTDB): domain Bacteria; phylum Myxococcota_A; class Polyangia; order Haliangiales; family Haliangiaceae; genus UBA2376. The sequence continues at coordinate 6,157 of SXJR01000472.1, forward strand.
CAGCTGCTGCACCACCGCCGGCAACCGCCTGCGCCTGTGGAAGGGCGTCGACGGCGGCGGCATCAACACCTCGAGCTTCCAGTCGATGACCTTCCCTGGCGCGGCCACCGCCATCCTGGTGGCCGACTTCTCGGGCGACGGCAAGCCCGACGTCATCGCCGGGAGCGACAACTGGAACTTCAACTCCGGCAACGGCGGCCATAGCGTCTACTGGGTCAACAACGGCACCGCCACGCCGTTCTCCGGCACCGGCCAGACCCTCACCACCACCAACAACCCGACCTTCGACTTCGACGTCGGCTTCGTCTTCAACTACGACCACGACCCGTCGAACACCCCCGACGTGATGATCGCCGACGGTAACCACACGTCGAGCTTCTACGTGTTCGCCAACCGCGTGGTCCAGCAGTACGTGCCGTGCGGCGAGGTCGCCTCGGGCACGATCGACCTGGGCGCGCTGGCCAACTCCGAGATGGTGGTCACCGCCGCTCGCATCGACCCCGATTACACCCTCAACAGCGGCACGCTGCAATTCTTCGTCTCCAACGAGAACCCGCCCAACTGGATCCTCGCCACCGACTGCGGTGACGGCTCCGGCGACCTGTGCGCGACCTTCTCCAAGCCGGTCGGCCGCGAGGTGCGGTGGAAGGCCGTGATGTGCTCGAACGCGGCCCACACCCGCTCGCCCGAGCTACGCAGCATGGGCATGACCTTCGACTACACGCAGGCCCTCGAGCACTTCCGCGCCGGCGTCATCGTCAACGACGGCGTCGCCTACCTGGGCGGCTTCCGTCAGCCCGGCGACCGCGGCAGCTTCTACGCCGTCAACGCCGGCCTCACCCAGACCTACTGGGACGCCGCCGACTACATCGACGGTGTCTCCGACAACCAGCGCAACATCTACACCGCCAGCGATGCCGGCAACGTGCGCCTCGACTTCACCGTCGCCAACGCCGGCAACAACCAGCTCCAGGACGTGCTCGACGCCGCCGATACGACCCAGGCGGCCAGCGTGATCGCCTGGGTGCGCAGCGCGCGCTTCGGCGTCGGCAACGCCGGCATCTCGCTGTCGCGGCTGGGAGCGATCGAGACCTCGACCCCGGCCATCCTCACCAAGCCGGCGATCCCGATCTGGTACTCGTACGCGTCGGTCACCGACAAGACCGGCCACGACGCCTTCCGCACCGCCTACGCGGGCCGGCGCCAGCTGGTGATGTTCGGCGCCAAGGACGGCATGATCCACGCCATCCAGACCAACCCGAGCAGCATCCTGACCGCGCCCAGCGGCTACGAAGCCTGGGCCTTCATCCCGCCCAAGACCGCGGGCGGCATGATCGCCGATCAGACCGTCAGCATCTCGGCCGGCACCACGGAGATCAGCTCGTTCCCCGACGGATCGCCGACCCTGGCCGACTACCGCCGCGCCGACGGCACGTTCGCCACCGCCGCCATCGTCGGCGCCGGCAACGGCGGCCGCAGCATCCTCGCCCTCGACGTTACCCAGACCGTCGATCCCTCGAGCGGCGCCGTCTCCGGCCCGACGCCGATGTGGACCGCCACGCCAGGTGATGCCGATGCCGGTCAGGGCTTCGCCAAGCCGGCCGTCGCCCGCGTGCGCGTCGGTGCCACCGAGCGCTACTTCGTCCTCGCCGCCACCGGCGTCGGCTTCGACAACCCGGTGGCGCCCTGGTCCAAGGGCCGGATCGTCGCCGCCTACGACCTCGCCACGGGCGAGAAGGTCTGGCAGTTCCGGGCCGCGTGCCCGGTGACCAGCGACATCGCCGTGTTCGAGACCGACGACGAGTTCGAGCCGGGCGCCCCCACCATCAACGGCTTCTCCGACCGCGCCGTGTTCGCTGACGCCTGCGGCAACGTCTACAAGCTCGATCCGGCCAAGGACCTCGACGGCGCCTTCAACGACAACGGCACGCTCGGCGACATCGAGGTCGAAGACATCAGCGGCGTGAAGCAGATGGCGCTGTTCTCGACCCAGGCCACCTCGGGTGCGCTCGGCGCCCAGAGCCCGATCAGCGGCACCCTCGCGGTGCGCGCTGACTCGACGACGCGAGTGGTCCTGTACTTCGGCACCGGCGGGCTCGAGAGCCACGCCGTCACCCAGACCAACGAGTTCTACGCGGTCTACGCCGACACGGGCGACATCCGCTCGAAGCTGACCGGCACCTGTGCCGCCGGCACCTGCGAGAAGTTCTACGGTGGCACGGTGGTGACGCCCGAGCAGGTGATCTTCACCCGCACCAAGGACCCGGTGATCGGCAGCGCCCAGTGCGACCTGGGGTCGACCGTGGTGCAGGCCCTCCAGCTCGATGCCGACACGCAGGGCGACTTCAGCGAGGACTTCAGCCAGACCCTGGCCTCGGCCGTGATGGGTGCGCTCTACGGCGACGCCGGCGCTCTCTACTTCGCCACCCTGTCGGGTGACGTGTCGCGCATCGGCACGCCGCGCGCCGCCAACGCGGGCGGCGACTCGGGCTCCTCGACCCCGCCGCCGCTGTACGGAACGGGCAGCGAGAGTGGCACGGGCACCGTCGGCACCGCCGATGCGCTCTCGCTGCTGGGGTGGCGTCAGGTCTACTGATGCGACGGATGGCCCCAGCGAGAGCACGACGCCGGCAGCGCGGCTTCACGCTGCTCGAGATGCTCATCACCATGGTCGTCACCGTGATCGGGTTGACCGGGCTCCTGTCGCTGCACGTCGTGACCGCCAAGGGCAACGCCACCACCTCGCGCAGCGGTGAGGGCGTGGCGGTGGCCGAGGCCACGCTGGAGGAGATCCGCAGCCTCAGCCTGGCGGCGCTGTTCGCCGAGTTCGGGGTCGCCACCCTGCCCATCGACGCCAACATGAACACCGTCGCTGGCCGGGCCGGGACCACGTTCACGCGTCGGGTCCAGGTCACCGAGATGACCGCGGCCTCGACCAACCTGGTCAAGATCCGCGTCGAGGTGGGCTGGACCGACGCCGGCGCGGCGCCGGGCTCCGAGGGCGGCATGTACGATCACGTGGTCAGCTTCGAGTTGATCCGCACCGTCTCCGAGGCGTTGTGAGCCGCGCCCGCCTTCGCCAGACCGGCTTCACCTTGGTCGAGGTCATGGTGTCGCTGGTGATCAGCTCGCTCCTGGTCGGGATGATCCTGTCGATCTTCAGCCGCATGTCGCTGGCCTACCGCGGCCAGCAGGGCGTCGCCGAGCTCCAGCAGATCCTGGCCGCCGGCCACGGCCTGATCGCCGACGATCTGCGCCAGGCAGGCTTCCAGATGCCCGACGGGTTCCTCTTTGCCGGTGATCTCGCCCTCCACCAGCCGGTCGAGGTGATCAACGACGTCGACAACTTCGGGCCCGACGAGGTGCACATGTTCTACGCCGACGCCTCGGCCCAGGCCCGGGTCGTCGACTTCAACGGCAGCGCCGACAGCGCCACCGCGGCGTTCACCGTCATCCAGGTCGACGACGCCGGAGACTTCGTCGCCGGGGACCTGATCGCGATCGTCAAGGCCCAGAGCGGCACACCCGACGAGGTCGCCTTCTTCTCGTGTGTGGCTCAGATCGCCACGCTCAACGCCACCACCATCAACCTGGCCGTCAGCGGCACCTGGGGCACGCCCAACAACGATCAGTGCGACCAGGTTCGCACCGACCTTGCGATCGGCACCGACAACCGCGCGATGGTCTACCGCTTCCGCGCCCACGGCTATCGCATCGATCCCAACCGCCGCGACCTCGCCGTGCTCCAGCTCTCGCGCAGCGCCGGGTTCGCCGACGACTGGCAGGACCTGGCGGTCGGCTTCACCGATCTCCAGGTCGCGACCCGGTGGGACGACAGCGACGACAACACCGGCGAGCTCCTGGTCGACACCGTCGACCTCGACGTCGATCCGCGCCGCGAGTGGTACTCCGACGTCACCCAGGCAGGGCTGAGCGCGCCCCGCCTCGCCGCCATCGGCGTGCCTCCGTCGGGGACGCCGACCGCGTACATCATGGCCTCGTACGATCACACCCGGCCGCGGCTGGTCTCGGCCCGGGTCACGCTGGTGGTCCGAACCCACACCCGCGTCGACGTGGTGCCATCGCTGCGCACCCCCAAGCTCCTCGATGACGTCCGGCCCGGCAACAACGATGTCGGCGATCGCGACGAGGTCCAGCTCGAGGGTGTCGCCGATGCGGCCCGCCCCCAGGAGCTGCGGGGCAATCACGTCTACCGCTACTCGACCGTCGGCACCGACCTTCGCAACATGGGGGTCGGCCTGTGAGAGGGTCCCGCCGCCAGGGTGGCTTCACGCTGTCCGAGCTGTTGATCACCGTGGCCATCATCGGCGTCCTGGCCGTGATCGGCTACTCGTTGCTCAAGTCCGCGCCCCGCCCCATCGACGTGGCCTCCCAGGTGTCGAGCAAGCTGGCCGAGACTTCACGCAAGGCCGTGACCTACGGGCCGGTCCGCGGCGAGGTGGCGGCGGCGCTGGGCAGCACCGCTCGCACCCGCGCGGTGTTCACGTTGACCTCCACCGGCGCCCGGATCTCGGTCCAGCGCCTCCAAGAGGACCTGGCGCCGGCCACGACCGCGACCTGGATCGAGATGTCGTCGGCGGCGCTGAACAAGGCCGTCCTGCTGTCGGGCTACACGACGAGCGCCAACCTGACCGCCGGCGGCGCGCCGGCGGTACCCACCACCGCTGGCAGCACGTTCGAGATCCACTGCTTCCCCGACGGGACCTGCGATGGCACCACCATCTACCTGCAGAGCACCAACGCTCGCCGCAAGGCCAAGGTCGCCGTCCTGCCGCTGGGCGGCACACCGATGACCTTCGACGTCTGGTGATACACTTCGCCTGATGGTTCTTCTGAGTGCCCCACGCGCCGTGGTTCTGTTCGTCGCGCTGACGGTCGTGCTCGCGGCCGGCTGCGGCCACAGCATCCCCGACTACGACTACTCGACCGAGCCCGATCCTCGCAACCAGGAGTGGGTCCTGGGGGTCGGCGATCAGATCGTGATCAACGTCTGGGAGAACCCCGGGCTCACCACCGAGGCCACCATCCGTCCTGACGGCACGATCACCATGCCGCTGGTCGGCGACCTGCGTGCCGTCGGCGAGACCCCGACGACGCTCAAGGCCAAGATCAAGACCAAGGTCGCCGACTTCGTGAAGCTCCAGGGCTCGGAGATCACGGTGGCGCTGCGCGGTGCCCATAGCTATCGCTTCACCGTGTCGGGCGAGGTCACCCGTCCCGGCATGATGACGCCCGACTTCTTCGTGACCGTGAGCGAGGCCCTGGCCCTGGCCGGCGGGTTCACGCGCTTCGCCAAGAAGAACGAGATGGTGCTGCAGCGCCGTGATGTGAAGACCGGGACGATCCGGACGATCCCGCTCTCCTACGACGCCCTCATCAGCGGCAAGCGGCCGGACATGAACATCGTGCTGGTCGCCGGCGATAGCCTCTTCGTGCCATAGGCGCTGCTCGACGATCGCGCAGCGCCTAGCGACCGACGGCCTTCATCATCACCAGCGGCGTGCGGGCGATGACGCGGAGCTCGGTGGGCAGGTACGTGGCCAGCTTCTCGAGTGAGGCCGTGTAGGCCAGGTCGTAGAGCATCTTGATGCGCATGTCGTCGGCGAGCGCGCCCTTGGCGTCGTCGAGGCCGTAGGGGTTCTGCAGGGTCGCGGCGAGGGCGGCGATCTCGCTGCCCTCGGGGACCTCGCCGGTGTAGCCGAGCGAGACCTGGGCCAGGCCGGTGATGCCCGGCTTGACGTCGCGCATGCGCTCCTCGAAGAAGGGGATGGCGTAGGCCAGGTTCTCGATCAGCTCGGGGCGCTCGGGCCGCGGCCCGACCAGGCTCATCTCGCCGCGCAGGACGTCCCAGAACTGGGGCAGCTCGTCGAGCCGCGACTTGCGCAGGAACTTGCCGACCTTGGTGATGCGGGGGTCGTCCTTGCCCGCGATCACCGCCCCGGTGAAGCGCTCGGCGTCCGGACGCATGGTCCGGAACTTGTGCATGTGGAACTCGTGGAATCGGAACCGCTTGACGCCGTTCTCGTAGCCGACCGAGCGCAGGCTGCCGGCGCGGCGCTGGCGGAAGAACACCGGCCCCGGGGACTCGATGTAGATGGCGGCGGCGATGATCGGGGTGAGCGGAGCCGAGATGGCCAGCCCCACGAGAGAACCGACGACGTCGATCGCTCGCTTGACCAATCGCACGCTGGTGTCCATTCGACGCCGACGCTACCACGAGCGGACCCGACCCTGATATCCTCACTCGACATGGCCTCGGCCTCTGTCATCCGGCTGATCTCGCCGTGCGACCTGCGCCACCGGGCGCTGGCCGTACGGCTGATCGCCGAGGCCTGTCGGCTGGCCCGCGGCGAGCGTACAGTGGACGAGCAGTCGCTGAGCGGGGCCTACGACCTGCGCGATCCGTTCGACGCCGAGCTGGTCTCCGCGTTCGCCGAGATCTACAACAACATCGTCCTCCACGCCTACGGCCGTCGCGACGGCGAGACCGTGGAGATCGCGCTCCACGTCGCTGACGGCACGCTCACCATCGAGATCCGCGACACCGGCGTGAGCTTCGATCCGAGCACCGTGCCCGAGCCCGACCTGGACTCCCTGCCCGAGGGCGGCATGGGCCTTCACATCGCCCGCGCCATGCTCGATGAAGTGGCGTATGAACCCGGTCCTCCCAACCTGTGGCGCCTGACCAAGCGACACCGCCCCGCTGACGCTTCGTGACCTTCCCCCAACCAGGTGATGCCCGTGCCGATCGACTTCAGCCGCTCTGACCAAGGTGATGTCTCCACCGTGCGCATCGCCGGCACGCTCGACGTCAACACCGCCCCCGAGCTCGCGCCGGTCATCGACAAGCTCGTCGAGGAACGGCGACCACGCGTGGTCGTCGACCTGAGCGGGCTCGATCTGATCGACAGCTCGGGCGTGGCCGCGCTGGTGGCCCTCTACAAGCGTTGCCGCAATCACGGCGGCCAGGTGTCGGTGACCGGCGCTCGCGATCAGCCGCTCGCCATCTTCAAGCTGTTGCGCATGGACAAGGTCTTCGCGATCTGAACGCTTGCCGGTTTGCGCGTCCTCGTCGTCACCAAGATCTTCCCCAACGCCGCCGAACCGCTGTCGGCGCCGTTCAACCGCCAGCAGTTCGCCGCGCTTGCCCGCCACTGCCAGATCGTCGACGTGCTGGCGACGATCCCGTACTACCCGGGGGCCGGGCTCCTGTCCCGCTGGTCGTCGGCGGGCCGCCTGACCGAGGTCCCGGACCGCGAGACCATCGACGGACTGCCCGTGCGCCACCCGCGCACCCTGTTCCTGCCTCGCGCCGGTCATGGCACCTGGGGCCCGCTGTACGTCGCCTCGCTCCTGCCCGAGGTTCTGCGCTACCGCGGCAAGGTCGACGTCGTGCTGGCGTCGTGGGCCTACCCCGACGGCTTCGCGGCCGTGGTGCTGGCTCAGCTCCTGGGCGTGCCGGCGGTGGTCAAGCTGCACGGCTCCGACATCAACCAGAACGCCCAGCTCCCCGGACCGCGCCGGCAGCTCGCCTGGGCCTTGCCGCGGGCGGCGCGCGTGGTCGCGGTCAGCCGTGCGCTCGCCGACGAGGTCGTGGCGCTCGGCGTGGCCCGCGCCCGCATCGCCATCGTCATGAACGGCGTCGACGCCGAGCTGTTCCGTCCTCGGGATCGGGCAGCGGCGCGGGCGGCGCTGGGGCTCCCCGCCGACGCCGAGCTCGCGCTTTACGTCGGCAACCTGAAGGAGAGCAAGGGCGTGCTCGATCTGGCCGCCGCCTTCGAGCGCGTCGCCGCCCGCCGGCCAGCCGCGCACCTGGTGATGGCCGGCGGCGGTGATCAACAGGCGGCGCTCGCGGCCGTGGCCGGGCGCCTGGGCGGCCGACTGCACCTGCTCGGGGCCAGGCCGTTCGCCGAGGTCCCCACGCTCATGGCGGCGTGCGACGTGCTCGCCCTGGCCAGCTGGGCCGAGGGCACGCCCAACGTGGTGCTCGAGGCGCTGGCCTCGGGGCGGCGCGTGGTCGCCACCACCGTGGGCGGCATCCCCGATCTGCTCGGCGACGCCGCCCTGGGCGAGCTGGCGCCCGCCCGCGACCCCGACGCCTTCGCCGTGGCGCTCGAGCGCGCCCTGGCCACGCCCTACGATCCGCTGGCGGTCGCGGCCCGCGGGGCCCGCGGCGGTTGGGCGGCCTCGGCCGCGGCCCTGCACCAGGTCCTCGACGACGCCGTCGCCGGGCGCTGACGGGTCATCGGCGAGCGAACGGCGCTCATCGCGGGTTGTGGGATACTCCTGGGCCAGCGTCGATGCCCGACTGGTACGAGTCCGAACCGCCCTTCTACCGCACGCTCATCGCCGAGCTGCAGCGGCTCAAGCGGCGGGCGCAGGCGCGGTGGCCGCTGGTCGTCGCGATCGGGTTGGCGCTGACCGCGGCGGTGGTGTGGAAGGTCGCGAAGAAGCCGGCGATGTACCGGGCCCGCCTGGTCCTGGCGATCTCCGAAGGCGAGCTGGCCACCTCCCGCGGTTCCACGCCGCTGAACGAGCTGCGCGACTACATCGACAACGTGCTCCTGTCCAACGGCGAGCTGATCAAGCTGCTCGAAGAACGCGAGCTCTACGTCGACGAGCGCGAGCTCTATGGCGACGAGGCGGTGCTGATGGACGTCCGCGATGCCATCGGCATCGCGGTGTGGCGCAACTTCTTTCAGTACTCGTACGCGTACGACGAGCGCCGCACGGCCCGCGTCGCCATCAGCTTCACCGATCGCGATCCCGACTTCGCCTACGAGATGGCCCGCGCGATCACCTACCTGGTCATCGCCCGCGAGGGCGAACATCGCCTCGACGTGGCCCGGGATCTGGAAGAAGCGTCGCGCTCGGTGCTCGAGACCATGCGCGGCCGAGTCATCGATGCGCGCGCCGCTCAGACCGAAGCCGCCGCGGCCCTGGCCGCTGCCGAGGCCCGCGACGATCAGGCCCAGATCGCGCTGCAGCGCCTGCGTGGCAACGAGGTCGGGGTCGCCGTGATCCGGGCCGAGGAGGCCTTCAAGTCGGTCCAGCTGACCACCACCAGCGAGGCCCTTCAGGCCCAGGCCATCGCCGCCGGGCTCGCGCTCGAGATCAACGTCGTCGACGAGCGCAAGCCGCCCCGGCACGATCGTTCGATGCTGGTGCTGATCGGTCTGGCCCTGGTCGCCCTGTGCATCTTCGCGCCCCTGGCCGGCGTGGTGATCGGTGCCTTCGATGGCCGGGTCCATGATCTCGACGACGTGGGGCGGCTGGAGCTGGTAGCCCTCGGCCACTTGCCGGCCTTCCCCGGCGACCACGTCGGCAGGTTGCGCGATCGTGGCGTCCAGCGCCGCCGGATGCCATCCTGGGTGCCATGGCGTTAGCCCAGGTGACTCCCCGCGAGAAGCTCGATCGGCTGCTCCAGTACGTGGTGCAGGCCCGTCGCTACTGGTGGCTGGTCGCCGGCCTGGTGGTGCTGGGCGGCGTGCTCTCGGTCGCCTTCGCGATGACCCGTCCCAAGGTGTTCAAGTCAGGCGCGGTGTTGCTCTACCAGGAGAAGATCCAGACCAGCGTGGTGCAGAACCGCGACGTATCGACGATGCACCGCAACATCGGCGAGCGCTACCGCGAGATCCTGCTCGCTCGCAGCTCGCTGGTCGAGGTGATCCGCGATCCCAAGATCAATCCCTTCCCCGACATCGTGGCGTCCGATGGTGAGGACGCCGCGGTCGAGGAGCTGCGCATGGCCATCGACTTTGCGCCGCGCGGAGCCAACACCTTCGTCATCACCTACATGGACTCGAACGCGACCCGCGCTCGCGACGTCACGCAGCGCCTGACCGAGCTGCTCGTGGCCAAGGAAGGCAAGCTGCGGCTCGAGCAAGCCGAGACCACGGCCAACTTCGCCGAGAAGCTGCGCAGCGAGGCGATGGACGTGCTCCGGCGCAACCAGACCACGCTCAACCAGTTTCTCGCTGACAACCCCGAGTTCGCAATCGACGCCGCCCAAGGCGCGGGCGGCGGCGAGGGCGCGTCGATCCGCGCCGCGCAGGAAGAACGGACCAACCGGCCCCGCGCCAGCGGGGAGAACCCGCTCCAGATCCTCGAGCGCCAGAAGGCCCGCATCAAGGCGCGCATCGCCAATCCCGGCGCGCCGGTCGCGCCCGAGCCGCGCCAGCCGCGGACGCGCACCGCCGCCCAGATCGCCGCCGACCAGAAGGTCGCCGACGCCGAGCGCGAGCTCGAGGCGGCCGAGCGCGCGCTGGCCGAGACCCTCAATCGCTTCACCGACCGTCACCCCGACGCGGTCAAGGCTCGTGAGCGCGTCGACGCCGGCAAGAGCCGCCTGGCTCAGGCCAAGGCGGCGGTGCCCCAGGATCCCGACGACGTCGCGGTGATGCCGTCGGGCCCCGTCGACAAGGCCCAGCTCGAGGCCGAGCTCGCCCAGATCGAGCGCCAGATCTCGGCCGAGCGCGCGCGCCAGCGCGGCGCCTCCGCCACCGATCCGCCGCCGGTCGCGGGCGAGAAGCCGGTCACCGCTGCCAGCGAGATCGTCCAGCTCGAGGACGAGTACCAGCGCCTGCGCCTCGAGGTCGACGAGCAGCGCACCCGCGTCACCAACCTCACCGACAGCGCCTTCCGCAGCAAGCTCGACGCCGAGCAGCGCGCCGCCGAGCAAGGCGCCAGCCTCGCCGTCCTCGATCCGGCCTACCGGCCGCTCAAGCCGATCGGCAAGGGCAAGAAGATCGTGGTGTTCGGTGGTGTCTTCCTGTTCACCGCCCTCGGTTGCGCCCTCGCCCTCGGCCTGGCCTTCATCGACGACCGTATTTACCGGCGCGGTGATCTGGAAGCGCTCGGGCTGGCCCCGCTGGCCGTCATCCCCAAGGCGCGGGCACGCGGCCGCGGCGCGGTTCGGCGCGGCCGCGCGGCGTGATACGCTCCGGACCGAACGCCCCATGACCAAGCGCGGCAAGTTCGGAGATCGTCCGGGGGTTCCCGACGATGCGCTCGACGCGCCCACGCGCGCCGGTGCACCCCTGCCGCTGGTCACGCACCCGATGGCGGCGGTGCGGCCGCCGACCGAAGGCGGAAGAGCCCTGGCCCACACGTTGGCGTTGCCGCCCGAAAGCGAGCGCGGCCTGGCTCTCGAACCCGGTCGCCCCACGGTCTCGATGCAGCCGCCGATGACGCCGGCCGGGCTGTCGACCGGGCGCGATCCGCCGCCCGAGATCGGGCTCACCCAGCATCACCTGCCCGACGACGCTACCCCCGATCCTCGGCTCATCCTCCACCTCGATCCCGACTCGGAGCGGGCGGCGCAGTTCCGCGTCTTGCGCCACCACCTCCTCGAGTGCGGACGCCCGCAGGTCGTGGTGGTGACCAGCGCCAAGGCGGGCGAGGGCAAGACCACGACGGCGATCAACCTCGCCCTGGCCCTGGCCGAGTGCGGCCGCGCCAAGGTGCTGCTCGCCGAGACCCACCTGCGCCGGCCCCAGCTCGCCGGTGTGTTCCGCTTCGTCCCGCCGTGGTGCTTCGCCGAGCAGCTCGCCGCCCACCGCCACCAGCCGCTCCTGCCCTGGGGCCTCGTCGACATCCCCCAGCTCTGGCTGCACGTGGCCGCGGTCAATCCCCGCTCCGAGCAGGCCCAGCTCCTCGACGCGCCGGCCTTCGCGATCGCGATGGAGCGGCTGCGTCTGGGAGGCTACGACCACATCGTGATCGACGCGCCGCCGGTGTTTGGCACCGCCGAGGTCAACCTGCTCCAGGACGCCGCCGACGGCGTGCTGCTGGTGGCGCGCGGCCGCGTCACCACCGCGCGCGAGATGCGCCGCGCCGTCGATCAGATCACGGCGACCAAGGTGCTGGGCACCGTGTTGCTCGAGAGCTAGTAGCTACTGCAGGTGTGCGGCGAGCACCGCGCTGGTCACGCTCAACGCGAGGAGCCACGTCAGGCGGGCGAGGTGGCCGCACGTGGCCAGGGCCAGGGCGAGGCGCGGTGAGCCGGCGGCGGCGAAGGCGAGGTTGCGATCGGGCGCGTGGAGGATGTGATCGCCAGCGAGGATCGTGGTGACGCTGGTGAGCTCGCGGGCCTCGCCGCCGGGCAGGTAGCGGATCGGAGCCGACCAGCGCAGCGTGCCGGTGGCCACGTCGGTGTCCGTGCCGCCGGTGCGTACGCGCAGCGTCGCCGTGCCGTCGACCGAGGCGTGGGCGTCGATCCAGGTCGTGGACCGGGTCCGGTAGAGCTTGGCCTTGTGGGTGTGGAGGATGCGGCGCTCGAGCCGGCCTTCCACCACCGTGCCCGTGACGCCGCCGGCGGTGACGAGGCCAAGGCCGAAGCCGAGCGGGGCGCGCTGCTTCCACAGGTCGAACACGAAGAACCCGGCACCGAACGCCGCGCACACCCACAGTCCGGCGGCCACGAAGACCGCGGCGCGGGGACCGCGATCGATCAACGGTATGATCGCGATCATGCCGACGAGCGTTCCGAAGACGTGCAGCGCGAGCGAGATCGCCCACGCGGGACGGCCGAGGTTGCCGCCGCCCTTACCCACGCCGACCTCGAAAGGTGCGCGGCCGGCGGCGATCGCGGCGGCACCGACGAGACCGAACCCACCCGCGAGGAGCAGCACCGACGTCCAGCCCTGGGGCGGTCTTGTCCAGATCTCGGACAGTGTGCCCCAGCCGGCGAGCGCCGCGCCGGTGCAGAACGCGCCGAAGATGCCCAACCCGCTGCCGATGCGGTAGTAGGGCGCGCGCCCCGTCGTCGGTTCGGCCACGGCTGATACTACCCGCGTTGATTGCCTGTTGCCTGGTGCCTGTTGCCTGTTGCTTCTAGCGCAACACGACATCGTCGACGGTCGCACTCTCGATCGTCGCCGCCAGCTCGCGGTACCACCGCGTCGCCGCCGCCGTCCGCCCCTCCAGCGCGCGGGTGCCCCACACGATCGACAGCAGTGTGCGCGTGCCGGCGTGAGTCTTGGTGCGTTGCGCGTCCTTGACCGGCGTGCCGCAGGGGCCGGCGACGTCGCACAATGCGCACAGGCCGCCGGCGTCGATGGTCTGGCCCGACGGGTTGAAGACGTAACTGGTGCCCTCGGCGCACACCGCGATCGACAGCGGCGCGGTGGCCAGATCGAGATCGATCACCGAGATCGGCAGGCCGCTGTGCAACGAGACGTGGTTGCACACGTCGACGGCGGGATTCACGACCGGGAAGCGACCTTCGGCGGCGGCCTGGGCCAGGTACTCGGAGGCCGGCTTGCCTCGTCCCGACGGCTTGTAGCCGCCATGGCGGAGCAGTGCGCGCACGGCGTCCTTGACGTCACCCGCGCCCGCCAGCGCCGGCGGTGGTGTGGCGACGCCGCCGGTCGTGGCCGCGGACCAGGTCAGGTCGCCGAGCGGCGCCGCCAGCCGGGTGACGAACGCGCCGGCGTCGAGCGACGGATGAGGCGCGACGGCGATCGAGAGACTCATGGCGGCGGCGACGATGGCGCGGGTGGGCGGCGACGGCAAGCGACCAGCTCGTCGAGGACGCGCAGGCGGGCCCGCTCGAACACCGCGTCGTCGGACGGCCACGACGCGCGTTCGCCGCGGCGAGCCTCGCCCAGCGCGCGTGGCACCAGCGGCGTCACGATGGCGTCGGCGGCGGGGCGGCCGGCGCAGGCGGCCAGGAGCTCGAGCAGCGCGCGATCCTGCAGGCCGCGGCGGATCGCGTCCAGTCGCAGCGACGGCAGGACGCCGGGGTAGACCAGCACCCCGTCGAGGTTGCCGTGATCCTCGCCGTCGTCGAACGTCACCGGCTTCTCGCGCAGATCCTCGAGCGGCGCGGCGTCGCGGCCGCGGTTGTAGCGGTCGCGCCAGTACATCGCGTCCCACACGTACCAGAGCGGCACGTCGTAGCGGAACCCGATCCAGCCCCAGGTGCGGGTGCCGGGCTCGGCGGCGTCGAGCACCATGGCGCCGGCCCAGGGTGGGCCGCCGTTGTAGGTCCACGCCCCCGCGTGTTTGCCGGCGGCGGAAGGCGAGATGTAGATGTCGACGTCGCCGCCCAGCAACCACGACGGCTCGTGGGTGACGGCGTAGAGGAAACGGCCGGGGCCACCACCGCCGGCGCGCACCCAGCCGGCGCGGGCGCGGACGCGGAGCTGGTCGATCAAGCGGCGCGGCTCGTCGATGGGGATGGCGAACGGCACCTGGCCACTGCCGGCGGTGCGCTCGATCCAGCCGGCGACCTCGGTGGCGATCGCCGCCGGCTCCAGCGGCAAGAGCACGGGGATGAAGCGGAGGCCGGCGACCAGCTCCTTGCGATCGGTCCACGACGCCGCGGTCAGCTCGGGTGAGGCGACGACGCCGCGGCTCCGGAACAGCGCCGCGTAGCGACGTTCCTGGCCGAGGACGTCGGCGACGTCGTCGGCGCGTTTCACCTCCTTGGCGTCGTAGTAGGCCCACACCCACGGCGCGGCCGCGAGGTCGGGCAGCTCGAGGTCCTCGATCACGAGCTCGACCGGGATGCGGCGCTCGCCGACGGTGAGCGTGCCGGTGCGCGGGCCAGGCGCGGCGTCGCGCGCGATCGCCAGATCGAAGAAGGCCGAACGCTCGGCGGTGACCGGCTGCTGGGTCGGGGTCAGGCGATCGGGATAGCGGCCGCGGCCGCGGCTGCCCCCGTACATCGACGTGGAAGGCGCGTTGACGCGGTGGTGCTCGACGGTGAAGGCCTCGAGCCGCAGGCCGGCGCTACCATCGCCGTCGAACGCGAGCGCGACAGGGACATGCTTGCGGGGCGCCCGCACGACGTGGACGCCGAGGGTCTCCCCGCGCACGCCGCGCAGCCGCACCCGCTCGCCGTCGAAGAGCGGGGTCACCGCCGGCAACGGATCCTCCCAGCGCGGCCGCGTGCTCTCGCCGACCACCGCCAGCTCGGCGCCGGGCGCTGGCTTGCCCTGGCAGGCGACCAACGCACACCCGACCAGCACCCGCGCCAGGCCGGTCGCTGGCTTCATGTCACGTTCGCGAGCAGGTCGGCCATCGTGACCAGCTCGTAGCCGTCGCCCTGCAACGCCTCGATGATCGCCGGCAGCGCCTCGAGCGTCCAGTCGTGGCCCTCGTGGAACAGGAGCACGTCGCCGGGCACGATCTGCGACGGCGCGCAGCGGGCCACGAGCTCCGCCGGATCGGTCGGGTCGTAGTCCTTGCTGTCGAACGACCACATGCCGATCACGTGCCCGCCCGCGATGATGGTCGCGGCCTCGATCGGCCCCATCGCGCCGTAGGGCGGCCTCACCCACATGCGGCCCTGCGGTACCGGCCCGATGAGGCGCATGGTGCGCTGGAGCTGATCTCGGATACCGCGCGGTCCGAGCTTGGTGAACTTCTGGTGGTCGTAGCCGTGGGCGCCGACCTGGTGGCCGCGGCGGAGGTATTCGGCGATGGCGCCGGGGGCGAGCTCGGTCAGGTCACCCATCACGAAGAAGGTGGCCGCCACGCCGTGGCGATCGAGCAGGTCGAGGTAGCGTGGCGTGCGCTCGTCGGGGCCGTCGTCGAACGTCAGCGCCACCCGCCGCAGGTGCGAGGGCCCGCGCCAGACGATGCGACCGCCAGGGATGCGCTGCAGCGCATCTTCCATGGAACGTCGCACACGAGCCCGAAGCGTCATCACGCCAGCGATAGCCGCAGGCCCGGGAAAACGCAATGACCGGTTGTCTCGGACACGCCGTGAACGTTGTGTGGGGGATGGCATGCAGGTCGTGGCAAGCCCTGGCAGATGCGCCGCCGAAGTCGCCGTCGGCTGGTTGTAGTCGAGCTGGCCCGCGGCTTGCTCCTCACGGAGCCCATGATGCGTCAGGTCGTGATGAGCTTGATTCTTGGTCTCGCTGCGTGCTCGGAATCGGACGTGCGTGGCAGCTGCGAGTACGGCGGCGTCGCGTGTGTCGAGTACCTGGGCGACTGGACCGATGACCAGCTCGAGGACGCACGCGGACTCTGCGCGATCGGTGGGACCTGGGGTGACATGGCCTGCGAGCGGGACGAGGCGGTGAACGGCTGCCGGATCACCACCACCCAGGATGACCGGAGCTGGACGACGATCGACTGGTATGCACCAGGAGGGTTGACGGAGGAGGAGCTGCGCGCGCGTTGCGATCGCCGCGGCGGCGAGTTCGTGCTTCCGGACGACGACTGACGCGAGGCTCGTTCAAATCGACGAGTCTTCCGCAAGTGTGCGGAAGCACGATGTTCGTGCGACCCGACGCCGCCTTTACAAGAACGGTCCGGGTCCGTACCTTCCGCGCCGTGTCGCACGAGCCCCGGCCGGTCGGGATCATCGCCTTCGCCAAGGACTGGCACGAGGACCCCACCAGCAACCATCACGTCCTGCGCGAGCTCGCGCGGACCCGGCGGGTGCTGTGGCTCAACTCGGTCGGCACCCGCACGCCGAAGCTGTCGAGCGGCCGCGACCTCGGCAAGATCCGTCGCAAGGTCGGCGAGTTCATCCAGGGTCCGGTCAACGTCGAGAACGATCTGTGGGTGTTCTCGCCCCTGGTCCTGCCCATCCCGCACAGCGCCGTGGCCCGCCAGCTCAACATGCGCATCCTGCGCGCGACCATCCGCGGCCTGCGCTGGCGGCTCGGCCTGCGCGACTTCGATCTGTGGACGTTCCTGCCCAACGTCGCCGATTACGTCGGCACCCTCGGCGAGCGCCACGCGATCTACTACTGCGTCGACGAGTGGTCGTTGTTCAGCTACCTCGACGAGCAGGAGACCCGCCGCTCCGAGGAGCTGTTGCTGCGCAAGGTCGACGCCTGCTTCGCCATCAACCACGCGCTGGCCGAGAGCAAGCGCGAGGTGTGCAAGGCTACCCACGTCTCGCCGCACGGCGTCGATCACGCCCAGTTCGCGCGCGCGCTCGAGCCGGCGTTGCCGTTGCCCGCCGACGTGGCGTCGCTGCCGCGGCCGCTGATCGGCTTCTACGGGACGATCCAGGACTGGGTCGACCTCGATCTCATCGCCGCGGTCGCCCGGCGCCGGCCGGCGTGGACCTTCGTGCTGCTCGGGCAGATCATGGTCGACGTCGAGCGCCTGCGCGCGCTACCCAACGTCCACCTGCTCGGCCGCAAGCCGCACCAGGATCTGCCGGCCTACTGCAAGGCCTTCGACGTCGGGCTCATCCCCTACGTGATCTCCGAGCGCATGACCTTCGTGAACCCCATCAAGCTGCGCGAGTACCTGTCGGCCGGCGTGCCGGTGGTGTCGACGGCGGTGCCGGAGGTGGTGCGCCACGCCGCGCTATGCACGATCGCCTCGACCCCCGACGAGGTCGAGGCCGCGATCGTGCGAGCCCTCGATGACCAGCCGGGAGCGCGCAAGGCGCGATCGGACGCGATGAAGAACGAGACCTGGGCGGCGCGGGTGGCCACCGTGGCCCGCATCGTCGACGAGCTCCCTGCGAGGAAAGCAACCGTATGAGCAATGGACGTCTCAAGGCCGGCATGATCGGTGCCGGCAACATCTGCGAGTTCCACGTCGCCGCCGTGCGCGCGCTGCCCGACGTCGAGCTGGTCGGCGTGGTCGACCTCGACGCCAAGCGGGCCGCCGCCTTCGCCGAGAAGTTCGGCGTCAAGACCTTCGGCTCGCTCGACGAGATCATCGCCGCCGGGGCCAACGTCATCCATGTCCTGACCCCGCCATCGACCCACGGCAAGATCGCGCTGGCCGCGCTCGAGAAGGGCTGCCACGTCCTGATCGAGAAGCCGGTCACCGAGGATCCCGAGGAGGGCCGCCGCATCGCCGCCCTGGCCAAGCAGAAGGGCCTGACCGCGACCGTCAATCACTCGCTGCTCTACGATCCGCAGGTCGAGCGGGCGCTGGCGATGGTGAAATCCGGCGCGCTGGGCCAGGTGGTGTCGGTCGACATCCTGCGCGGCTCGGAGTACCCGCCCTTCGAGGGCGGCCCGTTGCCGCCGCACTATCGCGACGCCGGTTACCCGTTCCGCGACATCGGCGTGCACTGCATGTACATCATCCAGGAGCTGCTCGGTCAGATCGAGGACGTCGAGGCGTCGTGGCGATCGCTGGGCGGCGATCCCAATCTGGCCTTCGACGAGTGGCGGGCGATGGTGCGCTGCAAGCGCGGCCTCGGTCAGTTCCAGCTGTCGTGGAACGTGAAGCCGATGCAGAGCCAGATCATCATCCACGGCACCAAGGCGGTGCTGCGCGTCGATCTGTTCGCCATGTTCCACGGCAAGCGCGCGTCGACGCCCTTGCCCAAGGCTGCCGAGCGGCTGATCAACGCCTTCTCCGACTCGATCCAGCCTCTGGTCGACGTGCCGGTCGGCGTGTGGAAGTTCGTGCGCAAGGAGGTGAAGTCGTACCAGGGCCTGCGCAACCTGGTCGCCGACTTCTACCGCCGCCTCGCCGCCGGCGAGCCGCCGCCGGTCTCGGTCGAGGACGCGGTGAACGTGGTCGAGTGGGTCGAGAAGATCGCCCGCAACGCGGACGCCGAGCACACCGCGCGCCTGGCTCAGTTCAAGCTCTCGGACTCGGTGCCGTACCTGATCACCGGCGCGTCGGGCTCGCTGGGCGGCGCCACCATGCGGCGCTTGCTCGCCGACGGCAAGAAGCTCCGGGTCATGGTCCGCCGCGCTCCCGAGCGGCCGCTGCCCGGCGTCGAGTACGCCATCGGCAACCTCGGCGATCCGGCCGCGGTCGATCGCGCCGTGAAGGGCGCGCAGATCGTGATCCACGCCGGCGCCGCCATGAAGGGCGGCTGGCCCGAGCACCTGGGCGGCACCGTGGTCGGCACCCAGAACGTGATCGACGCGTGCAAGAAGTACGGCGTGAAGCAGCTGGTCCACATCAGCTCGATGTCGGTCATCGACTGGGCCGGCAGTGCGCACAACGGCGGCACCGTCGACGAGACCGCGGCGCTCGAGCCGCGCCCCGACGAGCGCGGCGCCTACACCCGGGCCAAGCTCGAGGCCGAGAAGCTGGTGGTCGACGCCGCCGCCGCGGGGCTGCCCGCGGTGATCCTGCGCCCCGGCCAGATCTTCGGCGGCGGCATCCAGCTCCTCAACGGGGCGGTGGCGCGCCGCGCCGGTGGCCGCTGGCTGGTGCTGGGCGACGGCAAGCTCGAGCTGCCGCTGGTCTACATCGACGACGTGGTCGACGCGATCCTGGCCGCGGTCGACAAGAAGCTGTCGAAGGGCGAGATCATCCAGATCATCGACGGCGAGGCCCTCACCCAGAAGGACGTCCTCGATCTGGCCGGCGGCGGGGCTCCCTCGATCCGTGTACCCCGCGCGCTCGTGTTCGGCCTCGGCAAGCTCTCCGAGCTCCCGCTCGGCGCGCTGGGCCGCCCATCGCCGGTCGCGCTCTATCGCCTGCAGTCGGCGCTGGCCCGCATTCACTGGGGCACCGGCAAGGCCGAGCAGCTCCTGGGCTGGAAGCCGCGGGTCGGCGTCCGTGAAGGCATCCGCAGGGAGCTGGCTCGCTGACTTCCGGGTCGGGGACCGGGCCTAGCCCTTGCCCTTGACCTTGCCCTTGCCCTTCTAAGATCTTCGCCTCGCTCCGTGCCTCCCCCTCGCCCCACCTACTCGGTCATTCGCGTGCCTCCCTCCGACGCACGCGCGGATCTCCTGCGCCTCTGGTCCGAAAATCTCCACCTCGAGTCCACCCCCGCCGCCAAGTACGACTGGCTCTACACCACGGCGCCCAACCCGCCCGACACCGTCGTCCTCCTCCGCGCCTCCGATTCCACCACCGCCGTTGGCACCGCCGGGGTCGGAGTCCGCCACTTCCAGATCGGTGCCTCGCACCCGTCGGCCAGCGCCGGGCTCCTCGCCGATCTCGCCGTCGACAAGGCCCATCGCTCGGTCGGCCCCGCGCTCGCGCTGGTGCGCGAGACCAAGGCTTACGCGCTGGCCACCCACGGCTTCGCCTACGGCTTCCCCAACCACCTCGCCGAGGGCGTGTTCAAGCGGGTCGGCTACGTCACCCTCGGCACCATCGGCCGCTGGGCCCGCGTCCTGCGCCACGCCGAGTACGCCAGCCGCGTGCGCGAGCTCGAGCTGGCGCGGGTGCCGCCGGCGGCGCGCGAGCTGCTCTACCGCGCCGTCGAACAGCCGCTGTTCGCGGCCATGGCCGGCGCCGCCGTCGATCTGGCCCAGCTGGCGCGGCGGTCGCCGGCCGCGGCCGAGGCGTCGCGGCGGCTTCGCGTCGACGCGACTGCGACCCCACCGGTCGCGGCGCTCGACGCCTTGTGGGAGGGTTCGCGCGGCGATCACGGCGTCGTGGCCCATCGCACCGGCGCCGTGCTGGCGTGGCGCTTCCCGTCGTCGGCGAAGCGCACCTGGTACACCGCGTACGCTCGCGGCGGGAGCTCGCACGCCGCCGAGCTCCGCGTCTACGCGCTCGTCGAGCGGAGCGACGACGGCACCGCCCACATCCGCGACCTGTTCGGCCACCGGGCCGACATGCCCGCGATGCTCGATCTCCTGCCCGGGCTGGTCTACCGCACCGGCGCCACCAGCCTCTCGATGCGCTACCTGGGCGGGCAGTGGCTCGCCGAGTCGCTCGAGTCGCGCGGCTTCGCCCCGCGCGAGTCGAAGCGCATGATCGCCGTCGCCGCTGCCGAGCACCTCGATCCCGGCCTCGCCGCCCAGGTCCATTCGCCCGAGGGCTGGCACCTGACCGACTTCGACGAAGACGCCTAGCAGCGCAGGTGGAAGTCTTCGCCCATGCCGAACCAGCCGTCGACGCTGATCGGCGGCAGGCCGTCGGGCTCGAGGCGGCCCGAGAAGTTGCCGAACGGTCCGCGGTAGCGGCTTTCGACGATCACGGCCTGCACGCGCACGTCGCCGGGCACGGTCGGCTCGAAGGTCACATCGACCCGCCCGTCACGATCGCGGAAGAACCAGCGCTCGCTGCGGCCGCCGACACCGGTGCGGGTCACCTCGATCGCCGGCAGCACGCCGAGCTGGTCGCCGCGCCAGGCGCAGTTCTCGTTGTATGTCGCCGGGTCCTTGCACTGGTTGCGGGTCAGGTTGAAGCCGACGGCGGCGCCGCCCTGCCAGGTCGCGCACGTCACCCAGTCCCACCGCATCACGTACGGGTAATAGCCCTTGTGGTCGTCGAGCAGCGCCAGGGTCTCGCCTGGATCGAGGCGGACGCGTTCGTCGCCGATGGTCAGCTCGCCGTCGACGGGGAACATGCCCTTGTGCGAGTACATGCCGCCGTGGGCGAACGGCAAGCTCACCACCTGCGACGCACCGCGATCGGTGAGGAGGGTGAAGCGGCCGGCGACCCGCGGAGTGCCGCCGCGCGCGGCCAGCTCGCACTCGACCTCGATGCGGCCGTGAGTCATCCGGTTGGTGAAAGCGAGCGAGCCGCCGCGATCGGCGTGGCGGTTGACCGAGTCGAGGAGCTGGTCGGCGATGCGCAGCGTTCGCGGCGGCAGCTTGGTCTCGTGGATGTGCTTCACGCCGCGAGTGCGGTCGTAGACCTTGACCTGGCGGAGTTGCATGAGGCGGGCGTCGAACAGGGCCAGGTTGGCGAACAGCCGCGGCGACGCGATCTGGACCGCCTGCCATTCCTTGAGACGCCACCAGCGCAGCGCGCGCGGCAGGTGCCGGTATGCGCCGTCGATCAGATTGTTGTGCGCGGCCGGCCCGTCGAAGCGGCCCAGGATCTGCCGTCCGTGCTCGACCAGATGCGTGGGTGAGCGCATGGCCTCGCTCGTCACGGATCGCATTCGCAGATGTACGGCCGGGTCGCGGTCGCGGCGTCGACGTTGTTCAGGGTCCAGGTGCTCGAGACCTGGCGGGCGGCGGCGATCTTCTGGGTGAACCCGTTGTTGGGCTGGCCGGTTTCCCACAAGGTTGCGGCGACCATGGTCCCGGTCACCCACGACCACAGCGCCATCGACGAGCAGTCGACGCTGCTGCACGCCGCGCCGACCAGCGGCTCGGCGCTGTTGCCGGGGTTGACGGCGTCGATGGCGCCATCCATGTCGGCGGCGACCTCGAATGTCGCCAGGTGCGTGCGCCCGCCGGGCAAGTCGTCGTTGCAGTCGGTGCTGGCGGGGCCGACGGTGGCGGGGCCCGCGACCAACCGGTAGCGGCTGCCGTTGAAAGTCACGTCGTACACGGCCGGGCAGGCGGGGCGAGCGTCGATCATGGCGGCATCGATCAGCCGGGCGTCGATCGCGGCGGCGTCGATCGTGGCGGCGTCGATCGCGGCGGCGTCGATCGTGGCGGCGTCGATCGCGGCGGCGTCGATCGTGGCGGCGTCGGTCGTGGCGGCGTCGGTCGTGGCGGCGTCGGTCGTGGCGGCGTCGATCGTGGCCCCGTCGACGTCACCGCCGTCGCCCAGGTCGGCGTCGGTCTCGGCGCTGTCGATGGCGGCGTCGGCCTCGGTGCCGTTGTCCTCGCCGCCGGGCCGGAACCCGCAGGCGGCGATCAGCAGCAGGGGCAGGCCGCACAGCGCACGCATGATTGCATCGTAGGATAGTCGCACCCCCATGTCGACGCGAGAAGTCGCCCATCCCGACGGGCGGATCGAGCTCAGCGATCACGACGAGATCGAGCGCTCGCCGCTGTTCAACCACGATCTGGCACCGGTGCGGGTGGCCGAGCGCACCTGGAACACGTGGGACTACGCCGCGCTCTGGGTCTCGATGGCCCACTGCATCCCCACCTACATGATGGCCTCGAGCCTCATCAAGAACGGGATGAGCTGGTGGCAGGCCCTCATCACGATCGCGCTCGGCAACATCATCGTCCTCGCTCCCATCCTGCTCAACTCGCACCCGGGCACCCGCTACGGCATCCCGTTCCCGGTCTTCGCCCGCGCCGCCTACGGCACCGTCGGCGCCAACCTGCCCGCGCTCATGCGCGCGCTGGTCGCCTGCGGCTGGTTCGGCATCCAGGCCTGGATCGGCGGCCTCGCGCTGCACGCGTTCTTCGCCTCGCTGTGGCACGGCTGGCCGGCGGCGCTGGGCCGCGTCCACGGTTATCCGACCACGCAGTGGATCTCGTTCCTGCTGTTCTGGGCGCTCAACATCCTGGTCATCTACAAGGGCATGGAGCTCCTGCGCCGGGTCGAGCGCTGGGCCGCGCCGTTCGTGCTGGTGATGACGGCGATCCTGGTGTGGTGGGCGATCGATCGCGCCGACGGCCTGGGACCGATCATGGAGCAGTCGGGACGGCTGCACACCTGGGGCGAGTTCTGGCCGGTGTTCGTGCCGTCGCTCACCGCGATGATCGGCTTCTGGTCGACCTTGTCGCTCAACATGCCCGACTTCACCCGCTTCGGCCGCTCGCAGCGCGAGCAGGCGGTGGGCCAGATCGTGGCGCTGCCGACGACGATGACGGCGTTCGCCGCCATGGGTGTGGTGATCACGTCGGCCACGGCGATCATCTACGGCGAGCAGATCTGGGAGCCGATCGCGCTCATGTCGCGCTTCGAGAGCCCGTGGCTGGTCGCCATCGCCATGTTCACGATCGTGGTCGCGACCCTCGCGGTCAACATCGCTGCCAACGTGGTGTCGCCGGCCAACGACTTCGCCAACGCCTTCCCGTCGAAGATCGACTTCAAGACCGGCGGCCTCATCACCGGGATCCTCGGCATCCTGTTCCAGCCCTGGGAGCTGCTCGCCGACTCCAAGCGCTACATCGACGGCTGGCTGATCGGCTACTCGGGCGCGCTGGGCTCGATCGCTGGCGTGCTGATCGTCGACTACTGGATCATCCGCAAGACCAACCTGGTCCTGCGCGACCTCTACGTGCCCGACGGCGTCTACCGCTACCAGGGCGGCTGGAACCCGGCGGCGGTGATCGCCACCGTGGTCGGCGCCGGGGTCGCGCTCGCCGGCGCGTTCTGGGCGCCGATGCGCATGATCTACGACTGGGCCTGGTTCATCGGCTTCGGGCTGTCCGGAGCGCTCTACTGGATCCTCTCCTCCCGGAGATGACCAGCCACACGAGCACCAGCGCCGCCATCGCGATCGGCGAGCCCGGCGTGGACTGAGCGCCGCAGCAACCACTGCGCGCGCTGCGCGGCAGGGTGCCGCTGGGCGTGACCACGGCGTCATCGGGGACGCCGTCGCCGCCACCGCCACCAGCGGTCGCGGCGTCCTCGATCGCGGCAGCGGCGCCGCCGGCGCCAGCGTCGACAGCGCCGTCCGAGCCCGGCGGCATGCCCAGCGGCGCGGCCATGGCGCCGTCGGCCTGGACCGCGCACTGGGCGTCGAGCGTGAACACCGCTGGGCGGCCGGGGACCTTGGTGCCGGGGCCGCGCGGCGCGACCGTGATCGCGCACACGCCGCCGGCGCCGGCCGCCGCCGCCACCATCGCGTCGTCAGGGCCGTCGATCACGGCGTGGACGCCGGGCGTGGCCTTGTAGCTGAGCGCGCCGTCGCCACCGATCGCGACCACCATCGCGCCGCCGCCGCGCTGCGCGGTCACCACCGTGACGCTGCCCTGCTTCTCGACGGTGGCCGCGGTCTCGCCGCCCTTGGACGGCATCGCGTCGATGACGTGGGCGGCCTCCATGGTCGGGCCCGGCACGACCAGGCGCCACTCGTCGACGGCGAAGCGGGGGATGTCGCAGCCGCCGCGGGTCGCGCCCGAGAAGCAGTCGCCGCGCGGCAACGAGCGCAGCTCGCCGGCGCCACCTGACGCCCATAGCTTGTGGACTGCGACCTGCGAGCCGCCGCGCGTGCCCTTGGCGCCGTCGCCGTCCTTGGCCAGCTTGGCCTGGGTGCGGAAGCGGAGGAAGAGGTTGCGACTCCGATCGCCGCTCTTCGCCCGATCGACGACGACCATGGTGGCGTTCTTGCCATGATCCCAGGGGAACACGACCACGTCGCGCTGAGCCGCCGGCACGTCGCTGGGATTGTCCTGGAACTTGTATTGATCGGCGTAGTCGCAGCGCGTGACCACGACGCCGGACGCGGTCTGGTGGGCCCACTTGAAGCCGGTCTTCACGCTCCAGTAGGCCTGCGACGGCTTGTAGTCGGGCGGCAGCTGCTTGCTCTCCACCGTCGGCGCGTTGCTGGTCAGGCTCGACAGCGTGCCGTACGGGCTGGGATCGACGATCAGATCGTCGGGGCCGCGCGACATCGCCACGTTGCCGGCGTTGGGATGCACGTGATCGACGTCGATGGTCTTGTTGCACTGGAGCACGGTCCACACCGCGTCCTTGCCCCAGTGACTGCGCGTGTAGAGCGTGCCCACGCCGCGCGCCAAGTAGAAGGTGGGCCAGCTCTGGCGCGGGACCTCGGCCGCCGCCACCGTCGACGCCTGGGCCAGCGCGCCGAACAGGGCGAACTGCTTCGCGATGTCGTCCTCGCCCAGCTTGAGGCGTTCGATCTCGTGAGCGGCCCACGCCTTGGAGTCGTTCGACGCGTCGCCCAGCACCACGCCGGCCAGGGTCAGGAAGCCCACCGGCACGTTGGCGGTCTCGGCCTGGGTGTCGCCGCCGGCCCAGACCATGCCGCCGGGGGAGAGGCCGTAGACATGGCGCCGCAGGACCGCGTCGAGCCACGGCCGCACCGCCGGCGGCGCCGCGCCCTGCTGGGCCATGACGCGGGCCGCGAGCGCGTACGAGGCCACCGACAGGGGCGCGTATTGCCAGCCCTCGCCCCAGTCACCGCCGTCGAGCGCGCCGCCGGCGGTCATGGCCGTGACCATGTCCCTACCCCACAGGTCGTCGCGCACCAGGTTCCACAGCGCGTCGCCGGCGGGGCCGGCCTCGCCGTGCTGGGCGATGGCGATGAACGTCACCGCAATGAGGTAGCCGGCGTGGTAGTTCGTGCTCGGGCTGCGCGCGCGGTAGCCGCTGGCCAGGTACCACGTGGTCCACGCCGCGAAACGCTCGCGCGCCCGGGCGCGCAGGGCCGGGGTCATCCGGGGGTGATCGTGGAGCCAGTCGTAGGCCAGCGCCGGATACGGGCCCAGGGCGCGGATCGAGTAGCCGCTGTCACGGCGCGCGGCCTCGTTGCCGCCCTTTCCGTCGCCGATCACCGCGAGGTCGTCGATCATGGCGATGAAGTACTTCATCGCCGTGTCGGCGTGCTCGGACTTGCCGGTCGCCACCCACGCCACCAGACAGTTCTGCAGGAAGCCGGCCCAGTCGAGGCCCATGTAAAGGTCGCGCTCGAACTCCTTGGGATTTTTCTGGATCTGGTGGCAGCGATCGACCGCGCGCGCCACCGGGCTGCCGGCCTTCGTCGCGCCCCGCTTCCACGCCGCCCGCAGGGTGTCGTCGAGGAGCAGGCGCGGGTGCGCCGGGCGGGGTTCGGGAGCCGCGACCGCGGCCGAGGTGAACAGGGACAGTGTGAGGATGACGCCGACCAGGATGCGCACGGCGTGAAGATAGCAGCGAGAAGGGTAAGGGTAAGGGGAAGGGGACGGGGAAGGGGAAGGGGAACAGTAAGGCTCAGAACTTGGTTGGCGCGGTCGTGGCCTTTATGCGGGCGAGGTCCTCGGGGGTGCGGCGGCGGATCCGATCGATGCGGACCCAGTAGGTGACGCCGCGCTTGAGCACCCAGCGCTCGTCGGGATGGCGCAGATCGTGGCCGCCGTAGCTGGGGCGTTCGCCGGGCAGGTAGAGGTACGCGAAGGGCGGACTGAACGAGTCATCGGCGACGAGCCAGCCGTCGCCTTCGCCGCGTGGCGTTCGCACCACGCCGAAGGTGACGATCCCGCCGTCGCGGGCCTTGGAGATCGGGCGCCAGCCCGATGGCGGCGAACCGGTGCCGACGAGGTGACCGGGCGTCGACGGCGGATCGGGTGGCGCGGGTGGTGCCGGCCCGTCGAGCGTCGACATCGACGTCACCTGCCAGTACCAGCGCCGCTGATCGTCGAGGGTCCACGCGCCCTCGACCGCCACCCGCTCGCCGTCGGCGGGCGCCTTGCCCGAGATGGCAACCCGCACCGCCAGCGCCCCGTTGCCCTCGGTCTCGTCGACCAGCCAGCGGACCACGCCGCGCGCGCCGGGCGCGATCGCTTCGCCGCCGATGCGGCCGGCGAGCACGGCGCGCTGGTTGCGGCGGGCCAGGTACCGATCGCGATCGACGACGGCTTGCCAGGCCGGCAAGGCCCCGAGCGCGTCGGCCGCGCTGCCCGCTCCGCCACCCGGATCGTCGACGGTGACCCCGGCGTCGTGGGCGATCGCGACGTCGTCGGCACCGTCGACGAACGTGGTCGGCGGTCGCGCCGCAGCGTCGCGAGGTCCGCTGCCGCCACCGGGCTCGGTGCGCGCCGGCTGGGCCTCGCGTCTGGGCTCACCGCACGCAGCGAGGACAAGAAGAAACGCGATGGTGCGCATCACGCGGGACCGGGCAGATCGGCGGGAATCCCGCCGGTCAGCTCGAGCAGACGGCGGTGCAGCCGGACCGCCGTGCAGTACGCGCGTGGATCCTCGCGGCGCGAGGCGGTGCGCAACACCCGCGCTCGCGCGGCGCCCAGCATCACCTGGCGCTGCGAGTCGTTGGACCCGAGCACCTCGCCGGCGGCGAGCGCCAGCAGCGACAGCGCGGCCGGCTCGGCGCGATCCGACGAGCGGCGCGCGCGCTCCAGCTCCTCCCGGGCGCGGGTGACTGCCTTCGGGCTTCGCGATCTACGACGATTCAGACCAGCTCTCGGTCTGCACGCGCGCGCTCAGCGACTGCGACATCGACGAA
>SXJR01000473.1 GCA_005779305.1 Myxococcales bacterium
AGCGCGCCGCCGCCGTTCGCTCGCTGGCCCGCCGCGACTACCAGCGCCGCGCCGGCCGCTGGGCCCCCGGCGACGCCCTCGCGCTCGAGCAGCTGCTCGCCCACCACGAGGCGGCGCGCCTGCTCGCCGTCACTCGCGGCGGCGACACCGGCGCGCGCACGCTGTCGCAGCGCTGCCACCAGCACATGCTCGGCGAGCTGACCATCGAGTCGGCGCCCGAGCTGGTCCCCGGTGAGCCGGTGATGTTCACCCGCAACGACTACGACCGCGGCCTGTTCAACGGCGACCAGGGCGTGATCGCCTGGGTGGTCGACGACGATGGCGCCAAACACTGGCGCGCGATCTTCCGTCGCGGCGGCGAGCTGGTCCCGTTCCCCGTCGACGCCCTGCGCGGTGGCCTCGAGCTGGCCTGGGCCATGACCGTCCACAAGAGCCAGGGCTCCGAGCTCGATCGCATCGCCCTCATCCTGCCCCTCGAAGACAACCCGCTCCTCACCCGCGAGCTCCTCTACACCGCCCTCACCCGCGCCCGCTCCGGGGCATGTCTGGTCGGTCCCAAACACCTCCTCGCCTCCGCTGGATCACGCACCTCCGCCCGTTCCTCCGGCCTCGCGTCCCGCCTCCTCCGACCGTAGTCGCGGTCGTCGACGGCGACGGCGACGTGAACGTGAACGTGAACGTGAACGTGAACGTGAACGTGAACGGCCGACTCTTCCTCTCCGCGCTCAGGCCAGCCCGACGTACAGGTTCTGCACGTCGTCATCCTCGTCGAGCGCGTGCAAGAACGCCTCGACCTCGGCCCGCGCTGCGTCGTCGAGCGCGACCGGGTTCTTCGCCTTCCAGCCCAGCGTCGCCGACGTCACCGTCCATTTCTGACCGGCCAGCGCGCGGGTCACGGCATCGAGATCGCCGGGTTCGGTCAGGAACAGCATGGCGCCCTCGTCGCCGGCCTCGACCTCCTGCGCGCCGGCCTCGATCGCCGCGTCCTCGGCATCGGCCGCGCCGGCCTCGGCGCTGGCCTGGATCATCCCCAGGTGTCGGAAGTCCCACGACACCGAGCCGGTGTTGCCGAGCTGTCCCTTGCGGAAGAGCACCCGGATGCTGGTCGTGGTCCGGTTCTTGTTGTCGGTGACGCACTCGACGATGACCGGCACTCGATGAGGCGCGAAGCCCTCGAAGACCAGCGTCTCGTAGCTCGACGCGTCGTCGAGCTGCCCGGAGCCCTTCTTGATGGCGCGCTCGAGCGTGTCCTTGGGCAAGGACGCCTTCTTGGCCGCCTCGACGACGATGCGCAGCCGCGAGTTCATGGTCGGATCGGCCCCGCCCTTGGCCGCGATCGCGATCTCCTTGGCGAGCTTGCTGAAGATCTTGCCCTTGGCGTTGGCCGCGACCGTCTTGCCCTTCTGCTTCCACTGAGCGCCCATCGCGCTGTCCTAGCAGAAACCGGCCTCGCACGCGATCGTTCGCGCCGCCTCGGCTTCGGCCGGGTCGGGCCGATAGCAGGGCCCATCGTCGTTGCTGGGCCGGCACCCCGGCGTCAGTCTCCTCGCCAGCTCCCGGCACGTCATCGGGTTGCCGAGCTGGCACGCGATCTCGAGGTACGTCCTGGCCCGCGCCGGATCGCCCT
Source organism: Myxococcales bacterium (assembly GCA_005779305.1). Lineage (GTDB taxonomy): Bacteria > Myxococcota_A > Polyangia > Haliangiales > Haliangiaceae > UBA2376. Next base: position 1,628 of record SXJR01000473.1, read on the forward strand.
GGTTCGCGTACTCCAGGTGTGCGCACGCGTCGGCCACGCCGAGCGCGCAGACCTGGTCGAGCATCACCTCGTCCTTGCGGATGTACGACCACCACGCGCAGCGGAACACGTCGTCGTCGCACGGCCCCTCTGGCCTGGCCTTGTCCTTGACCACCGCCATGCGCGCGCATCCCTCCTGCTCGCCTTCCTGGCAGGCGAACAGCAGGTACGACAGCGCGACCAGCGGCCGCGGCGGCGTGTCCTGCAGGTACTGCGCGACGGCCAGACACGCCACGCCATCTCCGTTCGCGCAGTCGACCACCGTCTCGCGCAGGAGCTCGCACAGCTCGGCCGGCCCGAGGATGCACTGCGGCTCGATGAGCTGCATCCGCCCTTCGGCCCTGGCCGCCCTCAGGCCGGCGCTCACGCCTCCATCACTGCTCGCCGCCATGCGCATCGCGTGCTGCCGGGCCACCTCCTTCGCCCGTTCCCTTCGCGTCCGGTAGGCCTGCCGGTAGAGCTCCACGTCCAGCGCTGGCTTCACCCGCACCCCACCATCACCCGCCGCGGCCACCTCGCCCTTCGTCGCGCTCCCTGGCCACAGGCACCGCGCCAGGCTGCCGATCATCAGCAAGCCGACGAGGACGATCGCGAGCTCGATCGGCCTGCTGCGAGAACCGAACCGCTTTTCCAACACCCCGCGATCTTATCCGTCCCGACTCGCTATGCTCCCCCCGGTGGCCCTTCGTTCGTTGCCTGCGCTGGCCATGGTCGCCGCGCTTGCCCTCGCGCCGTCGACGGCTCGCGCCGAGGAATCGCCGGCCCCGGCGCCGGCGCCCAGTCGCGCTCGCCGCGCGCTCGCCGTCGGCGCCGCGCTCGTGCCCGGTGTGATCGTCCGCGGCGCCGGCCACTGGGTCGCGCACGACCGGCGCACCGCGAAGCGACTGCTCGTGCTCGAGGGCGTCGGCCTTGGCCTCGCCGCCGCCGGTGGCCTTCCGCTCGGCGTCTCGGGCGGCGCCGGCGAGACCTTGCCCGGGCTGGTGCTGCTGCTGCCCGGGGCCGGTCTCCTGTTCACCACGATCGCCGCCGACGCCTGGGGCGCCGCCGGCGGCGCATGTCTCGCCGGCACGCCGGCGCCGCCGTCGGCGCTCGACGTCGCGCTCGGCTACACCTTCGTCGGCGATCCGCGCGTGCCGTTCGCCAACCTCGCCACCGCCGACGCGGTGCTCCGCCACGGCCGCGCCACCTCCGGTGCGTCGGGCTGGTTCGGCGACGGCACCTGGCGCGTCCGCGGTGCCCTCGGCGCGCGCCTGCGCGGCCCGCGCCCCGGCCAGCACCTGCCCGACATCTCGGCGCTCGACGTCGAGGTCTCCGCCGCCGAGGAGCGCCGCGCCGATCAGGGCCTGCGGGTCGCCACCGTCGAGGCCGGCGCCCTGGCCCGCGTCGACCTGGCTCGCATCGGCCCCTCGCTGCGCGGCACCTTTGCGACGCTCGGCATGGGCGTCGGTGGCGAGCGCATCCGCTACACCGCGACCGCCGCTGCCGACACCTCGAGCCTCTTCACCGCGCACCTCGGCTGGGGCTTCGTGCTCGGCGACGGCCGCGCCCGCGCGCTCGAGGCCGAGCTCTACTACGAACATCGACGCGACACGCTCGCCGGCGGCCTCACGCCGCCGACCTCCGCCAACGGCTTCGTGGGCTACGTCGGCGCCGCCGCCACCGCCTGGCGCGATCGCTGGGGCGTCAGCGCCCGCGTCGAGGTCGGCTCGGCCTACGTCCTCTCATTCGCCGCGCGGGTGCGGCTTCCGGAGATGCCGTGATGAACCACTCTGTTCGCGCCACCGTCGCCGCGGCCGCGGTCGCCGCTTCCGCGCTCGCCGTCACCGCCTGCACCCGGCCCGGCGAGGATCGCGCCATCCGCGACCAGGAGATCGGCCTCGCCACGGCGCCCGGCGTCACCGTCGCCGTCGTCGACGGACTTGCTCACGTGCGGACACTCGAGCTCAGCGGCACCCCGACCTCCGAGGCGACGCTCGAGCTCTGGGCCCAGGCCCCCGTCTTCGATCTCGTCCTCGATCTCGACGCGTCCGCCGCCGGCACCTGGACCATCATCGTCGGCAACACCCTCGCCGATCTCGCGCTCACCGCCACCACGCCCTCGGGACCCGCCACCGCCAGCACGATCTGCGCCCCTCGCCCGACGGTCTGCACGAGCCTCGTCACGCTCCCCGCTGGTCGCACCACCATCCACGTTGCTCCGTCCGACGCCGCCGGCGTCGCGCCGTGGCGCTTCGCCGTCATGGGCGACATCCAGGACGCCCTGCCGCGCGTGCACGAGGTCTTCGCCGCCATCGAGGCCGAGCCCGGCGTCCGCTTCGTCATCTCCACCGGCGACATCGTCCACCGCGGCCGCGAGGACGAGTACCAGACCTTCGAGCGCCAGCTCACAACCCTCGGGCTGCCCTTCTACTCGACCATCGGCAACCACGAGCTGTGGGGCGACATCGATCGCTGGTACCGCCGGTTCGGGCGGGCCACCGTGCACTTCGACTTCCGCGGCGTCGCCTTCTCGCTGGTCGACTCGGCCTCGGCCGGCATCGATCCCACCGTCGACGCGCTCCTCGATGGCTGGCTCGCCGAACACGCCGGAGGCCTCCACGTCTTCGCCACGCACTACCCGCCGATCGATCCGATCGGCCTGCGCCAGGGCTCCTTCGCCAGCCGCCGCGAGGCCTCGGCGCTCCTCGCTCGCCTCGCCGCCGCCCGCGTCGACATGACCTTCTACGGCCACCTCCACACCTACGCCGGCTTCGACAACGCCGGCATCCCCGCCCACGTCTCCGGCGGCGGCGGGGCCGAGCCCATGCGCTTCGACGGCATCGACCGGCACTTCCTGGTCGTCGACGTCGATCCCACCGCCGGCGCGATCACCGGCGTGCGCGTCGTCCGCGTAGAGTGATCGCTCATGTTCGAGCCCGATGCCGTCCGCCGCGCCGTTGCCCTCAGCCAGCTCGGCCACGAGCTGGTGTTCACCCAAGCCGCGCTTCTCGCTGGACGCCGATCGTCTGCTCGCCGCCGATGCCCACGTGGGCGCAGCGATCGAGCGCGCCGCGCGCGCGGCCTGAGTTCTCGCATGTGCAAGCACGGACATCGCTAACACATCTGCTGAGCTGTCAGCGATGTACGCGATCTGCACCCCCTGGAGCATGTCCCACGTGGGCCTGACCATCTGGCGAGATCTGATATATATCGTCGTAAATCAAATGGCGGCGCGCAGTCGACAAGGGGATCTGTTCGAGAACCAGGGACGGGGCGGCAAACGGACAGGAGCCGGCCGCCCACGTGGGCCGGGTCGCAAGCGCAACTGGGTACGGCTTCGCGCAACGCTCGCGAGGAATGTTCCGGTGCACGTGACCTTGAGGGTCGTGAAGGAGGTCGGCGGGCTACGGCGACGGCGTGCCTACAAGGCGATCCGCCGGGCACTCTTGACGAGCTTCGTGCGGACCGACTTCCGTGTGGTCCACATGAGCATCCAGCGCGAGCACATCCACTTGATATGCGAGGCCGATGACGCCAGAGCCCTCGGCCTCGGGATGCGGGGGCTCGAGATCTCGGCGGCCAAGCACTTGAACGCGGCCGTGGCCTCCGATCGCGGGAAGACCGTTCCCCGCAGGGGCACGGTCTTCCCGGAGCGCTACCACGTCGAGCAGCTGCGCTCGCCGCGCCAGGTTCGCCACGCCATCGCGTACGTGTTGAACAACTGGCGTCGCCACCGCGAGGACCTCGCCGGGTTCGCGCAATCGCGTGCTGCCATCGATCCCTACGCGAGCGGTGTGCGGTTCGATGGCTGGAAACGGAAAGGACCGTTCATCCCACCGGAGGGCTATCTGCCCTTGCAGACCGTCTACCCACAGACCTGGCTACTCACCGTCGGATGGCGAATGCATGGGCCCATCGATCCACGCGAAGTGCCTGGGCCGCTCGTTGGGGGCTCGAAGCACTAGCTCGACACGCGCGCGGCGCCCGTCCACGGATCGGCGTTCGCCGCGGGATGGTCGAACCAGAGTCGCGCGCTCGCGACGTCGCACATGTGAGCCATCGCGGCGAGCGGGCCCATCATCCGCTGTTTGTTGGTGTAGTCGGCGAGCTCGCCCTCGGCGTACTTGAGCCCGTTCTCGTGCTCGGCGGTGAGGACGATGCCGTGCTGGCGGAGCAACTCCATGCGGAACTTCTGATGCGCGGCTTTGCCCTGCATCTCGGCCTTGTGACGCAACTGCCCGTCGGCGCCGAGGTCGTACTTCCATGGCTTCTCGATGTCGTGCAGGAACACCACGAGCAAGAGGTCGGAGAGCGAGAACGGCAGCGGCCGCCTCGCCGAGAGCTGTTCGTAGAGCACGACCGCGATGTTCATCACCTCGCTCACGTGATCGAGGTACCCGCCGCGCCACGCTTGGTGGTTGTTCGTCGAGCCCTGCACCGTCGCGAACAGCGCGCGGTGATCCGCGAGGATCTTCGCGCACCCGGCGCCGTTCGGATCGTCGATCCGACCCACGAGCGACTCGACTGATTCGTACGCCATCCGGCCATGATAGCGAAATCTCGTTGACGCTCGAGACCAGACCTGGCATTGGTGCGTTTCACATGTTCGTGCGCAACGCGTCGTCGTCAGCTTCGTCGTGCGGCCCGGTCGGGGCCGCGGATGGGGACGTCCGCGCGCAGCGCCTCTAGTCGGTCGGCATCAGCCATCCGACGGGCCCCGCGGCAGACGCCCCGGGGCCCGTTCTCGTTTCGGGCCCGCGTCGAGCCCGAGGCGCGCGGATGTTCCGTGACCCGTTATGCTCGGCGCGGTTGATCTCGCGGTGGGTGGCCCGCCCACCAGGAACACGTGTCATGGAGAAGCTCATCGTCAACGTCGGAACCATCGGTCACGTCGACCACGGCAAGACCACGCTGACGGCCGCCCTCACCCAGGTGATGGCGCGCCGCCACGGCGGTCAGGCCCGTGCCTTCGACCAGATCGACAGCGCGCCCGAGGAGAAGAAGCGCGGCGTCACGATCAACCTGGCCCACGTCGAGTACGACTCGGCCACGCGTCGTTACGCCCACGTCGACTGCCCCGGCCACG
>SXJR01000474.1 GCA_005779305.1 Myxococcales bacterium
GATGCCGCCCTGGGCGGCGATCGAGTGCGCGCGGCGCGGCGAGTCCTGGAAGCAGAAGCAGGCGACGTCGTAGCCGAGCTCGGCCAGGGTCGCAGCCGCGGCGCCGCCGGCCAAGCCGCTGCCGACGACGATCACGCTGTACTTGCGCTTGTTGGCCGGGTTGACCAGCTTGAGCTCGAACTTGGCCCGGCTCCATTTCTCGGCGATGGGGCCAGCGGGGATGCGCGCGTCGAGTTTCATGGGTACGGCTCTCAGAGCTCGATGATGCGGAAGAGGACGGCCAGCGGCGGCGCGGCGTAGCCGAGCGCGAGCCCGAGGCCGAGCAGGGGTCCGAGTTTGTCGAGGGCGGGGTCGTACTTGGGGTGGCGCCAGCCCAGCGACTGCAGCCAGCTCGACGCGCCGTGGGTGAGGTGGAACGAGAGCAGCGTGACCGCGACCAGGTACGAGATCAGGATGGGCACGTTGCGGAAGCCCATCACGAACATGGTGTACGCGTCGTAGCGGCCCTGGCCGTCGACGGTGTGGAAGTGGGCCGGCTGGACCCAGCCCAGCGTGAAGTGGGCGAGGTGATAGACGACGAAGGCCAGGATGACCAGGCCGGTCATCGTCATGGTCCGGGCGAAGAAGGTGGTCTTGCGGGTGTGAAAGACGGCGTACTTCTGCGGCCGCGCCGCGCCGTTGGCGCGGGTCAGCGCGATGGCCATGATCACGTGGACGGCGAGGATGCCAACCAGGCCGGCGCGCGCGGCCCACTTGAGCGCGCCCAGCGACTGAAGGGTGTGGGCGTAGGTGTTGTAGGCGTCACGGCCGGCGAACATGCCGAGATGCCCGGCCATGTGGACGATGGCGAAGAGCAGGAGCCCCAGGCCAGTCACGGCCATGATCTGCTTGGCGCCCACCGAGGAACGCACGTAGCTGACGAGCCAGCTCATGACCCCGTGCTTCTCACGATCGACACATTGCCTCAAGCGATCCGATGCATCAGCGCATCCCCCCGTTTCAGTCGAGCCAGGTTCTCGACGACGACCGCGGCGATGCGGTCGAAGGCGGCCGTGGTCGAACCGGCGACGTGGGGTAGCGTCACAACACGCGGGTGGGCGAAGAGCGGATCCGTGGGATCCCAGGGCTCGTCCCAGTAGACGTCGAGGCCGACGCCCCCCAGGTGACCGCGGGCCAGGGCCACGACCAGGGCGTCCTTGTCGATCACCGGGCCGCGAGCGACGTTCACCAGGATGGCGTGAGATGGCATCGCCGCCAGCGCCTCGGCGTCGATCATGCCGCGGGTCTCGTCCGACAGCGGGCAGTGCAGGCTGACCGCGTCGGCGCGGTCGAGCTCGACCAGGAGCTCGGCGCGGGTGGTCTGGGAGTCGGTGGTGCGCACGTCCATGCCCAGCGCGCGAGCGCGATCGGCCAGCGCGGTGCCGGTCTTGCCGCGGCCGATCACCAGGAGCGACGCGCCAGCCAGCTCGACACCGAGCGGCGAGCCGATCACGCCCTCCTCGAACGAGGAGCGCGCCGCCGGCCACCGCCGCGCGCACATGAGCAGGAGCAGGAGCGCGGCCTCGGCGACCGCGATCTGGTTGGCGCCCGGCGCGTTGCATACCGGCACCCCGCGCGCCGCCGCGGCGGCGACGTCGATGCCATCGGTGCCGGCGGCGGGTTGCTGGATGAGCTGAAGGCCGTGCTCGACCGCGGCGGCGATCACGCGGGCGTCGACCAGCCCGTTGCTCGGCAAGATTACGTCGGTCGGCGCTGCGATCACCTCGTCGACGAGCGGACGGCGCCGATCCCAGCGGCGGAGGCGGTCGCCGGGGGCCAGCCGCGCGCTGATCAGATCGACGATATCGAGCCAGCCGGAGCCGCAGAACAAGAGATTCACGGCGGCACTCTACTAGAGATGGCGGATCAGAGATGCTCGACGAGGATCTTGACGCCGATCGCGCACAGCGCCGCGCCGCCGGCGATCTCCAGGCGTCCGCCCAGGCGCGCGCCGGCCGCCCGCCCGGCGAACGCCGCCGCGAACGACATGGCCGCGGTGAGACCCGCGATCACGCCCACCGTGACCAGCGGCGGCGGCACCAGCAAGGATACGGACACGCCCGCGGCCAGGCCGTCGATGCTGGTCGCGATCGCCAGCACCGCCAGCACCCCCGGCGCGAACGCCCGGTCGGGCGAGAGTACCGGCGTGCCGGGCGCCCGCCAGGCGGCCACCATCGCGCGCACGCCGAGCCCGACCAGGAGCACGAACGCGATCCAGTGATCGACGCGTCGGAACTGCTCGCCCATGGCCGCGCCGGCCTGCCAGCCGGCGGTCACCATCGCCGCGTGGGCACCGCCGACGAACGCGGCGGCCATCAGCGCGTCTCGCACGCGCACCCGCGTCGCCGCCAGCCCCCGCACCGAGATCGCCGCGACGGCATCCATCGACAATCCGAGCGCGAGGACGACCGCGGCGAGCACGGCCCGAAGTTGACATACAATCCTTCGGTGGCGCAGGTCATCGCCGACCGGTTCGAGATCGAGCGCCTGGCCGAGTCCGGCGGCATGGGCTCGGTCTACCTGGCGCGTGATCGCCTCACCGGTGAACCGGTGGCGGTGAAGCTCCTGGCCCGGGCCAACGAGCGCTGGGCCGAGCGCTTCCGCCGCGAGGCCATCGTGCTGGCCGAGCTCAACCACCCGTCGATCGTCCGCTACGTCGCCCACGGCGTGAGCGCCTCCAACGAGCCGTGGCTGGCCATGGAGTGGCTCGAGGGCGAGCCGCTGTCGGTGCGGCTTCGGCGCGGCCGGCTGTCGATCATCGAGGGGCGTGATCTCGGCATCCGCATCGCCGAGGCCCTCGCCGCCGCCCACCAGGCCGGCATCATCCACCGCGATCTCAAGCCGGCCAACGTCTTCCTCGTCGACGGCGACGTGCGCCAGGCCAAGCTGCTCGACTTCGGCGTCGCCCGCATGCGCACGATGGTCAGCGACACCACCCGCACCGGCGACAAGGTCGGCACGCCCCGCTACATGGCGCCCGAGCAGGTGCGCGCCGCCCGCACCGTCGACTGGCGCTGCGATCTGTGGAGCCTGGGCTGCGTGCTCTACACCAGCCTTGCCGGCCGGCCGCCGTTCTCGGCCGCCGACGAGATGGCGACCTGGGGCAAGATCCTTCTCGAGGAGGCGCCGCCGCTGGTGACGGCGCGACCCGAGGCGCCGCCGGCGCTGAACGCGCTGGTCCGCCGCCTGCTCGAGAAGGTGCCCGAGCTGCGCCCCAACGGCGCGGCCGCGGTGGCCGAGGAGCTGCGCCGCATCGAGCGACCCGAGGTCGCCGACTCGACCGGCATCACCGCGGTCGGCGCCTCGCTGGCCACGTCGAGCGAGCACCGCCGCGTCGCCATCGTCATGATCGGGACGGTCATGCCCGACGACGACATCGCCAGCGCCTCGCACGAGGACACCTCTCCGGAGGCGCCGGTCTACGTCGAGCTCGCCGCCTGCGCCGACCGCTACGGCGGCAACTTCGAGGCCCTGGCCCGCGGCGGCGCCATCATCACCTTCGCCGGCTCGCCGTCGGCGACCGACCTGGTCGCGCGCGCGGCCCGTTGCGCGCTCGACGCGCGCCGGGTGTGCGACGCCGCGGTGGCGCTAGCGTCGGGGCGGGGGACGATCGGTACCGTCCCGGTCGGCGACGCCATCGATCGCGCCGCCACGCTCCTGCGTCGCGGCGTCGCCGGCAAGGAGCCGCTGCGTCCGGTCGCCGTCGACGAGGTCACCGCCGCGCTGCTCGGTCCCCGCTTCGCCGTCGACGGCGGCCCGCTGCCCATCGTGTCGGGCGAACGCGCCGACGACGGCGTGCGGGTCATCCTCGGCCGCCGCACCCCGACCGTGGGCCGAGAGCGCGAGCTCACGATGCTGCTCCAGGCCTGCACCGACAGCGCCGACGAGCCGGCGTCGCGCGCGGTGGTGGTCACCGGCGAGGCCGGCATCGGCAAGTCGCGCCTGCGCCACGAGCTGGTCGATCGCCTCGAGGGCCTCACCGAGCAGCCGAAGATCTGGACCGGACGCGGCGATCCCATGCGCGCCGGCTCGCCGTTCTCGCTCCTGGGCTCGGCCTTGCGCCGCCGGGTCGGCGCCGCCGAGCAGCTCCTCACCGACGAGGATCGCGCCATCGCCGCCGGTTGCATGGCGGCCGCGGTCGACGAGCTCAAGCTCGAGGACGGCGATCGCGTTAGCGCCTTCCTCACCGAGCTGATCGGCTCGCACGTGCCGGTCGCGCCCAACCCGCAGCTCGCCGCCGCCCGCCGCCAGCCGCGCCTGATGAGCGATCAGCTGCGCCGCGCCTTCCTCGACTTCGCCCAGGCCGACGCCGCCCGCCGGCCGCTGGCCTGGATCTTCGACGATCTGCACTGGGGCGATCAGCCGTCGATCGAGCTCATCGACGAGGCGTTGCGGGTCATGGCCGATCAGCCGCTGGCCGTGATCGCGTTCGCCCGCCCCGAGGCCGAGGGCCTGTTCCCGCGCCTGTGGGCGCAGCGCGACGCCACCCAGGTCCGGCTCGGCCCGCTGTCGCGCAAGGCCGCCACCCGCCTGGCTCAGGACGTCCTCGGCATGGCCACGCCGGAGCAGGTCGTGGCCCAGATCGTCGAGCGCGCCGCCGGCAACGCCTTCTACCTCGAGGAGCTGGTCCGCGCCGCAGCCGCCGGCGAGGTGCAACGCCTGCCCGAGAGCGTGGTGGCGATGGTGCAGGTCCGGCTCGAGGCGATGCCGGCGCCGGCCCGTCAGGTGCTACGCGCCGCCTCCGTGCTGGGCGCACGCTTCGCCCACCGCCCGCTGGTGGCACTGCTCGGCCGCGAGCTGCCCGAGCGCGAGCTCGATCAGCTCCTCGACGATCTGGTGGTCCGCGAACTACTCACCCGCGAGCCCGGGGAGGAGCGCGAGTGGTCCTTCCGCCATGAGCTCTACCGTGAGGCCTCGTACGCGATGCTGCTCGACGCCGATCGCCGGCTGGCCCACCGCACCACCGGCCTGTGGCTCGAGGCCCGCCGCGATCGCGACGCCTTCACTGTGGCCCAGCATCTCGAGCGCGGCGCCGAGCTGGACAAGGCCGCGCTCTGGTATCGCTACGCCGCCGAGCAGGCGCTCGAGGCCGGCGATCCTCACGCCGTCGTCGATCGCGCCGCTCGCGGCCTCGAGTGTGGGGCCGCCGAGGCCGAGAAGGGCATGTTGCTGCTCCTCGCCGCTGAGGCCCACGACTGGCTGGGTGAGACCGAGGCCACCGAGCGCTGCGCGCTGGAGGCCATGGAGGTCGCCCGAGAGGGTTCGACCACCTGGCTTCGCGCCGCCGCCGAGCTGGCCGTCGCCGCCGGCCGCCAGGGCAACCACAACCTCCTGGTCGGGCTGGCCCGCGACATGCTGCGGGTGCGGCCGGGCGAGGCCCGCGCCGATCGCGTGATGGCCTTCGCGCTGGTCGCGTCGGAGCTGTTCCTGTCGGGCCATGGCGAGCAGGGCCGCCGGCTGATGGCGCGCCTCGACGAGCTGGCCGACGTCTGCGAACGTGATCCGCTGGCAGCGGGCTGGCGCTCGCGCGTGCGCGGCATCGAGGCGGTGGTGAGCGGCGACAACGTGAAGGCGCTCGGCCTGATGCTCGAATCGGCCGCACACATGGAGCAGGTCGGCGCCCAGCGCGACCTGGTCGCCGGGCTCATCAACATCGGGTTCCTCGAGGTCATGGTCGGCCGCTTCACCGACGCCGAGACCACCTTGGCCCGGGCCCAGGCGCTAGCCGACGCCATCGGCGCGGTGCGGGCGCAGACCATGGCGACCCAGAACCTGGCCCTGGCCGTGATGTACGCCGGCCGCGGCGAGGACGCGCTCACGCTGGCGCGCACCGCCGAGAAGATGGCGCGCAGCCAGGGCTCGCTGCGCGTGGCCGGGGCCGCGGCGATCTACCAGGCCCGCTCCCTGCTCGTCCTCGGCCGCGCCGCCGAAGCGCGGGTCGAGGCCACGCGCGCCGTCGATACACTGTCGGGGATGCCGCCGACCCTGTGCTACGCGCTGGCCGTGCGCGCCGAGAGCGAGCTGGTGCTCGAGCGGCTCGAGTTGGCGGCCACCGCGGCCCGCGCCCTCGAGCGCCTCCTCGACGAGCTGGGATCGATCGACGAGGGTGACGCCTACGCCCGCATGGTGCTGGCCCGCGTGCTGTTCGCGCGTGGCGACGCCAGCGAGGGCGCGCGGGTGGCCAAGGCCGGCTGGGCGAGGGTCGAGGCCGCCGCCAACGGGCTCTCCGACACCGGCGCCCGCGCCTCGTTCCTGGCCATGCCCGAACACGCCGCCCTCCGCCGGCTCGCCGAGGCCAGCTGACTCCACCCGGAGCCGCCACCTCGGGTGATCTCGTCGAGGTGTGAGCCGGATCGCCGCGTGCGTGCTGAGCGTCGTCGTGTATGTCGGGTTTTCAAGGCGAGCGTGACTGGATCGACCTCCACCTTGGCCTCGCCCCGTTGATGCCGGACGACTGGACGCCCCCCCGGCGGCCGGAGCGAGAGCATGCGCGTCGACGCTACGTCCGCCGCGGTGTGGACCATCCCCTGCGCGAACTGAGCTGAGCAAGCAACCCCGCGGCGTTGCCAACGCTCGTAACCCCGGCCACGTGGCACCAGTGTTGCTGCGCCCGCAAGCCAATGCCTCGCCCGTGTTCGATCCTCATCGCCCTCTGGGCCGTCCTCGGTGCCGCCGTCGCGAGCGCCGATCCGGCGAAGACGCGCGAGATCACGGGGATCGTCGTCGACGCCGCCACCGGCGCACCTGTCGGCGACGCGGTGGTGGTGACCGGCGACGGCGAACCGGTGCTGACCAATAGTGCCGGCCGGTTCACCATTCGCGTTGACGGCCGTGTGAACGCCCGTCCGCAGGTCCTGGTCACCGCCGCCGGCTTCGGCGACCGCACCGTCGCGATCCGCAGCGGCGCCGGCAAGGCCGACCGCCCGGTCCGGATCGAGCTCACCCTCTCCGACGACGCCGAGATCATCGAGCTCGAAGGCGTCGCGCCCGACCTGGGCCCGGCGACCTGGGACCTCTCGGTCGATCAGATCCGGGCCCTGCCCGGCGCCGGCAACGACGTCCTCAAGGCGGTGCAGAGCCTGCCCGGCGTGGCCCGCATCCCCTTCGGCCTGGGCGGCCTGGTCATCCGCGGCCAGAGCCCGCGCGACACCAACGTCTACCTCGACGGCATCGAGGTCCCGCTCGCCTTCCACTTCTTCGGCCTGGCGTCGTTCTACCCGGCGTCGATGCTCGACTCGCTCGAGGTCACCAACGGCGGGCACGGCGTCGAGCACGGCCGCGGCCAGGGCGGCCTGGTCACGCTGGCGTCGAAGGCGCCACGCCGCGACGGCTGGGGCGGCGGCGGCGAGGTCTCGGTGCTCGACGCGCAGGCCCACGCCGAGGGCCCGACCGGTGTCGGCGCGATCTCGGTCGGCGTCCGCCGCTCGTACATCGATGGCATCTTGCGCGCGGTACTGCCGGCCGACGAGCGCTTCCTGCCGCGCTACTACGACTCGCAGATCCGCTGGGACGCCGGTGACGCCCGCAAGCGCGGCGTGGTCTCGCTGTGGCTGTTCACGTCGAACGACCGCATGTCCGACGACCGCACCAGCTTCACCGAGGCCTTCGTGCGCATCGGGGCGCGCTATCAGCGCCAGCGCGGCGCCACCACGATCTCGATCACGCCCTGGGCCGGCCGCGACGTGCTCTCGTTCGAGGCGGAGGCCGATCCCGAGCTCGGCGAGGAGGCGGCGGAGATGTCGCGGACGCAGTGGCCGGTCGGTCTGCGGGCGTCGGTCACGCGCGACGCGAGATGGGGCCACCTCACCGCCGGACTCGATGTGCAAGGCGGACGATTCGGTCGCATCGCGTTCGGCGAGAGCGACGAAATGGACGAGGACCTGCCCGACCCGCTCACCCCCCACGTGGCGCGATGGTCGGCGGACATCGGCGCGTGGGTCGAGGGTCGCTACAAGGTCGACGGCGACAAGCTCGTGCTTCGACCCGGTCTGCGCCTCGAACGCTACGGCCTGTCCGACGAGATCGTGCTCGATCCGCGGCTGCAAGTCTCGCACACACTCTCGCCCAAGCTGGTCGTGCGCGAATCGATCGGCCTCTACCACCAGCCGCCGACCGCCGCCGACACCGATCCCGACTTCGGCAATCCGGCGCTCGACAGCGCGTACACGCTCCAGACCTCGGCCGGCGTCGAGACCGTCGGGCCGCTCGGCATCGAGATCGGCGCGACCGTGTTCTTCAACCGCGGCTTCCACCAGGCGACCGCGGTCACGCCGCCGTCGGGCACCGAGTTCGACTCACCGGCCGGGCCGGGCAGCGGCATCGGCGCCGTGATGCTCGAGCTGCTCGAGGAGCAGCTCGGCTCGTTCGAGTACCGCGACAACGTCGGCCAGTCGGCGAGCTACGGCGTCGAGCTGGGCGTGAAGCACCAGGTTGGCCGGTTCCTGGGCTGGGGCTCGTACACGCTGACCAAGGCGCGTCGCATGGACGATCCGATGCGCTTCGAGGGCTGGCGCGCGTACCAGCTCGACCAGCTCCACAACCTGTCCATGGTCGGCTCGGTGCTGGTCGGTAAGTGGCAGCTGGGCGCGCGCTTCCGCCTGGTCACTGGCAATCCTTACACACCGATCAACGGCCTCACCAACGACGGCTCCGAGATCAAGGGCCCAGCGCTCTCGCGCCGCCTGCCCGACTTCATCCAGGTCGACCTGCGCGCCGACCGTGAATGGAAGCGGGGCTGGGGCACCCTCAAGTTCTTCCTCGACGTGCAGCACGCAACCTGGTTCCTGCGCAAGAACGTCGAGGATGCCGGCTGGGACTATGAGACGGATCGCCCGAGCTTCACCCCGGGCCTGCCCATCCTGCCGTTGATCGGTCTCGAGTACATCGCCGATCGGCGCCCACCACGGTAGCGCGGCGTCAGTCGACCGCGATCACACGGTTGCGGCCGCCGTCCTTGGCGGCGTACAGGCGCTCGTCGGCCTTGCCGAGCAGCACCGTGGCCTCGCGGCCATCGGCCGGGAACTCGGCCACACCGCACGAGAAGGTGTAGCGAGGCACGTCGTCGGTGCCGCTGCGGTCAGCGAGCTTGCTGCGGAGGGACTCCATCACGGCGGCGGTCTGTTCGCGACCGGCGCGGCGCATGACCACCACGAACTCCTCGCCGCCGTAGCGGGCGACGAGGTCGGTGCCGCGCAGGCGTTCGCCGAGCACGCGAGCCAGATCGCGGAGCACCGCGTCGCCGGTGTTGTGACCGTGGGTGTCGTTGATCGCCATGAAGTAGTCGATGTCGAGCAGCGCAACCCCGACCGGTTCGCCGGCGCCCTCGGACGCGACCATGGCCGCGCCGAGCTGCTCGAGCGCGTAGCGGCGGTTGAACAGGCCGGTCAGGCCGTCGCGGTTGGCGAGATCGCGCATGTGCGCCTCGCTGGCGCGCAGCGCGGCCTCGGCGCGGCGTTGCTGACTGATGTCGCGGTAGCTCCACACCCGGCCGACGATCGTGCCGCGCAGCACCTGGGGCCGACCGGTGCGCTCGAAGGTGCGCCCGTCGGTGAGCTGGACGACGTCGATGGTGTCGCCGTCGGGTCCGGCCAGGACGTCGGAGGCGTCGGCCAGGAAGCGATCGAGCTTGCGGGTGCGTCCGTCCATGTGGAGCCGCAGCAGCGACAGGTCACGCGGCGGCGCGTCGAGGCTCCACATCTCCAGAAACCGGCGGTTGAACGCGACCACGCGCTCGGTGTCGACGGCGACGATGCCCTCGCCGGTCGACTCGAGGGTCGCGGCCAGGAGCGCCTCGCGGCGCGCGCGCTGCCCCAGCTCGAGGGCGAGCGAGGCCAGGCTGCCGAGGAAGGCCGCGTCGCGTTGCTCGACGCGGCTCCAGGTTCGGGCCCCGCCGATGTGCTCGCTGCACACCACCCCGACCAGCGCGCCGCCCATGCGCACCGGCGCGTCGAGCATGGCACCGATGTTGAGCGGGGTGAGGTAGCCGGCCGAGAACTCGCACGTCCGCGGATCGGTGTGGGCGTCGTCAGCGGCGATGGGCTCCTCGGCCTCGAGCGCGCGGAAGTAACCCGGGAACGTGGTGGCGGCGAGGGCGATGCCGCTCGAGTGCTGGCCGCTCTCGCGCTCGAAGAGGTCGAGGCAGCGCAGCGTGACGTGGCCCTCGTCGAGCAACCAGACGCTGCAACGAGCCACGCCGATCGCCTTGCACCCGGTCTCGGTGATCACGCGGATGGCGCCGTCGGGATCCCCCTCGTACCGGCGCCAGATGCGGGCCAGCTCGGAGAGCGCGTCGGGCGGGTTGTCGGCGGTGGCGCCGGCGGCAGCAGCGGTGTCGTGGGTGTTCGGAGTCACGGACACCGGTACGAGTGTACGTGATAAGGTCCTTGTCGTGCGGCGTCTCGCGTTCATCGCGCTCGTCGTCGACGCGGTCGCAGTTACCGCCGCCGTGTCGCTGGTCGGCGTCGCCGTCGGATGCGCCAAGGCCGACCCGCCGCAGGACGTCGACGCCGGCGGAGACGGGATCGACGCCTCCGATCTGCCCGTCGACGCCCCGCCTTGCGACGACGTCTGGTACGCCGACACCGACGGCGACGGCCACGGAGATCCCGCCGCGCGCGTGCTCGCGTGCACCGCGCCGACCGGCCACGTCGCCCTCGGTGACGACTGCGATGACACCCAGGCCCTGGTCTTCCCCGGTGGCGTGGAGGTCTGCGACGGGCTCGACAACGACTGCGCGTCGGCGACGACCGAGGTCTGCTCCTCGGGCTGCGTGGTCCGGGTCCGCCCCGACGACAACCGCCGCTACCTGTTCTGCGCGATCGCGTCCACGTTCGCGGTGGCGCAGACTCGCTGCACCACCGAACAGTTCCGCCTGTGGCGCGCCGACGATCAGGCCGAGAACACCTACGTGCGCACCACCGCAACGGCGGCGGTCGGCTCGGTCAGCCTCTGGCTCGGCGCCTCCGACACCGCCGCCGAGGGCGCCTGGCGCTGGCCCGACGGCGCCCAGTTCTGGCAAGGCGGCTCTGGCGGCACCGCCATCGGCGGCCTCTACGAGAATTGGAACTCGGGCGAGCCCAACAACGACAACAACGAAGACTGCGCCGAGCTGCGCACCGACTCCTCGTGGAACGATCGCGAGTGCGGCACGGCACTGCAGTTCGTGTGCGAGCGGTACTGAGACCGGAGACCGCCATGACCAGCGAACCACCCTGGAATCGAATCTGGACCGTGACCGACTACCACGACGGCCCCCGCGGGGGCATCGCCGACCTGCTCGGGGTCCCGCACGTGTACGCCTGCGAGTTCGACGAGACCCTGGACGAGTACAGCGATCGCTTCCGTCTCTCGCCGATCGACGCCGACGTGCTCGGGCTGGCCATGGAAGACTGGGCCATCTGGTGTCGGTTCGCCGACGCGGTCTACGCCGGATTCGTCTCGAACGATCAACGCCCTCCGCTTCCCCGGGATCGCGCCCGTCACGAGGAGCTCCGACTGCTCATCGGAACACGCCTCGAGATCGGCCCCGGTCAGCCCATCACGATGCGCGGCGAGTTCAGGCCGTCAATCGCGCGCGCTCGCCACCCCGACGACGCCGTTCGCTGGTTTCCGATCTTCGCCGGAGAGTGATTGGCCCGTCGGAGGCGCGAGCGCACTGCGCTGAATCAACGCGCGCGCGTCGGTGTCGCCGGTCACGATTCCACGCCGACCCGGCGCCAGGCCTCGACCAGTTGCGCCAGGGGCTCTGACTCGATGACCTCACCGTGAGCGACGATGAGCCTCTTGATCGGCAGGGTCTGGAGGGCCCGCAGCGAACGAGAGGCCGCGGCCTTGTCGACGACCTTCTTCCGGACGTCGTGCGGCACGCTCCACCGGTTGTAGCAACCCGTGACGCGCGCGGCGAAGCGCCAGGTCCAGTGGTCGTGCTCATCAGCCCGCAGGACCACATCCGCACCGAACAGGGTCTGCGTGGGCCGATGGTAGAGCAGGGTCTCGTCCAGGAACGGAACTCCCTCGAGGGGGAGCAGGGCACACTCCGGCACCGCCGCTGCGAACGCCGGATCGTGGATCTCGACATCGATGCGAAGGTCGGGATTCCTGGCGGCGGCGCTCCGGGGCGCCAGGATCTTCGCTTCGGGAAACGCGGCTGCCGCGACTGGCGTACCGAGATGATGAAAACAGTTGGGAACGACGAGCCAGCTCACGTCGCCCAGGTCAGCCACCTGTCTCAGCCAACCGTCGGAGGGTGGAGCGGGGCTGAACACCAGCAGCCGCCCGTCGTCGAGGCGAATGACCGACGTCCGCGCCCGTAGCCGGACTCCGCTGAACCAGACCGACCTCTCGCTGGCCCAGATCCGTCCGTCGACGATCTCGGAGAGCACCGCTTGCTGCACTGCGCGCATTCGTTTCACCGGTGATGCTGGGGAGACGCTTCGATGTCCTGGGCGCCGCCAACGCTTCGCCGATCTTCGCGGTCAGGGCGCGAGCAAGAGCTTACCGCTGGTGGCGCGGCTCTCGAGCAGACGATGGGCTTCGGCGGCGTCGCGCAGGGGCAGGACGCGATCGATGCGGACGCCGAGCTCGCCGCGACCGACCGCGACCAGGACCTCGCCGGCGCGGGCGAGGAGCTCCTGGCGGGTGGCGGTGTAGTGGCCCAGCGTCGGGCGGGTGACGAAGAGCGAGCCCTTGCGGCTCAGGACCTGCAGATCGAACGGCGGCACCGCGCCGCTCGACTGGCCGAAGAGGACCAACATGCCGCGCGGGCGCAGGCAGTCGAGGCTCTTGTCGAAGGTGGTCTTGCCGACCGAGTCGTAGACCACGTCGGCGCCGCCGCCCTTGCGAACCGCCTCGGCGAAGTCGACCTGATCGTAGCGGATGGCGTGGGTGCAGCCCGAGGCCAGCGCCAGCGCGGCCTTCTCGTCGGAGGAGACGGTGCCGAAGACCTCGGCGCCGATGGTCCGCGCCATCTGGCACAGGAGCAAGCCGACTCCGCCGGCGGCCGCGTGGACCAGGCATGCCTGGCCGGCGCGAAGCGGGAACGTCGACTTGACCAGGTAGTGCGCGGTCATGCCTTGCAGCATCACGGCCGCCGCGCGATCGAGCTTGAGGTCGTCGGGAACGCGGACCAGGCGCTCGGCCGGCGCGGCGACGCGATCGGCGTAGGAGCCGGCGACGTCGCTCCAGGCCACGCGATCGCCGACCTGCCAGTCGGTGACGCCTTCGCCCAGCTCCTCGACCACGCCCGCGCCCTCGCGGCCCAGCGCGATCGGCGCTGGCGCCGGGTACTGGCCGCTCCGGAAGTAGACGTCGATGAAGTTCACCCCGGCGAAGGCGACCTTCACCCGGACCTCGCCGCGACGCAGCGGCAGGTCGGCGACCTCCAGGAGAGTCATGACCTCGGGGCCGCCGGTGGCGGCGGGGCGGATGGCGCGCATGACGCCAATATATGGGATCAGGCCCGCTCGAACAGGCCGGCGGCGCCCTGGCCGCC
>SXJR01000475.1 GCA_005779305.1 Myxococcales bacterium
CTTCGATGACGAGCGCGCCGCGCTCGAGGCCGCGCGCACGGCGCGCTCGCGGCAGCTGCTGGTGCAGATCCACGACGCGTACGTCGTGCCCAGCGCGCGCGGCGTGAGGCGGCGGTTGCGCTCGATCTTCGAGCCGGCTGAGCCGCCGGGCGGCGCCGGCGACTGCGCGGCACCCAAGCTGCTCGCTCATGCGTTCGCCGCGGGGCTGCGGCCGATCGCCCTGGCCGAGGTCTGGCACGGGGCGCCGCCGCGCACCGGCGGTCGTCACGCCGGCGAGTTCTATCCGGCCTGTCGTGGCAAGTGCGGTCCGATCCTCGGCCACATGCTCGACGGCCTCGCCTGCGAGCCAGCGCCGCTGTTCGGCGCGGCCGTGATCGCCGACGACGAGCCGCGCGTGGTGTTCGAGGACCGCTGGCTGGTGGTGGTCGACAAGCCGTGCGGATTGCTCTCGGTTCCAGGGCGCAGCGGCCTCTTGCGCGACGCCGTGTCCACGCGCCTCCGCCGTCGCGATCCATCTGCGACAGGCCCGCTGGTCGTGCACCGTCTCGATCTCGACACCTCGGGGCTCTTGCTCGCCGCCCGCGACGCCGAGACCTTCGCTGCCCTCCAGCGCCAGTTTGCCTGCCGCGAGATCACCAAACGCTACATCGCCTGGCTCGACGGCGAGGTGCGCGGCGAGCGCGGCACGATCGAGCTGGCGCTGCGCGTCGATCTCGACGATCGGCCGCGCCAGGTCCACGATCCTGTCCACGGCAAGGGCGCGATCACCGACTGGGAGGTGCTCGCCCGCGTGGGCGGCCGCACCCGCGTGGCCTTCGCTCCGCGTACCGGGCGCACGCACCAGCTCCGGGTCCACGCCGCGCATCCCGCCGGCCTCGACGCGCCGATCGTCGGCGATCGGCTCTACGGCAAGGATGCCGGTCCCGGCCACCGCCTCCAGCTTCACGCCGAGTCACTGGCGTTCGCGCATCCGCACACCGGCGAGCGCGTCACGCTCGAGCGCCCGGCGCCGTTCTGACTATTCCTGCGAGAGCGCCCACCGACTGGAGCCGCGGTTCTCGGTGAACCGACGGGTGATGCCGACGACGATCTGGCGCTGATCGAAGCCGCCGTCGGCGATGGGCAGGACGGTCTCGGGCATCTCGGTGGTGCCGCGATCGCGGTAGGTCAGCTCGGCGTAGATGTCCCAGTCGCGGACCGCCGAGAAAACGGTGCCGACGGTGAGGTCGAGCCGGCTCGACGGATCGATGGTGTCGGCGTGGACCACGGGGAAGGCCATCTCGACGCCGCCCCACATCGCCCACTCGCCGCGCGGAGTGTGGAAGACCAGCTCGCTCGAGAGCGTGGCGTCGGCCTGCCAGCGTCGCTCCATCTGATCGTGCTCGACCGCGGTCGCCAGCGCGCCGCCGCCGACCTGGAAGGCGATGAACTTCTCGATGCGCGAACGATGGACCGCGCCGGTGCCGGCGCTGCCCCACCAGCCGCCTCCGCCGAGGACGGGGCCGCCGCTCACCGAGGTGCCGATGGCGACGGTGCGGCCGGTGGCGATCTTGGCGGCGAGCGAGCCGCCCTGCGGGATCGACTCGTCGGTGGTGTCGAGCTGCTTGGCGAGCATGTCGACCGTGCCCGACAGCTCGATGCGCTTGGTCGCGGTCCACCGGGTGCGCAGGCGGAGGATGGCCATGTCGGTCATCTCGATCGGCTCGCCCATCAGAGAGCTGCCGGCGGTGATGAAGCGCATCTCGCCGCCCAGGTTCCAGCCCGGCGGCGCCACCAGCCAGTCGCTGGCGTAGGCGCGGTGATCGTAGGAGCCGCCGATGGTGTGCACGACCCCTTCGCCGGTGTCGACCGCTGGCTCGACGTCGGATTCGGCGAAGGCCACGGAGGGGGTCAGGAGGGATGCGGCGATCGCGACGGATCCGGCGACGGAGGTGCGCATGCCGACTACCACGCACGGCCTCACCAAAGGATCTGTCGATGGTCGGTGTCCGGCACCGGTGTCGGGTCGGTCGGACCTATGGAAACAGGCCCTCGGCCAGCCACACGTCGCCGTCGTAGTCGGCGAGGCCGGCGAGGATGCCGTCGCCGTCGGGCGCGTAGACGGCGGAAAGGACGCCGTCGCTGCGGGTCCGGTAGATCACGCGCGGCGGCGCGCTGCCGTCGACGGTGGCCTCGACCACCTCCTGGTAGCCGCGCATGATGAGGAGGCGCTTGCCATCGGCCGAGAAGTTCGGCCGCTGCCACGAGGCTCGCTCGAGGCCGGGGACCGCGCGGGGTGTGGCGCCGCGGGTGTCGGTGAGCATCACGGTGCGGGCGCCGCCGGCGTCGGGGGCGGTGATGAATGCGACCAGGTCGCCGGCCGCGGTCGTGCTCGGTTGCTCGCCGGGGCCTAGCGCGCGAATGGCGCCGCTGGCCAGTTCGACGACGTGGATCTGGGCCGTGCCGCCGGCGGCCGAGCGCACGAACAGCACGCGGGTGCCGTCGCCGCTGAACACGGGCGAGCCGTCGGACGGATCGTTGCTGACGACGCGCGCCTTGCCGGCGGCGGTGCCGGCGTCGAGCGGGGCCACGGACACGCCGCCGCGTCCGCCGCCGCCGACGTAGACCACCTGGGTGCCGTCGTGGGACACGCTGGTGCCGTGGCTGTCGGGCGGGGTCACCGCGCGCGACTCGCCGCCGGCGAGATCGATCACCCAGCCCTGCTGGAGGCCGAGCCGATCGGAGCGTACCAGGAGCTGCGATCCGCCCAGCGCGGCCGGACTGGTGTCGTTCCACTCGCCGCGTGACACCACCAGCGGCGCTGCGTTCTCGCGCAGGCGCGCGATGTACTGGCGATCGGTGCAGGTCGAGAACACCAGGCGCTTGCCGTCGCGCGACACGTCGAGGCCGGCGCGCGGCGACAGCCCGCCTGGGACCACGACCGGCTCGCCGCCGCCCCACGGTCGCCACATGACCAGGTTGCCCGTGGTCGCGCCCTTGCGGGTGACGTAGTAGCCACGCCCCGATGGCGACGGCGCCAAGCCGCCCTCGTAGTCGGTGGCCGCCTCCTCGATCACGCGCAGGCTGCCGTCGCGGGCCAGTTCGCCGAGTCCGGTGGCCACGCCCTCACCGTGGGTCCACCACAGGACGGCGACCCCGCGGTCGCCGACCGGCGCCACGTGGTAGGCGCGGGCGCCGGCGGGGAGCTGGCCCAGCACGGTCTCGCGCGGCGTGCCGTCGGCGGCAAGCTCCCAGCGCAGGACCCGCCCGGCGTCGTCCCCGATCACCAGCGCGCCGTCGTTGGTCCAGCCCGGATAACCGGCGATGGGGCCGAGGTCGAGCGGCTTCGCCGGGCCGTCGCCGCCGGCGTCGACGACGCGCAGGGTCCGGTGGCTCGTGCCCTCGTGGATGTACGCCACGCGGTGGCCGTCGGGCGAGAGCGCCGACGCGTAATCCCAGCCGGGGTCGCGGGTGAGGCGCACCCGCGGCCCGCCGGCGAGCGGCAGCCGCAGCACTTCGTAGTCGCCGTCGATCATGCCGTCGTAGACGATGGCCGAGCCATCGGGCGTGAATCGCGGGTACTCCTCGCAGCCGGTCTCGAGCGTGACCCGGCGGCTGGTGGTCACCAGCATCTTCACCGCGGCGCCTCGCGGCGTCGTCGCATTCATCCAGGTGAAGGCGGCGACGCCGGCGATGCCAACCAGCGCGCCGCCGACGACCCACGGCCGCCACGACACCGGCGTGGCCGCCACGCGCAGCTCGGCGGCGAGCTCGGTCATGCCGGGGAAACGCTGGTCGGGTTGTTTGGCCAGGCAGCGGGCGACGATGCGATCGATCCTCGCCGGGATCCCGCGCGTCGCCGCCGCTCTCGACGGCGGCTCGGGATCGTCGAGCTGGATCGCGGCCATGGTCGCAAACGCGTTGTCGCGATCGAAGGGCCGTTTGCCGACGAGCAGCTCGTACATCAGCACGCCGAGCGCGAAGACCTCGCTGCGCACGTCGGTCGTGCCCTCGTAACACTCGGGCGCCATGTACGCCGGCGTGCCCACCATCTGCCCGGCCTGGGTCAGATCGCTGCGCAGCGCCTGGCGGTCCGAGGGCCAGCTCTGCGACGCACTGACCGGAACGATGGTCTCCGCCAGGCCGGCGTCCCTCTCGCTCTCGGCCTCACCCTCGCCCTCGCCCTCACCCTCGCC
>SXJR01000476.1 GCA_005779305.1 Myxococcales bacterium
AGCGAACTAGGGCATTTGTCGTTTGATCTACAATTTTTGCTTGAGTCTGGCCACCTATCCACATATTTGGACGAAAAACCTGCTAAAACTAAAACTCCGATCAACTTCGTCTACGGCAACGTCGACTTCCTCGGCCAGTACATGGAGGACCTCCTCCGCCTGGTGGCGCTGGTCGACGGCGCGGTCCTGCCGCCCGAGCTGCGCGCCCAGCTCGACACCCTCAAGCGCGACGTCGAGCTCGACTTCCTCGTCGACGACTGGCGCAAGCTCCTGCGCTCGATCCGGGCCGGCGCCGAGCGCACCGCTGACATCGTCGCCGACCTCAAGAGCTTCGCCCGCACCGGCGGCACCGAGCTGGCCGAGGCCGACGTGGTGTCGGGCATCGACACCACGCTCAACTTGATCGGGCCCCTGCTCAAGAACCGGGTCGAGGTCCGGCGCCACATCCAGCCCGGGATCCCGCGCGTGGTGTGCAACGCCGGCCACGTCAACCAGGTGTTCATGAACATCCTGACCAACGCGGCCCAGGCCATCAACGGCACCGGCTGGATCGACGTCGCCATCGCCAAGGTCGACGACGGCAGCGTCATCCAGGTGGTGATCAGCGACTCAGGGCCGGGCATCAAGCCAGATCTGATGGCCAAGATCTCCGATCCGTTCTTCACCACGAAGGAGGTGGGCGAGGGCACTGGTCTGGGATTGTGGATCTGCGCCAACATCGTGCGCGCGCACGGCGGCACCCTGTCGTGGGGTAACCGCACCGGCGCCGGCGCCGAGTTCGTGGTCACGCTGCCGGTGCGCGGGCCCGACCTGCGCGAGTCGGACGGTTTCCGTGGCTGATCCCGGCCCCGGTGGCGCCCGTCCGGCGCGCATCCTGGTCGTCGACGACGAACTCTACAACCGCGACCTGATGGTGCGGACCTTCGCCCGCGCCGGCGAGGTGGTGGCGGCGGCCGACGCCATCGAGGCCGCCGCCTTGCTCGAGCGCTGGCCGGCCGACATCGTGGTCACCGACCTGGCCATGGGCCGGTCGCAGAGCGGGGTCGATCTGGCTCGCGTCGTGCGCGCTCGCTGGCCGGCGGTGCTCATCGTGGTGGTCACCGGCTTCGACGACGAGCCGGGGCTGATCGAGGCCCGCGGCCAGGGACTGGTCGACGACGTGATCGGCAAGCCGTGGCAGCCGTCGGTCCTGCGCGAACGAGTGCTGGGCCTGCTCAAGACGCCTCGCTGATCGGCTCGCCGATCGCCTCGCCGATCGGGTGGGAGGCCTGCCCGACCAGGCGATCCGGCGCGGCCTCGCTCGTCGGTTCGTTGTGGGATACGTTGCGCCGTGGCTCGACGTATCCTGGTGCTGTTCGCTCACCCCGTGCTCGAGCGATCGCGCGTGAATCGCAAGCTGATGGAAGGCGTGCGCGAGCTCGAGGGAGTCACCGTCCACGACCTCTACGAGGTCTACCCGACCTTCGGCATCGACGTCGCCCGCGAGCAGGCGCTGTGCGTCGAGCACGACGTGCTGGTCTTCCAGCACCCGTTCTACTGGTACTCGGCGCCGGCCCTGATCAAGGAGTGGCTCGATCTGGTGCTCGAACACGGCTGGGCTTATGGCAAGGGCGGCGACGCGCTGCGCGGCAAGCTCATGTTCAACGCCGTGACCACCGGCGGTGGTGACGACGCCTACCACCGCGGCGGCTACAACCGCTTCACCATGCGCGAGTTGCTCGCGCCGTTCGATCAGACCGCGTACCTGTGCGGCCTGCGCTACCTGGCGCCGTTCGTGGTGCACGGCGCGCTGCGGCTGGCCGGCGAGGCCACGGCGCCGGCGGTGGCGGCGTACCGCGGGCTCATCGAGGCCATCCGCGAGGAGCGCCTCGATCTCGACCGCGCCCAGGCTGCGGCCTCGCTGGCCGAGGTGGAGACATGAGCGACGGCATCCTGTTCCAGGCCTTCGTGTATCTGTGCGCCGCGGTGGTGTGCGTGCCCATCGCCAAGAAGGCGGGGCTGGGCGCGGTGCTCGGATACCTGGTCGCTGGCGTGCTGATCGGTCCGCACGTGATCGGCCTGGTCGGCACCGAGGGCCACGACGTCATGCACTTCGCCGAGTTCGGCGTGGTGATGATGCTGTTCCTGGTCGGGCTCGAGCTCCAGCCCCAGCTCCTGTGGAAGCTGCGCCGGCCGATCGTCGGGCTGGGCGGCGCGCAGGTGGTGGTCACCAGCGCGCTGCTCACCGGCGCCGGCATGGCCCTCGGCTTCGACTGGCGGGTGGCGCTCGCTGCCGGCATGATCCTGTCGATGTCGTCGACGGCGATCGTGCTGTCGACCCTGGCCGAGCGCTCGCTGCTCAAGACCGGCGGCGGGCAAGCGTCGTTCTCGGTGCTCCTGTTCCAGGACATCGCCGTCATCCCGATCCTGGCCGTGTTCCCGCTCCTGGGGGTGGCCGAGGTCGTGGGTGGGGGTAGCGAGCACGCGGCCGCGGCTGGCGACGAACGTCCGGCCTGGATGACCGCGCTCCTGGTGCTGGGCGCGGTGGCGGGCGTGGTCGCGGCCGGGCGCTTCGTGGTCCGGCCGGCCTTCCAGTTCCTCGCCGCGGTGCGCCTGCGCGAGTCGTTCATCGCGGCCGCGCTCCTGCTGGTGGTGGCGATCGCGCTGCTCATGCAGGAGGTCGGCCTGTCGCCGGCGCTGGGGACGTTCGTCGCCGGCGTCGTGCTGGCCGAGAGCGAGTACCGGCACGAGCTCGAGAGCGACGTCGAGCCGTTCAAGGGCCTCCTGCTCGGCCTGTTCTTCATCTCGGTCGGCGCCCAGATCGACTTCCCGCTGATCGGCGACGAGCCGCTGACCATCGCCGGCCTCGTGGTCGGTACGATGGTGCTGAAGCTGGGCGTGCTGCTCGCGCTCGGCCGCTTCTTCGAGCTCGACCGGCCCGCGCGCTGGCTCCTGGCCATGTCGCTGGCCGAGGTCGGTGAGTTCGCGTTCGTGCTGATCTCGTTCGGCGTCCAGAACCACATCTACGGCACGAGCGTCGCGTCACCGCTGGTGGCCGCGGTCGCCATCTCGATGCTGCTCACGCCCTTCCTGTTCGTGGTCCTCGAGCGCTGGGTGTTGCCGGCGGTCACCAGGGACAGCGCCGATGCGCGGCCGCACGACCACATCGAGCACGCCGATACGCCGGTGGTGATCGCCGGGTACGGCCGTTTCGGCCAGGTGGTGGGACGCCTCCTGCGCTCGATCGGCATCCAGTGCACGGTGCTCGATCTCGACCCCGAGATGGTCGACGTGATCGGCCGACTCGGCTTCAAGGTCTACTACGGCGACGCGTCCCGGCCGGATCTCCTGCACGCCGCCGGCTGCGGACGCGCCCGGCTGCTGGTGGTCGCGGTCGACGATCCCGAGCAGGCCATCAGCATCGTGAAGACGGTCAGGGAGCACTTCCCGAAGCTGAAGATCTTCGCGCGCGCCAGAGATCGCATCCAGTACTACGAGCTCAAGCGCCACGACGTCGCGTTCGTGCACCGCGAGACCTTCGCCTCGGCCTACGAGATGGGCATCGAGGCCCTACGCGCGCTCGGCTACCGCGGCCACACCGCGAACCGATTGGCGCGGCGGTGGCGAGCCCACGAGGAGCGCGAGCTCGACGAGATCGCGGCGATGTGGGCCCGCGACGAGGAGCGGACGACGATCTTCGCGCGAGTGCGAAGGGCGTTCCAGGAAGCCGAGCGCCTCATGCGCGACGAGGATCCGCAGGTGTTCGTCGATCGCGACGCCGCCTGGGACAACGAGGCCCTTCGCGTCGACCGGCGCCCCGACGACGACGCTACCGTCCCGCCGCCCTGAGGTTCACGTTCAAGCTCAGGTCAAGGTCAAGGTCGACGTTTCCCCAGGCTCAGCGCCACCGCGGCCGAGATGACCAGCGCGGCGCCGATCCAGGCCAGGGGACCCAGACGCTCGTCGAAGAACGCCGCGGCCAGCGCGGTCGCGACCAGGGGCTCGATCGACGCGATGACGCTGGCCCGGGTCGCCGGCAAGTGGCGCAGCCCGGCGGCGTAGGCGAGGTAGGCGAGGTACGTCGACGCGACCGCCATCGCCGCGAGCAGCGCCCACGCTCCCTGCGTGTGCGGTCCGAACGACACGAAGGGCAGGAGCCCGAGCGCGCCCACCGGCATGGCGATGGCGTAGAGCGCAGCCGGCGCGAAGCGCGTGAACGTGCTCTTCCCCCAGATGTAGTAGATCGCGTAGGTGGCGCCGGCGAGCAGGCCCCATCCGATCGCCGCCGCGCCTGCGTCGACGCTGCCCCCGCCGGCGAGCGAGACCAGCGCGACGCCGCCCACCGTCAGCACCACGGCGATCACCTCGCGCAGGCCGGGCCGCTCGCCGAAGCGCCACCAGGCCAGCAGCGCCACGAACGCCGGCGCCGTGTACAGCAGCACCGCCGCCAGGCTGGCGCCGCCTGCCCGCACCGCGAGCTGGTACGAGCCGTAGAACACGCTGACGCCGACGAACCCGAAGGCCACCGTGCCCGCCAGCACCCGTCCCCGCGGCCACGCCGCGCCCGCGATCAACGCGTGCATCGCGAACAGTCCGCCGCCGCCGAGCGCGCGCCAGAATGCGACCTCGAGCGGCGCCACCCCTTCCGCCTGCGCCGCCCGTCCCAGCACCCCCAGCGCTCCCCAGAGCACCGCGGCGACCAGGACCCACGCCCCACTCACGGGCTCGTGGACGTGGCCGGCAACCACGCCGCCGCGCCGTCGACCACCGTCTCGATCAGCGCCGGCTTCTCGGTGTAGGGCCCGTTGAGCTTCGCCCGGAACAGGCTCATCGGTCCCTTCGGCAGCGCGATCGCGCCATCGAGCTCCTCCTCACCACCCTCTGCCTCGCCTTCTGCCTGGCCTTCTCCCTCTGCGTCTCCCTCGGCCTCTTCGCCCTTGCCCTTGCCCTTGCCCTTGCCCTCTTCGGCGTCTCCGCCACCGGTCGTGGCATCGCTTCGGGTCCCCAGCACGAGCGCCCACGCGCCATCGGGCGCGATCGACACCGCGGTGTAGCCCTTCCAGCACTTGAACTGACCACCGGTCGCGCGCGCGATGCACGCCTTGTCGCCGTCCTGCACCAGCAGCCAGCGCGAATCCCACGACCAGTCGATCACCACACCGTCGCGGATCAGCCGTCGCCGCCCCGTGGTGCCGTCGAGGGCGAACCCGAACAGCTCGTCGCGCTCGGGCGCGCCGGCCGGTTTCAGCGGCCGCGCGCGGTAGACCCCGACCCCGCGGCTGCCGTCGGGTGCGGCCAGGAACCCGCGCACCGGGGCCTCCGGCGCCAGGACGACCTCGTCGGCCAGCTTGGCCAGCGGGGCCGCCTTCACCACATTCGTTTCGGTCGTCTCGGTCCACACCAGCCTGCGCACACCATCGCGCTCGACCAGCGAGGTCGCCGCGGCCGGCGCCGCGCGATCGAAGGTCTTGCCGTCGCCGAGCCGCACCAGGCGCGCCTGGCCGTCGGGCGACGCGCACAGCACGAACCTGGCCGTCTGCGACAGGCGCGCCGGCCCCGCACCGCACGGCAGCTCGGCCAGCGTCGCCGGCGGCGCACCGGGCGTCGGCAGCGCCGCCGAGTACCAGCGCCCACCGATCTCGACCACCAACGTCCCACCGCCGGCGTCGGTGCGGATCAGTCGCACCTCGCCGGCCGGCAGCGTCGCCACCTCGACGGCCTTGCTCTTGCCGCGGGCGTCGGTCAGCCACAGCGAGCCGCCCCGCGCGAACACCACGCGCCCCGGGATGTCGTCACGGCCGGCGTGGGCGGGGCCGGGCGCCGCGGAGGTGAACAACGCCACCGCCGACGCCAGCCACACCCCGCGCTTCACCGCGCCACCAGCGCGACCACCGCGTCGGTCTGGTCCTTGAGCGAGCTGACGAACCGGCCCTTGCCGGGCACCTCGAGCAGCATCACCGAGCCGAAACGCGGGAAGTGGACCTCGAGCTCGCGCACGCCACCCGCGACCGCCCGCGCGCCCGCCTCGAAGGTCGGCTTCGACAGCGGCTTGCCGTCGACGAACACCTCGCTCAGGAACTCGAGCGGCGCGACCCAGCCGGCGCCGTCGCGCTGGATGCGATCGCGCATCGAGCCCGACAGCTGGTCGCCGGCGCGGATGACCTGATCCCAGTCGCGCTTACCCAACGCCGCGGCGACGTCGAGATCGAAGCGCGCGGCCGGGAAGATGATGACCAGGCTGCCGCCGACCTCGGCCGTCGCCAGCGGCGGGCCGACCGGTTCCGGCGCGGGGGGCGGTGCCGGGGGCGCCGCCGGGGTCGCAGCCGCACGGGCTGCCGGCCTGGCCTCGACCCGCGGCCGCGACGGGGCGCCCGGGAGCATCGAGAAGCGATCGACGGCGGCGAGCTGGGCCTCGAGCACCATCGAGTTGCGCTGGTCCCAGGTGCCATCGGGGCCGAGCACGTCGACCACCAGCAGCTCGCCGCGGCGCTCGAAGGTGATGCCGCCGGTCAGCCCGGCCAGGATCTCCGCGTCGTCGAGCTCCTCGAGCCGCTTCTCGTAGGCCATGATCTTGGTCTCGAACTCGGCCTTGCCGAGCTGGCTGGCCCGGCGCTTGCCGTCGACGTCGACGGTTGGATCGAGGGCCCAGGCCAGGAGCGAGATGGCGCGCAGGTCGCGCGCCGAGCGCGCCACCAGCACCGCGTCGCCCCATGCGCCGAGCGCGAACAGGCGACCCAGGCGCACCGGCAGCGCCTCGCACATGGCGATCAGCGCCTCTTTGGCCGGGCGCAGATCGACGTCGACCAGCGGATTCTGCGGGTCCTCGCGCAGCGGCTGGCTGTCATCGATGATCATCAGCCGGCGCTCACCGCGGCGGCGGAACGGCATCGACGGCGACAGCTCCATCTCCATGCGCGGATCGAGCATGTCGGGGTCGAGCAGCTTCTTCTGCTTGGCCGCCTCCACCCCGCCCAGCGCGTCGATCAACGTCTGCTGATCGAGCTGCGCCGCCTGCTTGAAGATGAGATCGGTGACCAGGCTGTCGAGGGCGAGCATGTCGTCCGTGTTTACAGGTAGCCGCTCCGCTGGCGCAAGAGCCACTCCACCCCGAGCACCAGGAAGGCCAGGAGCACCAGCAGCGGGCGGCTCCACAGCTCGACGTCTGCGCGGCGGTCGACCCGCACCACGCGCGGCTCGTCGAAGGCCAGATCGGCCGGCAGGCGATCGATCGGTCCCAGCGCGCGGGCGCCGGTGCCGGCGGCGATGCGGCCGAGCGTGTCGCGATCGCCGGCGGGCTGGTCGAGCTCCGCGCTCGCGTCCCGCACCAGGAAGATGTCGCCGGCGGTGACGGTCTTGCCGGCGACCTCGGCGCTGGCCTCGACGCGGTAAGCGCCCGGGGCCAGCCCGGTCAGCTCGTGGCTGCCGGTGCCGTCGTCGCCCATCACCACCTGCGTCGTGCCGACCGCGACCGCGCTGGCTGGGTCGGCGCCGCGCTTCCACGTCAGCGACACCTTGCCGCCGGCCAGCGGCTGGTAGTCGCGGCCCGACAGCCGCAGCGTCAGACGCACCGGCACGCCGGGCTCGTACTCGACGGCGTCGCTGTCGACGTGGAGGTTGCGCAGATCGGGATCCTGGATGAGCCAGCGGATCGAGTTCTCCCATAGCCGGGTGTAGGCACGGCCGTCGTCGCCGGGGCGGGCGGCGGAGACGAAGCCCCACCGCCACAGGCTGTCGGTGGTGATGGCCAGGCTCTTGCCCTTGCCGTAGTCGCCGGCGACGATCACCGGCATCGGCTTGCCGCGGCCGGTCTTGAGCCGTGGGTGTACGGCCAGGACGGTGGCGTCGGGCCGGGCGGCGGCGACCAGGTTTGCGCCCTCGAGGGTGGGCAGCGCCTTCCACGCCGCGACGTTGTCGCCGACGGCGTAGCGCAGCGCGGTCACCGGGTGGCTCTTGCCGGCCTCGGTCAACTCGGGCGCGAAGCCCTGGGTGTCGACGAGCTGTGGAGTGGTCCACGGATCGATCAGCTCGATGGGCAAGGCCGCCGCCACCGGCGTGCCGTGGTAGCCACCCGACGAGAACGACATGGCGCCGCCCAGCATGGCCAGGCCGCCGCCGCCCTCGACGTAGCTGCGGATGTTCTCGAGGTAGTCGCCGATGCCGTAGGGCATGAACTCGAAGTTCTGGAGGACGATCAGATCGAACGACGGCAGCTCCTGCTCGAACAGCTCGCGGGTCGGGAACGGGATGAGCGACATCTCGTCGTTGGGCACCAGCGAGATGTCGTCCTGGGTGCGCAGGATGAAGAACGAGATCAGGTCGACGTTGGGGTTCTCCTCGAGCATGGCCCGCAGCGCGCGCACGTCCCACGACGGCGCGCCCGCGACCTGGAGCACGCGGATCTTGTCGCGGATGACGCGGATGACGAAGGCGCGCGCGTTGTTCGAGGCCACCGCCTCGTCGGCGGCGACCGGGACCGAGATCTCGTACAGGTAGCGGCCGACCCGCGGCGGCGTCACCTCGAACACCACCGTGGTCTCGCCGCCCGGGGCCAGCTCGACGTCCTTCTGGCGCACCACCGCGCCGTCCGATGACAGGGCCACCGTGACCGTGCGCGGGCCGTAGCCGGTCGAGCGGATCACCGCCTCGAACCGCACCACCGTGCGCACGAAGGCGAACTCGTCGGCCATCACCCGCGCGATCGCGACGTCGTGGATGCCGGGCCGCGCCGCCCACACGGTGTGGACGCGGGTGTCGAGCGAGCGCAGGAAGTCGCGCAGCGCGCCGTCGCCGCGGTCGGCGTCGAAATCGCCAGTGCCGGCGCCGTCGGAGATGAGGACCACGCCGGCCAGGTCGCGGCCGTCGTAACGGGCCCGCACCGCCTCGAGCGCCTTGCGCAGGAGCGTGGCGTCACCCGCGGGCGCCGCGGTCGCGACCCGATCGAGCGCGGCCGAGGCCAGGCCGTCGCTGAAGGTGTAGACGTCGAGCTGGTGAGACTCGCGCCAGGCCGCCAGGGTCTCGCTCGAGTCGTCGAGCAACTTGCGCACGCGTTCGCTGCGGCTGGGACCCTTGGGCTGCTCGCGTAGGCCCATCGAGCGAGAGTCGTCGACGAGGATGGCGACGCGGTTGGGCTCGCGCGCCACCTGGCGCAGCTCGATCGCCGGCTGCAGGAAGACGACGAGCGCGATGCCGGCGGCGGCGGTGCGGAGCATGATCATCGCCGTACGCCGCACCGGGCCGGCACCGCGGCTGGCCCGCCAGGCCAGGATCGCGATCGCCACGACCGCCGCGCTGCCCAGCCACAGGCCGCGGTGGCGCCAGGGCGCCAGCAGCACCCAGCGGAACTCGTTGAACTCGGCGGTGCGCGGCGCCGCCAGCCGCACCGTCAGCGCGATCAGGCCCTCGACGGCGACCGCGCCACCGGTCACGCAGGCCAGGCACAGGAGCAAGGTCACCGGCGTGCGGGCGCCGCGCCGCCACAGCCCGAACGCGACCAGCACGGCGACGAACGCGATCGCGGCCAGCGCCGCGCGCACGGTGTCGTCGATCAGCTCGATGGTCACGGCACCGACTACTTGGCCCTGGGGGGCAACGCCGGTGTCAGCGACGGCGGCACCACGGCGCCGTCATCGGGGCGCCAGCGCCGGCGCCGCATGATGAACGGCACGTGCACCTGGTCGGTCTTGTAGTCCAGGCACAGCGCGTACTGCACCAGGTTGACGCCCATGCGGAAGGCCAGCTCGCGCTGGCGCTCTCCGCCGGGCTGGCACGCCAGCTCGTAGTTGCCGAGGTTGTCGCGGGCCCAGGCGCCGCCCAGGTCGTTCTGCACGTAGGCGACCACCAGGCGGCCGCTGCGGGTCACACCCTCCATCACCGGCGACAGCGCCAGGCGGCCGAGGGGGCGATCGAGGAGGTAGAACGACTTGTAGACCACGTGATCGGCGGGCACGAGCTCGAGCCCGGGCGTGGGCCGCGGGTAGAGCGCGTCGACCAGCGCCCGCACCGACTTGTCGAAGGCACCGTCGGTCGAGCCCTCGGCCGAGTCGATGACCAGGAAGCCGCCGAAGGTCAGGAACCGGCGCAGTGTCTCGATGCCGGCCGGCGCCGGCAGCGGGAACTCCCGGTCACCGGCCAGGTAGAGCAGCGGCGTCTCGTGCAGCCGGGGCGAGTCGAGGGTGACCAGCGGCGACTCGAGGTCGACCTCGATCGAGGTCCGCTTGTCGAGCTCCCACACCATGCGGCGCAGCGCGTTGGGCCGCGGCGGTTGATCCCTGGCCAGCACCAGCTGGCCGAAGCGGAACTTGGAGCCGGGGCCGATCGCGCGCGCGCCGCGAGGGAGGACCAGCCCGGCTCCGGCCGCGAGAGCGGCGGCGATCACGCGACGACGCGTCGGCACGTTCTCACGATAGCAGGCCTCGTGATACCGTGCCGGCTGATGGGAGGCTCTAGACCCAGAGCTCAGGAGTATCGACCGGGCTCGCTTGGTCCTCTCGGTGCGCTCGCCCTGGTGGTGCTGTTCGCGCTCCCCGGCCCGGCCCGGGCCGGCGACGGCGGCCTGGCGCCGGTGACCGATGACGACGACGGCCCTGGTAACGACGGCGAGCGGACCTCCGCACCCGAGCCCCCCGAGGTGCCCTCGACCACCGGCGCCCAGGCGGTCGGGTCGACTCGCGCCGGCCACAAGGGCCAGATCGGGTTCTCGGCCCAGTTCGTGTCGGGAAGCCGCTTCATCAAGACCTGGGACGCCGCCGACTACTGCGGCGACCGCGGGGAGAGCTCGACCGGCAACGCCACCTATTGCTTCAGCCGGGTCCCGGTCACGCTCGACCTCACCGTCACCTACGGGCTCCTGCCCAGGCTCGAGCTGATGTTCGAGATGCGCTTCGGCCTCGAGCGGGACTTCGGCGCGACCGCCGACATGAGCAGCGACGGCCCACGTCTGCGCCACTACTCGCCGGGCGCGCGCTTCTTCTTCAACGACACCGGTGTGATGAAGTTCTTCTCGACGGCGCAAGTCGCCCTCGACGCCACCGGCTACGAGGACGCGTCGGGCGAGGACCGCGGCATGGACATGACCCTGCGCAACGCCAACGGGATCTTCCTCGACTTCCACGACGCCTACGGGGCCTACGCCTTCTTCGCCGAGGAGCTCGCCTTCAAGCGCTGGCTCGAGGCCGGCCTCGAGTTCGGTGTCGGCATCCAGGGCCGATACCCCTGATCCAGACGATGGCCGACGACGCGATCATCCGCACCACCGACCTGGTCAAGACCTACCGCACGCCCTTCCGGCGCAAGAGGGTCGAGGCGCTCAAGGGGGTGAGCTTCGAGGTCGGCAAAGGCGAGGTCTTCGGCTTCCTCGGTCCCAACGGCGCCGGCAAGACCACGACCATCCGTTGTCTGATGGGGCTGTGCCAGATCACCGGCGGCAGCGCCACGATCCTTGGCCAGCCGGTGCCCAGCCGTGCGGCTCGCCAGCGCCTGGGCTTCCTGCCCGAGCAACCGTACTTCTACGACTACCTCACGGTCGGTGAGCTCCTCGATCTCGGCGGCCGCCTGTTCGGCCTGAGCCACGCCGAGCGCACAGGCCGCGCCGATCGCCTCATCAAGAGGGTCGGGCTCGATCACGCCCGTGGCCAGGCCCTCAAGAAGTTCTCGAAGGGCATGTTGCAGCGCTCGGGTCTGGCCATGGCGCTGATCAACGATCCCGAGCTGGTCGTTCTGGACGAGCCCATGAGCGGGCTCGATCCGGTCGGTCGCAAGGAAGTGCGCGATCTGATCCTCGAGCTTCGCGACGCTGGCAAGTCCGTGTTCTTCTCGTCGCACATCCTGTCCGACGTCGAGCAGATCAGCGATCGCGTCGCCATCGTGGTCGGCGGCAAGATCCAGGACGTGGGCCGCCCCCGCGACCTGGTCGGCCACGCGCCGCTCGGCACCGAGGTGGTCCTCGCCATTCCTCCCGGCGATGACGGCGGTGTTCCCGCCGTGGTCGCCGACATCAAGGCGCGTGCCGATTCGGTCCGCGTCGCCCATGGCGAGCTCATCGTCGGCCTCGCCGCCGGCGTCGACGTGGACGACTTCCTGGCCTTCGCCCGCGGCCATCACGGCAAGGTCGTGAGCGTGACGCCGCGCCACGAGACCCTCGAGGATCTGTTCATGCGACGGGTCGAGGCCGAGCGTACGCGCGGCGCCCAGAAGGCGGCGTCATGATCCACCGGCTGTGGGCGATCGCGCTCAACACCTTCCGCGAGGCGGCGCGCATCCGCGTGCTCTACGGCATCCTCGTGCTCGTGGTCGGCGCCAACCTGCTGGCGGTGGTGCTGGGCGAGATGTCGATCAACGAGCAATCGCGGGTCGCCCGCGATATCGGCCTGGCCGGCATCTCGCTGTTCGGCTCGCTCACGGCGATCTTCCTGGGCGTGTTCCTGCTCTACGGCGAGGTCCAGCGCCGCACCATCTACACCATCGTCACCAAGCCCATCGCCCGCTGGGAGTTCGTGGCCGGCAAGTACCTGGGCATGGTGCTGATCCTGTCGGTGCTGGTCGCGCTGTTCACCGGCGCGATGATGGCGCTCTTGACCTGGCAGGGCGTCGCCATCACCGGCGCCCTCGGCAAGGCCGTGTTCCTGGCCTGGTGCGAGGTCCTGACCGTGGCGGCGATCGCCGTGTTCTTCTCGGCGTTCTCGAGCCCGTTCCTGTCGGGCATCTTCGCCCTGGCCCTGTTCGTCATCGGCCGCGTGACCCCTGACCTGCGCAACGCCGCCAACGACGCCGAAGCGACCTGGATCCGCGGCGTCGCCCGGGCCACGCTCGAGATCGTCCCCGATCTGCACCTGTTCGCGATCTCGGGCCGCACCGTCGAGGGCAAGGCGGTCAGCGTGCACGGCGACTTCGTCTCGTGGGGCTACGTGCTGTCATCGGCCGGCCACGGCCTCTTCTGGATCCTGGCGCTGCTGACGTTCGCCTGTGTGCTCTTCCAGCGCCGAGACTTCGTGTGACCCGCGTGCTGGTCCTGGTGGTCACGGCCGCGCTCGTGGTCGTGGCCGTCGCCGCCACTCGCGCGGTGTGGGAGGGCGGGAGCGCGCTCGACGACGGCGACGCGGCGCTCGCTCGCGGCGATCGCGCCGAGGCCATCGCGTCGTGGCGGCGGGCGGCGCGCTGGTACGTCCCTGTCGTCGGCGTCACCGGCGACGCCTTCGATCGCCTCGAGCGCCTGGCCGGCGCCGCCGAGGCCGAGGGCGACACCG
>SXJR01000477.1 GCA_005779305.1 Myxococcales bacterium
CGTCCACGTCCACGAACCGATGGACTCTCACTTCCCCGGCTTCGGCGGCACGTCGTCGGGATGCATGTACTGCGCGAGATCCTCGTCGTGGTCGTCGTCGTCGCGGGTGAACTGGATGCCGCCCTTGCGAGCCGGCGCCTGCTCCTGGAAGCGCGCGCCGGGCTCCTCGAGCGTCTTGCGGACTCGCTCCTTCGGTGCCGGCGGCTCGGCCGCCGGTCGCGGCGCCGGTGGCTTCCACGTCTTCGACGACACCGTGCCGTCTTCGTCGGTCCTGGGCTCGATCGGCGGGGGCCGTGGCGGTCGCCGGTCGAAGCGCTCGCGGATGCCGGGTGGGATCCACACCGACGAGCGCGCCTCGCCGCGGTCGTCGTCGTCACCGTCGCCCGAGTCGGACAGGGGTTCCTCGGCGCCGGCGTCGAGGCCGTCGAGCTCGGCGAGCGCGTCGGCGACGTCGGGCAGCTCGAACAGGCCCTGGGTCTCCTCGGCACCGGTGCGGGTCGCCTCGAGCACGGCCTCGCCCAGGCGGATCAGCGCCTGATCGCGGCGCCGGACCCGGCGTGCGTCATCAAGTCGCGCCCGCCCTTCGCGGGCGCCGCGCTCGAGCACGTCGCGCACCACGCCGGCCTGGGCCAGCGTCGTGCGCAGGAGCGTGCCCAGCGTACCGCGCGGACCGCCGGAGCCGCGCGAGCCGCGCGAGCCGGCAGAACCCTTGCGTGATCCAGTCGCCATCGCCGCAGATTATCGGACCGGGGCCTGCTGGCGCCAAGGGCGACGTTGATCTACGTTCCAGGCGCGTGCGATTCACCTTCCGCCCGGTGACCGTCGTCGCCACGGGGCTCGCCGTCGCGATGCTGGCGGGCTGCCCACCGTCAGGACCGGGTCCGGGCACGCAGACGCCCAAGAAGGGCAAGGTGCGCATGCGCGCGTTCACCGAGACCTCGAGCGTGCGGCTTCTCGCCAGCGCCGGGCCGTACGTGTTCGCCGCCAAGGATCACGATCTCGAGCGCTGGCAGGGCGACGACGTGCTGGTGCTGTCCGCCGATCACGGTCTGCCCGGCAACCGCGTCATCGCCATGGGCAATGACCCGTCGCGCGGCTGGTTGTGGGTCGTCACCGATGGCGGCGTCGGCTACTACGACACGCGCGTCGAGGTCTTCCACGAGGTTCCGCCGGGGCCGCTCATGGCCGAGCTCGGCCTCGGCGGTGGGCCGGCGGGGGTGCCGACGTCGATGGCGGTGGTCGGTGCCGCCGACGGCGGGGTCTGGCTCGGACACCCCAAAGGCCTCTTCTACACCACGCCGGCCGGGGCCTGGACGTCGACGCCGCTCACCGATCCGGTCAGGGCCCTCGCCGTCGATGAGGACGGCTGGCTGTGGGTCGGCACCGATCGCGGTCTGGTCGGTCGCACGCCCGAGGGCAAGACCTTCACCATCGGCGCCGCCAATGGCAACGAGGTCATCACCACCCGGCTGGTGGTGACCATGCCCGGCGCCGGCGTGATGGTGGT
Organism: Myxococcales bacterium; assembly: GCA_005779305.1. Lineage (GTDB taxonomy): Bacteria > Myxococcota_A > Polyangia > Haliangiales > Haliangiaceae > UBA2376. The sequence continues at coordinate 1,508 of SXJR01000477.1, forward strand.
CGGTGAGGACGGAGGCGGCCGGCAGCGGGTCTCGATCGGGCGGGGAACGACCTTCACCTCGTTCAAGGTCTCGCCCGGCACGCGTTGGTCCGATGTGGTCGCGCTCGACGACCGCATGATCGCCATGACCGCCGATGGGCTCCTCCAGATCACGCAGGGGCGGCCGGGCAAGCCCACGCCGCTCACCCGGGACGGCACGCGGCTGATGCCGCTCAAGGCCGGCGTCACCGACGTGCCCAGGGTCGAGCGCCTCGTGGCCCGCTTGCCCGCGGGCGCGACCTCGCTCGGCGTCGCCGGCAAGGAGCTCCTGATCGCGACCAAGGAGATCGGCGTCGCCCGCGTGAACCCCGACGTGGCCGCGGCGGTGGGGTGGTTCCGCCGCGCCGAGATGCTCGACGGCGCCAACACCCTGGCCGTCCACTGCGTGGCCAGCGAGGACTGCTGGCTGGCGACCGGCGCGCCGCGCGCGTGGCGTTGGCGGGGCGAGACCTTCGAGCCCGCCGGTCCGCCCGATCACGTCGTGCTGGCGGTGGTGCGGGGCGGCGACGGCGCGCTCTACGGGTTGCACCGCGGCACGTCGGCCGAGTCGATCGAGATCTCGCGCATCGACGGCGAAGAGTGGCAGTCGACCGGCGTGAAGCTGACCACGCCCGGCAACCGGCCCGAGGTCAGCTTCGCCCGCTTCGCGCCCAGCGGCGCGTTGTGGGTGGGGCTGCGCTTCCACGAGGGCAAGGACGAGGAGTCACAGCCGTGGGGCGTGGCCATCGTCGATCTCGGCCTCGGCGCGGTCGCGTATCACCACGCCAGCGGCGATCGCAGCGAGCGCGAGCGCGGCGTGTTGCCGGTGCCGGTCAACGTCGTCGATGCCGCCTTCCACGGCGACGATCAGGTGTGGATGGCGAGCCTCGAGGGCGCCGTCCGGCTGGTCGGCGACGCGGTCACGGTGTGGAACGAGGACATGGCGCTCGAGTCCGAGCTGCTCAGCGCCGTCGCCGTGTCGCCCGGCGGACTGGTCTACGTCGCGACCCCCGACGGCGTCGGCACCTACGACGGCGAGCGCTGGCGGTTCCCTGGAGAATTGCGGTTCGCAGTGAACGATCTTTCGCTGGCGCCCGACTCGCGGCTCTGGCTCGCGACCGAGCGCGGCATCGCCATCTACGATGGCAAGAAGGTGCGGCGCATGGACGTGCGTCGTGGTCTGGTCGAGAACACGGTTCTCGACGTGACCGTCGACGAGTTCGGCCGCGTCTGGGCGCGCGGGCCGCGGTCGCTGATGATGGTCACGCCGTAGCGAACGCCTCGCCATTCGGGGCGTTCTGCCCCAGTCGCGACTCTCGTTCGCGTGCGGCGCTGTCGCACATCGACTCCTCACCGCCGCTTGCAGCGGCGCGCCGAGGCTGTCAGCACGCATCTGGCGTTGGGCCGTGTGAGTGATGCCACGTTGTTGTCGCGCGGTGACTGATGCCTGATGCAGCGCGGAGGCACTCAATGAGGAAGCGCGCGCTCGCGTACGTCGCTGTTCCCCTGCTTGCGATGGCCGGCACCGCCACGGCGGTGCGCAGCCCCGACTACCTCGAAGAGCGTCCGCTCGAGACCGCCGACGGTGGGCGCGGCCGCGCCTTCCGCGACGTCACCTGGGATCGCGCTCCCGACAGCGCCAAGAAGGCGTGGCAGCGATTCCTCGCCGGCGGCGGCGCCTGGCGCGCGCAGTGGGATCGTCACACCGACGTGCCGCTGCGGGTCTGGGGCGAGGGCATCAGCGTGCCGGGCTCGATGGCGTCGCCGGCGATCGCCGAGCGCGCCGCCCGTGATCTCCTGGCCCAGCACCGGGCGCTGCTCGCCCCCGGCAGCGGCCTCGATGACTTCGAGCTGGTCTCGAACGTCCTCCACGGCAAGGGCGACGCGATGCGCACCGTGGCCTTCGTGCAGCGCTGGCGCGGCCTGCGCGTGATCGGCGGCCAGGTCAGTTTTCTGTTCAAGCACGATCGCGTGATCGTGCTCGGCTCCGAGGCCCTGCCCAACGTGATCGCGGCGTGGCCGTCCCGCAACGTCACCGCCGACGCCGCCCGGGTCAGCGCCGCGGCCTGGGTCGACGTCGCCTATGCGACCCGCACCACCGCCGGCAGCGTGAGCGAGCCGGTGGTGCTGCCGCTCATGCGCGATCGCGACGACGGCACCGCCGCGGTCGAGTACCGCGTCGTGGTCGCGGTCGAGGTCGACAGCGCCGATCCGATCGCGCGCTGGGACGTCTACGTCGACGCCGCCAGCGGCCAGCCGGTGGCGCGCACCCAGAAGCTGCACTTCGCCGACGGCACAATCCGCTACAAGGTGCCGTCCCGCTATCCGATGTCGACTCGCATGGACTATCCGGCGGCGTTCGCCAGCCAGCGCATCGGCGGTCAGACCGTGGTCGCCGACGCCGAGGGTAGGGTGACGTGGACCGGCACCGCGGCGGCGACCGTGACCGCCGCCGCCAGTGGCAGCTTCGCCGCGGTGGGCACCGCCTCGGGCACCGCCGCCACCTCGAGCCTGACCCTGCAACCGGCCGGCGACGTGGTCTGGGACCAGTCGACGGTCGAGACCAGCGACGCCCAGCTCACCGCGTACATCCACGCCACCCTCGTCAACCGTTACGCCAAGTCGACGCTCAACCCCAACCTGGCCTGGCTCGATCGCCCGATCTCGGTGCGGGTCAACGAGAGCGGCAACTGCAACGCCTACTCGACCGGCGACGACATCCACTTCTATCGCTCGAGCTCGCAGTGCGAGAACACCGGCCGCCTGGCCGACGTCGTCTATCACGAGTTCGGCCACTCGTTGCACCGCCAGTCGATCATCCAGGGCGCGGGTTCCTTCGACGGCGCCATGTCTGAAGGCGTGTCCGACTACCTGGCCGCCACCATGACCAACGATCACGGCATGGGCCGCGGCTTCTTCCGCTCCAACGCGGCGCTGCGCGATCTCGATCCGGTCGGTCGCGAGCTGCGCTGGCCCGATGATGTCCAGGGCCAGGTCCACGCCGACGGCGAGATCATCGGCGGCACGCTGTGGGATCTGCGCAAGGCCATGATCGCCGCGCTCGGCGCTGGCCCCGGCGTCACCAAGGCTGACGACATCTATTACGCGATCATCCAGCGCGCCAGCGACATCCCGTCGAGCTACGTCGAAGCAGTCGCCGCCGACGATAACGACGGCAACCTCGCCAACGGCACGCCCAACCTCTGCATCATCAACAACGTGTTCGCCGCCCACGGCCTGGCCTCGGGCGGCGGCCAGGTCTCGATCGGCGTCGGCCACCCGACCCGCGATGGCTTCAAGGTGGCGGTGCCGATCGAGACGCCGACCGGTGACTGCCCGGTGGCGGCGGTGCAGAGCGCGACGGTGGCCTGGCAAGTGCGCGAGACGCCCAGCACCGCGGGCGAGGTGTCGCTGACCCAGGACGCGATGTCGTGGGTCGGCGCCATCCCGGCCCAGGTCGACGGCACGGTGGTCCAGTACAAGGTCACCGTCACGCTCAGCGACGGCACCGCGATCATCTATCCCGACAACCCGGCCGATCCGATGTACGAGTTCTTCGTCGGACCGGTCACCGAGATCTACTGCGCCGACTTCGAGACCGATCCCGACGGCTGGACCCACGGCGCCGTGACCGGCACCGACGACTGGGTCTTCGGCATGCCCACCGGCGCCGCCGACGATCCGGACCTGGCGTTCTCGGGGGCGCGCGTGTTCGGCACCGACCTCGGCGGCGGCAACAACGACGGCACCTACGAGCCGACCAATGAGACCTGGGCGCGGACGCCCGAGATCGACGTCACCGCCTACGACAGCGTGCGCCTCCAGTACCGCCGCTGGCTCGGCGTCGAGGACGGCTTCTTCGACGACGCCACCATCACGGTCGACGGGCAAGCGCGCTGGAGCAACCGCGACAGCATGATGGGCGACGACTCGTCGACGCACCACAAGGACAAGGAGTGGCGCTTCCACGACCTCGACGTCACCACCGAGGCCGCCGACGGCAAGGTCCAGGTGACGTTCGGCATCAAGAGCGATCGCGGCCTCGAGCTGGGCGGCTGGAACCTCGACGACGTCTGTCTCGTGGGCTGGAGCGCCTCGTTTGCCCTGTGCGGCGACGGCAGCCTCGGCGCCGGCGAGGAGTGCGACGACGGCAACGCCGCCGACGGCGACGGCTGCTCGGCGACCTGTCAAGACGAGGCCGGCGGACCGGGCGACCCGAACGGCGATCTCGAGGGCGGCTGCTGCTCGACGTCGTCGGGCGACGACGCGGCGGGCGCGCTGGCGCTGGGCTCGCTGGTGGCGCTGGTGCTGGTGCGGCGGCGACGCCGGCACGTGGGCTGAGCGGCAGCGAGAGCCGCAGCCGCAAACCGCAGCCGCACCCGGAGCCGCAGCCGCAACCGCAGCCGGGGCCGCAGCCGGAGCC
>SXJR01000478.1 GCA_005779305.1 Myxococcales bacterium
AGCCGCGCGCAACCACGAGGGCGGCGCCGACGACGCTGAAGGCGACGAGCGCGCCGGCGGCGCGACGGGCCACCGCGGCGCGCGATCGCGGCGGGGCCTCAGGCACGGCCTCGCAGCGCCGCGCGGTAGATCTGCACGTACTCGCGCGCCGACGCATCCCATGACGAATCGCGGGCCATTGCGGCCCGCCGCACCGCAGCGAACCCGGTCGGGCGGTCGCGGTACATGCGGGCGGCCCGATCGAGCGCCCAGCGCAGCCCGGGCGCGTCGACGTACTCGAAGCGAAAGCCGGTGCCTTCGCCGTCGGCGAGCGCGTCGTCACCGGGATCTTGCACGGTGTCGCGCAACCCGCCGACCGCGGCCACGACCGGCACCGCGCCGTAGCGCATGGCATAGAGCTGGCCCAGCCCGCACGGCTCGAAGCGGCTGGGCATGACGAAGAGATCAGCGCCGGCGTACATGCGCCGCGACAGCCCGACGTCGAAGCCGATGCGGACGGCGAGACGCGACGGCTGCGCGGCCGCGAGCGCGCGCAGGCGCTCCTCGAGATCCTTGTCGCCAGCGCCGAGCACCGCCAGCGTCACGCCCAGCGCCTCCAGCTCGGGGGCGAGCTCGGCGACCAGATCGAGGCCCTTCTGCGGGGTCAGGCGAGCGATCGCGACCGCGAGCGGCGTGCGCCCGTCGATGGTCAGGCCGAGCTCGTGGGCCAAGGCCGCGCGGCAGGCCGCCTTGCCGCCCGGCTGCGCGATCCCGAAGCGCGCCGGCAGCTCCGGATCCGACGCCGGATCCCAGGCCGCGAGGTCGATGCCGTTGACGATGCCGGCGATGCGCGCGACGTCGTGGCGCAGGAACCCGTCGAGGCCCTCACCGCGCTCGGGGGTCAAGACCTCGCGCGCGTAGGTCGGGCTCACCGTCGTCACCACGTCGGCTGCGGCCATGCCGGCCTTCAGCAGCGAGAGCTGGTTCCAGAACTCGGCGTGGTGCATCGTGAAGACGTCCCACGGCAGGCCGAGCTCGGGCACCGCCGACGCGGGGAACAGCCCGCGGTAGGCGAGGTTGTGTACGGTGAGCACGGTCGCCGCGCCGAGGCCGTCGAGCCGGGCCAGCGCGGTGGCGAGGCCGGCCTGCCAGTCGTGGCCGTGAATCACGTCGGGTGCGCCGCCGAGGATCGCCGGGGCGGTTGCGAGCGCGGCCCGGCAGAGCACCGCGAAGCGCACGTGGTTGTCGGCGAAGTCGTGCCCGGCGGCGTCGCTGTAGAGGCCGTCGCGATCGTAGAGCGGCGGGCAGTCGACCAGCCATACCCGGTGGGTGCCGGCGGCGCCGACCGGCGCCACGGTCACGTCGAAGCGGTGGGGTCCGACGACGACGGTGACCGCGTGGCCGCGGCCGAGGGTGGCGCCAGCCTGGGCCAGACGGGTGCGGGCGGCGCGGTAGAGCGGCGCCACCGTCGCGGTCACCAGGCCCGGAGTCACCGCCGCGCACGCCGGTGGCAGCGCCGCCGCCACGTCGGCGAGGCCGCCGGTCTGCGCCCAGGGCGCGACCTCTGACGCGACGTGCAACACCCGCACGGTGGCTACTCGTCGTCGCCGTCGGCGGGGTGGTCGTGAGTGCCGTCGCCGCCCGGCTCCGTATGCGGCCCGAAGCGGCGGAAGCGCGGGCCCGCCGACTGGTACGAGTGGCGGCCGTGCATGGCGATGGCGTAGGTGCCGGGGCGAAGCTGCGCGCGAAGCTCGGGCTCGTTGGCCATCAGCTCGGAGACGTCGTTGGCGAGGATGGCTGGTCCCCGGGCCGGCACGAACGTCCCCTTGGGGATGACCGCGATGCCGCTGTCGGTGACGAAGGGCAGGCGCTCGCGATCGGCGTCGGGATCGAGGCCGATCACCGTGCCTGGTTCGACCTTGCAGTTCTTGTCGAGCAGCACGCGGCGCAGGTGCGAGCCGGCGCCCAGATCGCAGCCCGACAGGATGACCGACTCCTCGAGCACCGCGCCGGCGTGGACGAAGCAGTCATAGCCGAGGACCACGTCGCGCAGGCGGGCGCTGGCGACGATCGAGCCCTCGCATACCAGGCTGTCGTCGATCTGCGAGGCCGGCAGGCCCTCGCCGCCGACCACGAAGCGAGCCGGCGGGTAGTCGCGCTGGGCCGAGCGGATGCGCCACGACCGGTTGTAGAGATCGAACGCGGGCACCCGCGAGCGCAGCTCCATGTTGGCGTCGAAGTAGCTGTCGATGGTGCCGACGTCGCGCCAGTAGGGCAGGGTGTCGGGCGGATCGCCGGGGATGCGGCAGGCGGCGAAGTCGTAGGCGAAGATGCGGGCGCCGCTACCCAGGAGGCGCGGGATCACGTCCTTGCCGAAGTCGTGGCGCGACGCCGGGTCGGCGGAGTCCTCCAGCAGCACCCGGGTGAGGACGTCGGCCTTGAAGATGTAGTTGCCCATCGAGACCAGCGACCAGTCGGGCCGCCCCGGCATGGGCGGCGGATCGCGCGGCTTCTCGACGAAGGCGGTGATGCGGCCGCGGTCGTCGACGGCGAGACAGCCGAACTGGTGGGCCTCGGCCCGCGGCACCGCGAACACGGCGACGGTGAGGTCGGCATGCTGGGCGCGGTGGAACTGATCCATCTGGTCGGGCGCGAACTTGTAGACGTGGTCGCCGCCGAACACGGCGACGTGGGCGGGGCGGGCGTCGCGCACCAGGTTGAGGTTCTGCGAGACCGCGTCGGCGGTGCCGCGGTACCAGAACTCGCCCAGCCGCATCTGCGCCGGCACCACCTCGATGAACTCGCCGAAGCCCGACAGCCGCCAGTTGCGGTTGAGGTGCTTGATCAGGCTCGACGCCATGTACTGGGTGAGCAGGTAGATGCGCCGGTAGCCGGCGTTGATGAAGTTGGAGAGGACGAAGTCGATGATCCGGTAGCGCCCGGCGAAGGGCACCGCCGGCTTGCTGCGGTGGAGCGTGAGCGGCCCCAGCCGTGACCCCTTCCCCCCCGCCATGATCATCACGAGAGTGTCTTTCACGACACCGTCAGCTTACTGCCCTTGCCCGTGCCCTTGCCCTTGCCCTGGCCCTCTTTCTGCGTCCGGTCGTGCTACTAGCACTCGATGTCGCCCATCGTTCGCCGCATCGCCTCGCGCGCGCTCGTGGCCGCCGGCGTGGCCGCGATCGCGATGTTCGCGGTCCAGACGTGCGAGTCGTCGTCCGCCCGCGACGTGACCATCGTGGTCGATCCGCGGCCGCTGGGAGGCACGGTTCATGCCGTCCGTGTGGATGTCCTCGATCGCGGCGGGCCCCGCGGCGCCATCGAGCGGGTCTACCGCCCGGGCGAGACCGTCACCCCGGTCGAGCTGCGCATCGCCGCCCCCGGCGCCGGCGCCGAGCTGATGATCGAGGTCGAGTCCGCCGGCGGTCCGCAGCGGGTTCATCGCCCCCTCGAGGCCGCGCCGGGTAGCCGGGTCACCGTCGTCCTCGGCGACAGCTCGCGTTAGTGCGCGTGAACTCGAGCTGAGCCTTGGGCACCAGGCTCGGTCATTCCGTCGATGTCCCTGGACCTTGACCTGAGCGTTGACCCCACCGTTGACCTCGACCTGAACCTCGACATGAGCTCCACCGTCGGCCTTGTCACTTGTCAGACACGCGCCAGTCACTCGCTGGCGGTCGCGCCCATCCCGGGCCGGGGCGTGAACACGTGCTCGCGGTACCAGCGCAGCTCGGCGATCGACTCCTGGATGTCGTCGAGCGCGCGGTGGTTCTCGTTCTTGGGCGGCATGGTCGCGACCTCGGCCGGGTACCAGCGCCGGACCAGCTCCTTGATCGTCGAGACATCGACCATCCGGTAGTGGAGGCGGGCGTCGAGCGCAGGCATGTAGCGGCGGACGAAGCGCCGATCCTGGTGGATCGAGTTGCCGCACAGCACCGGTCGATCGCGGGCGCCGAAGTGGATGTTGAGGAAGGCCATGGTCATGGCCTCGGCCTCGGCCTCGGTCACCGTCGACGCCCGCACCTTGTCGGTCAGGCCCGAGGCGCCGTGGTGCGCGGTGTTCCAGGCGTCCATGGCGGCCAGCACGTCGTCGGGCTGGTGTACGACCAGGTCGGGACCGAGCCCGACCAGGTCGAGCTCGGCGGTGGTGATGATGGTCGCGATCTCCAGGATCCGATCGCGCGACGGCTCGAGGCCGCTCATCTCCATGTCCATCCACAAGAGGTGACCACTCACGGCGCGCCGACCGTATCACGCCGCGGCGCGGGCCTCGGTCATGAGCGCCGTGATCGCGGCGCGATCGTCGTCGGAGGGCAGGCCCCAGACCGGTTGGTAGCCGAAGACCTCGCGGGCCGAGCGCCGGACCAGGCCCTCGATGATGTCGATCGAGTCGAGCGGCACCAGGGCGGGGTGAACCTGGCCGCAGGCGTGGGCGAGCTGGAGCAGATCCTTGCGCAGGGTGACGACGTAGTTGGCCAGGCGGGCCGCCTTCAGCGTGGGATCGAGCCCGCGCATGAGCCAGCGGTTCTGGGTGGCCACGCCGGTCGGGCAGTTGCCGGTGTGGCACTGCTGGGCCTGGATGCAACCGATGGCGAGCATCGCCTCGCGGGCCACGTTGATCATGTCGGCGCCCATCGACAGGGCGAGGAGCCCGGTCTCGGGGAAGCCGAGCTTGCCCGAGCCGATGAAGACCACGTCCTCGTGCACGCCCTCTTCGGCCAGGGCCCGGTAGACCGAGGAGAATCCGAGCTTCCAGGGCAGGGCGACGTGATCGCTGAACACCAGCGGAGCGGCGCCGGTGCCGCCTTCGCCGCCGTCGATGGTGATGAAGTCGGGGGCGCGGCCGCTCTGGCGCATCTGGCGGGCGAGCTCGTGCCAGAACGCCATCTCGCCGACCGCGCTCTTGATACCGACCGGCAGGCCGGTCTCGTCGGCCAGGCGCTCGATGAAGTCGAGCATCGACGACACGTCGTTGAAGGCGCTGTGCGCGGCCGGGCTGGCCACGTCCTTGCCGACCGGCACGCCGCGGATGCGGGCGATCTCGGGCGTGACCTTGGCCGCGGGCAGGAGCCCGCCCAGGCCGGGCTTGGCGCCCTGCGAGAGCTTGATCTCGATGCAGCGGACCGGAGCCGAGGCCACCGCCTCGCGGAAGCGCTCCATCGAGAAGCCTCCGCGCTGGTCGCGGCAGCCGAAGTAGCCGGTGCCGATCTGCCACATCAGGTCGCCGCCGCTGCGATGGAAGTCCGAGATGCCGCCCTCGCCGGTGTTCTGCATCGCGCCGGCGAGCTTGACCCCGCGGTTGATGGCCTCGACCGCGCGGCCCGAGAGCGAGCCGTAGCTCATCGCTGACGTGTTCACGATCGACGCCGGGCGGAAGGCGTGCTTGCGGGCCCGCTTGCCGCCGAGGATCTTGGCGCACGGGATCTGGTAGGTCGGGTCGTAGAGCGGGTCGCCGGGGTGAGGGGTCGTGATCGGGAAGGTCGCGTGCCGGATGATGAGGTAGCCCGGCGTCTGCTCCATGTCGTTGTCGCTGCCGAAGCCGAAATAGTTGTTCTGCTTCTTCGCCGAGGCGTAGACCCAGCGCCGCTGATCACGCGAGAACGGCCGTTCCTCGTCGTTGCCGGTGACGATGTACTGGCGCAGCTCCGGCCCGACCATCTCGAAGATGTAGCGGAGGTGCCCGACGATGGGGAAGTTGCGCAGGATCGCGCGCGAGCGCTGGGACACGTCGTAGATCGCGACCGCGATCAGGAACGTGACCACCCCCAGGATCACCCACAGCCAGAGCGGCATGCGGTCTCAGAATACTCCGAGTTTCCGTGCCCGTACCCGCCCCGTGCCCGTTCTCAGGTGCCGTTCCAGTACCTGACTCGTCCGGTGTCCACGTGGATGAACCCGCTGTCCAGGTACAAGCCCACGCCTCCCAGGCGTAGCCCCTTGGCCCAGGCCTCGAGGCTCTTCACGTCGATACCCGGGATGCGGAAGTCGACGGCGTTGCCGTGGGTGTGCTGGCTGTCGCGCGCGACCTCGCGACCCTTCTTGCGCAGCATCAGGTTGTACTTGGGAGCCCGGAATCCGGACACGATGTCGATCCGGTCGCGGCCGAAATGGCGCGCCGCCTCGCGCAGGGTGCGCGCCAGCTTGTCGTCCATCCCGGTCGGCTCGTTGGTGAAGTGACAGCGCAGGAACCGATCGACGGTGGCGTCCGCCGGCAGGCTGGCACGCACGTCGGCGTCGATCGCCAGCCACTCGTGGGTCCAGGTGTTGTAGAGGCTGATCACCGGCGGCGCGGGCTTGCCGATCTTGCGCGTCGACACCTTGGCCTTGGCCTTGGCCGCGGCCGGCGCGGCGGCGGCGAGCTGCTTGGCGGCCAGGTACTCGGTCTTCTTCGAGGCCGGGGTCACGACCACGGCCGGCTGTGCTGCGGCGACGCCGGCGGCGACCATCACGTACGCACTCACGACCAGGCCGATCTGGGCGCGGGTCACGACGGGTTCGTCCTGCCGCTGCGGCCACGTCCGAGCTGCACCAGGGGTGCGGGCAGCGCCTCGTTGAGCGAGCCCGAGCGGAAGCCGGCCAGATCGACGGTGACGTAGGTGAAGCCGAGGCGCTTGCCGAGCGCCACCACCTGCTCGCGCACGCCCGGGGTGAGCAGCCGGGGCAGATCGTCGAGCTCGACCTCGAGGCGCGCGATGGTCTCGTGGTAGCGGACGCGGAGCTGGCGCAGGCCGAGCGCGCGCAGCCCGTCCTCGAGCTCGTCGACCTGGCGCAGCCGCTCGCGGGTGATGCGGGTGCCGTAGGGGAAACGCGATGACAGGCAGGCCAGCTGCGGCTTGTCCCAGGTGCGGAGGCCGAGGGCGCGCGACAGCTCGCGGATCTCGGTCTTGGACAGCGCGGCATCGACCATCGGCATGATCGCGCCGCGATCGCGGGCGGCGGCGATGCCGGGGCGGTGATCACCGAGGTCGTCGGTGTTGGTGCCGAGTGCGATGACCGCGCCGGTGGCGGCGGCGACCGGGCCGGCGACGTCCATGAGCTCGGTCTTGCACAGCGCGCAGCGATCGACCGGGTTCTCGGCGTAGCCGGGGACCTCGAGCTCGTTGGCGTCGATCAGGTGATGGCGATCGCCGAGGCCGAGCTCGGCGCCGAGCGCGCGGGCGTCGTCGATCTCGGAGCGCGCCATGGTGGGCGAGATCGCGGTGACGGCGTGGCAACGCTCGCCGAGCGCATCGACCGCGACCGCGAGCAGAAACGCCGAGTCGACGCCGCCCGAGAAGGCCACGACCACCGCGGGCTGCGCGGCCAGGCGGGCGCGCAGATCGTCAAGCTTCGGCGACGCCGGGGTCACGATCCTGATGTAACACGCGCCCCCCCAGCGGGCGAATGGTCACGTGACGCGCCCCAGCGAGCGAAGCGAGCGATCAACCGTGCCGCTGGGTGCTCGAGGTCACCGGCGTGGTGCGTGGGCTGGCTTCTCGGCCTGGATCGGTTACTTGACCCGTTTTCGCAGGGTCACGCGCCAGCGACCGGGGGCGACCTGGTCGACGGAGACCACCTCCTGGCCCCAGTCGGCGGCGCTGCGCGGGAGGTTGCGTCGGGCCGGCTCGTGGTCGACCAGCACCGCCAGCTGCGCGCCCAGGGCAAGGTCCTCGAGGGCGAGCCGGGTTCGGACGAAGGTGTAGGGACAGACCTCACCCGTCAGATCGAGGTCGACGTGGTCACCAGACGGCGACGGGGCCGCCGGCGAGGAGGTCGTCGAGGAGGAGATCGGCCCGGGCATCGTCGAGGTCCGGCTCGAGGTGTAGCACTCGCTGGCCCGGGGAGCCGAACGCCGGCGCGCGTCCCGGTCGCACCAGATGCGTGAGGGGATCGGGACCGGGCCCCGCCGGGCCCGGGCTGACCTCGCCCCAGATCTCGACCACGTCGGCGGCGACGAGGGCCGCCGCCGGCGCGCCCGTGCCCTCGACACGGTGACCGAACAGCTCGAGCGTGGCGGTGGCCCGCTGCCCCTGCGGGCCGAACGCGAGTCCGGGCTCGGTCAGGACCACGTGCACGTGGGCGCCGCGGAGGGTGAGCCCGAGCGCGCCGCGCAACGCCTCGTCCGCGGTCGCGGCGTCGCATCGCCCGACCAGCACCACGCACTGCCTCACGTGAAGGCCACCACGCGATGACGGTGATCGGTGAACGCGGCGTGATCGTCCTGGCTGCCCGCGACCACGCCGAGTACGGCGAGATCGACCCCGTGGGCGTCGGCGCTGGTGGCGCAGCCGACGAGGTCGCAGCCGGCGTCATGCAGCGCGGCGATCACCGCCGGGGCCGCGGCCAGGGCCAGGACGCCGCGGTGCATGGCGAAGATCGACACCGGGATGCCGCGACGCCTGGCAGCGTGGGCGAGGGCCGCCACGTGGCCGAGGTCGCCGGTCTCGGGCCCGGTCGCGATCACGACGCCCAGGCGCGCGGTCACGCCGGGCTCCAGCGCGCAGGTCCACCGTCGCGGGTGCGAACGAAGCGCGCGATCGGGACGTGGGCGCCGTCGCGCCAGCCGAAAAGGGTCGCGGCGTGGGCTCGCCCGCCGGCCACGGCGACGATCAGGTGGGGCCGGGGATGAAGCGCGAGCGCCTCGCGGTCGCGCGCCGACAGCTCCGCGTCGCCATCGGGGTGCGAGTGGAACAGGGCGCGCGCGTCGCTGCGGGTCAGGGCGATCAGCTCGTCATCGCCGAACCCGAAGCCATCGCGGGTCCCCGGCCGAGCCGCGCGCACGCCGTCGGCGATCCAGCCGCACGCCTCGCGCGGATACGCGCGCTCGCAGATCGGCGTGAGGGTCGCGAGCAGGGCCGGCAGCTCGGCGTCGCCGAGGCTCACGGCGTCGCTCCCACGGCGATGCGATGGACGGTCATCGCCGCCGCGGCGCCGCCGCGCTCGAAGGCCTCGGCCATCGCCAGATCGTCGGCGTCGTCCTCGATCGTCACGCGCACGGCGCCGGCCGCCGCGCCGCCCAGCACCACGCGCACGTCGGGGTTGTGCCCGCCCAGCGCCGCCGCCAGCGCATCGCCGAGCGCCCGACCGGTGTCGCCCGCCACCAGCGGGAAGCGCGCTTCGTGGACGGGTGTCGCCAGCGCGCCGTCGACGATCACGGTCCCCACCCCGGCCGCCACCAGGTACATGGCCGCCACTCGCCCGGCTGCACCGCTGCCATCGACCACCGCCGTCGCCGCCAGCAGCCGCGACTGCCCCACGCCGCCGACGTCGGGCAAGAGCACGTGACGCGAGTAGCGCCGGACCTGATCACCGGTGAACCCGCTCATGGTCCCTCGCAGACACAGCCGCGCCGGCGCTCGAGTCGCACCTCGCGCGGACCACCGCGGCGCAGATCGTCGAGCACCCAGATCGATCCGGCCGGGTCCAGGTCGCCGCCGCCCAGCGCGAGCGCGCGTCGCGCCGCCACGCCGCCGACCCAGCCCACCAGCGGGCCCAGCACGCCGCTGTCGCCGCAGGTCGCGGCGTCGTCGGGTGGAGCTTCGAACAGACAGCGGTAGCAAGCGCGGCCGGGCGCGCCGGCGAACACGTTGCCACCGTGGCGCAGCGCCGCCGCGATCACGTACGGCCTGCCCAGCGCGCGGGCCTGATCGGCGACCAGGAACTTGGTCTCGGGATCATCCGATCCGTCGACGACGACGTCGGCGTCGACGGTCAGCTCGGCGGCGTTGCCAGCTTCGAACCGCGCCACCACCCCGCGTCCACCGATCCGCGCCGCCAGCGCCGTCGCCTTGGCCCGCCCGAGGTCCGCCATCCCGAACTGCACCTGGCGATGCAGGTTCGACAGCTCGACGACATCGGCATCGACCACCGTCACCTCGGCTCCGCTCGCCGCCGCGGCGATCGCGATGGGGCCACCCAGCCCCCCGGCCCCGATCACCACCACGCGCACGTCACGCCTCGGACTTGCCGCACACCTTGCAGCGTCCATCACTGCCGATCAGTCCGGTGCACGCCCCGTCCGGACACAACCGCCGCTCGTCGTCAGACCCTTGCCCCTGCCTTTGCCCTTGCTCTTCTGCAGTCGCGTCCGCCTCTCCCTCCACCGTGTTCATGCTCCCCACCTTCCCCTCGCCCCACTTCCCGCACACCTTGCACTTCCCGTCGATCCCGATGACGCCCGTACAGCTCCCATCGGGGCACAGCTCTCGGTCATCGTCGTCACCGTCCGAGCCTGGCCCTGGCCCGGGCCCTGGCCCTGCTCGCTCTCCCTCTCCCTCTCCGTCCGCGTCGTCCTCCATCCCGCGCCTTCGTTCGTCGCCCCAGAACTGCGACGCGCGCCCGCACACCTTGCACGTGCCCTCGCTGCCGATGATGCCGGTGCACCCACCGTCGTCGCAGAGGCGACGCTCGGGCCAGTCGATGGTGGCCACGGTCACCTACCTCCGAGCACGCCGTAGAGCTCGTTCGACAGGTAGAACGTCAGCTCGAAGTCGCCGATCCGCACCGCGACGCCGGTCGCCAGCTCACGCTCCTTGCGAGCCTCGAGCGGCACGCCTTCGAGCTCGCTGCCGTTCTTCGAACCCGCGTCAGCGATGATCCAGCGTTCGCCGCGCTGCCGGAAGTAGGCGTGGAAGCGCGACACGGTGACGTCGCGCAGCACGATGTCGTTGTTGGGCGTACGACCGACCGTGATCATGTCGGCGAACGACGCGCCCGGCTTCTTGGCCAGGGGATAGACCTCGACCCCGCGCGGCCCGCGCCGGCGACCCAGGACCGGCGCCACCAGGGTGTCGACTTCCTCGTCGAGGGAGGGGCGCGAATCGCTGTCGGTGTCGGTGCCGTCGGCGCGGCGGCGCACCAGCGCAGCCGGGGCTGCGGAGGCCAGGAAGGCGCTCCGGCCCAGCAATGCGAGCTGGAGATAGCGCTCGGCCTGGTCCACGTTCTAGACGTAGCACGCCATCCCCGCTGCGGCGGTCCTGGACGTGGAAGAATTATCGGCGATGATCGCTCGTCCATCCCCTGTGCCCCGGCGCTGGCTCTTGCTCACGGTGATCGGCGTCGCATGTGGTCCCGCGGGGCCGCGGCCGGCGCGCCTCGACGCGAGCAAGGCGACCGCCATCGAGGTGACCACGGCGGCCGGCGCGCGTCGTTTCTGCCCCGGCGGCGAGTCGCCGCAGCTCGCGGTCGCGGTCACCACCACCGACGGCACGCGGCTCGACACCTGGAGCCCGGGTGAGACCCGCGACGGCAAGCTGCCGTTCAACGTGTTCGAGTACACCGTGTCGTGGGGCAAGGTCGACGGCGACGGCTTCGTCCGGCTTCCGGACGACCCGATCGCGGCGATCGGCCGCGTGGTCAAGGTCGAGGTCCGCGTGCCGGAGCGGCCCGATCTGGTGGGCGAGGTCTCGCTCGAGCCCGACTTCGGCTGCGGCGGCACGCTGGGCGCGCTGGGCCCGCAGGGCCAGTCGGGCTGGACCGGCGACCGCGGCCAGGACGGTCGCTCCGGGCAGTCGGGCAGCGACACCGCCGATGGCGCGCCCGGCGAGCGCGGCGGCGACGCGGGCGACGGCAGC
>SXJR01000479.1 GCA_005779305.1 Myxococcales bacterium
GAGTGGGCCTCGTCGACGATGATCGTGTCGTAGCCGCGCAGCAGCGGGTCACTCTGCAGCTCGGCCAGCATGATGCCGTCGGTCATGAACTTCACGTACGAGCTCTTGGTGACCCGATCGTTGAACCGCACCTTGTAGCCGACCACCTCGCCCAGCTCGGTCTCGAGCTCTTGCGCCACCCGCGCCGCGACGCTGGTCGCGGCGATCCGCCGCGGCTGGGTGCAGCCGATCTGTCCGTGCGCGCCTCGGCCCATCGCCAGGCAGAGCTGGGGGAGCTGGGTGGTCTTGCCCGATCCGGTCTCGCCCGCCACGATCACGACCTGGTGCTCGTCGATCGCGTTGGCGAGGTCGACGACCCGCGCGGTGATCGGCAGCTCCGGCGGGAACCGCACGCGCGGGCTCAGGGTCAAGCCCTCTCGCAGTTCGACGGTGCTGGCGGACATCGATCGGCTGGTGGTAGTAGCAGACGTTGGCCGCTTCTGGTGATTGACCTGCCCGCGGACGAGCGCGCCCTGCGAGGCCGCGGAGCGGACCTGGCTCGGCAACGACCCCTGATCGCGTTCGATCGCCCCCGGTGTGCTAGAGAGTCAGGCGTCGTGATTCCCTTCGAGCTGCAGGCGACCGATGGCAAGGCCCGTGCGGCGGTCGTGGAGACGCTGCACGGCCGGATCGAGACGCCGGTGTTCATGCCGGTGGGCACGCGGGCTACGGTGATGACGCAGAGCCCGGCCCAGCTCGAGTCGCTGGGCGCCCAGATCATCCTCGGCAACACCTACCACCTGATGCTCCAGCCCGGCATCGAGCTGTTCCAGCGCTTCGGCGGCATCCATCGCTGGATGGGCTGGAACCACCCGGTGCTGACCGACTCGGGCGGCTTCCAGCTGTTCTCGCTCGCCCACCGGGTGACGATCAGCGAGGAGGGCGGGGTGCTCCAGCCCAAGCAGGACGGGCCGATCGTGCACCTCTCGCCGGAGCGGTCGATCGAGATGCAGCGCGCGATCGGCTCGGACATCATGATGGTCCTCGATCACTGCATCGCCTCGACCAGCTCGCGGGCCGAGGCCGAGGCGGCGATGCACCTGACCCATCGCTGGGCCCGGCGCTCGCTGCTCGCCCGCGGCGACTCGCCGCAGGCCCTGTTCGCGATCGTGCAGGGCACGATCTTCGAGGACCTGCGGCGGGCCAGCGCCCGCGCGCTCATCGACCTCGACGGCTTCGATGGCTTCGCGATCGGCGGGCTCGCCGTCGGTGAGGAGCGGGCCCGGCGCGAGGACGTCACCGAGCTGGCGGCGGGACTCTTGCCCGCGGACCGGCCCCGCTACCTCATGGGCGTGGGTACGCCGCTCGATCTGCTCGAGGCCGTGGCGCGCGGCGTCGACCTGTTCGACTGCATCCTGCCGGTGGCGTGGGCCCAGCAGGGGATCGCCTTCACCTCGCGCGGCAAGGTCGCCCTGCGTCGCGGCGTCTACAAGCTGTCCGACACGCCGCTGGATCCGGCGTGCCCGTGCGACGCCTGCCGGTGCTACTCGCGTTCGTACCTGTATCACCTGTTCCGCTGCGAGGAGCCGCTGGGCTGGCAGCTGCTCGCCCATCACAACCTGCGCTTCTACCTCGAGCTGATGCGCGAGATGCGCGGCCACATCCTCGCCGGCACGTTCGCCGGGTTCCATGCGTCGCGGCGCGACACGCTCGGCGCGAGTGATCTCGACCATCCCCCGGTGCCGCCGCGGGTCGGCAAGGTGCGCGCGATCCGGCGCGGTGAGTTCGAGGTGGTCGCCTCGCCGCGGGGGTTCTCGAGCATCCAGCACCTGCCGTCGGGGGAGGTGATGCACTCGATCAACCATCCCGACGAGGAGGCCGAGCGGATCTACGTCGGGCAGTCGGCCGCGATCGCGCGCGCGCTCGCCGGACCGATGCCGCGCCCGCTGGTGGTATGGGACGTCGGGCTGGGCGCCGCTCACAACGCGATGGCGCTGGTGCGCGCGCTCGATCGCGCCCCCGGGCACGGGGAGATCGAGCTGGTCAGCTTCGAGCACGACCTCGACGCCTTGCGACTCGCGCTCCACCACTCGGCGAGGCGGTTTCCTCACCTGCGGCATGCGGCGCCGCACCGGCTGCTCAACGTGGGCTCGTTTCAGCGGGAGCAGCTGCGCTGGACCCTGTGCGAGGGCGATTTCCTGGCCAACCACGCGGCGTGGCCGAGTCCCGACGTCGTCTTCTACGACCCGTTCTCGCAGAAGACCAACACGCCGCTGTGGTCGCTGGCGGTGTTCCGGCTGCTGTTCGCGCGCGTCGCGCGCCCCGCCGAGCTCTTCACCTTCTCGTCGTCCACGGCGGTCCGCTCGTCACTGCTGGCGGCGGGCTTCCACGTCGCTCGTGGCGTCGGCTCCGGGCCGAGGGACGAGACCACGATCGCGCTCGCGATCGCCGAATCCGATGCTGGCGCCGCCCCGGCGCCGCATCCACTTCTACTCGGGCGCGATTGGCTCGATCGCCGCGCCCGCTCCAGCGCCCGCTTCGGCGCTGACATCCCGGCCGACCACCACGAGGCGGTCGACCGGTTGGTCATCGGTCACGCGCAGTTCAGATGACGCGGACGTTCTCGGCGCGCGGACCCTTGGGGCCGCGACCCTCGGTGAACGACACCTTCTGCCCCTCGCGGAGCTCCTCGAACCGGGCACCGTCCAGGTTCGACATGTGGAAGAAGATATCGGGGCCCGACGCGGGGGTGATGAAACCAAAACCCTTGTCGGTCAGTCGCTTGATCGTGCCTTCGCTCATAGGAGTCTCCTCGTTGTTTCCGCCAGCGCCAGCACGAGAGGACTACCCACACGAACCGTCGAAAGCAGGCCGAACGTATACCCAGAACGCGGGGCCTTGTCGAGCGCTACAGGTTGATCGGGAATAGCAGCGCCGCCATGCCGATGTGCCCGAGATCAGGGCCGGGGTGGACCACGAACTCGAGGCGCCACATCACGTGGGGGAGGTTGCCGTAGAGCTGGACCTCGGCACCGAAGGCGCCGCCGACCGGGATGGCCGACGTCACCTCCCCGTCGTGCTTGCCCGAGGAGGTGGTCTGGTAGAAGACGCGTCCGCCGGTGGGGGCGTCGGGGACCCCGGGCGACGGGAACACCGCGTGGAGCCACATGGTCCAGTAGCCGCGGCCGCGGCCGAAGCCCGAGGACGAGACGCGGTGGGAGGTGGTGAGGCGGAGGCCGGCGTGGGGGAAGGTCAGGAGCTTGGTCTCCTGGCTGACTTCGACGTTGAGGGCGTCGAGCCGCGAGAAGCCGAGCTGGCTGGCCTCGACGCCGCCCTCGACGGTGAGCACGCGATGGGCCGGGACGCGCGCGTGTACGTAGTGCGAGCCGTCGGTCTTCCACCGGTGTTTGGTCACGCCCCGCCAGCCCAGCAGCGGGTAGCCGGCGTACGCCTCGATCCAGGGCCCGGTGGGGACGCCGAGGCCGTAGCCGAGGCGAACCCGCGCGTCGACGAGCTTGGGCAGGTGGGCCATCGCCGTGACGCCGAGGGTGGCGTTGCTGGTGAGCAGGACGTCGATCGTCGGAATGATCGTGACCCGCGGCGGCTGCGTCATGTGGTCGGTGAACGTGCTCGGCGGCAGGGTCGAGATCTTCTTGCTCTTGCAGCCGGCGATGACCACGACCACCACCATCGCGAGGACGATACGGTTCATGACGCGATCGTAGGCGGCGACGCGCAGGGCCGACACGCCCCGGCCATGGGGTCACGGCGCGAACGACGCGCTGGTGTCCCCGTGTTCATGGGGGAGTGGGAGCGTCACCTGGATCGCGGTGTGGCCTGGCCCGGAGGTCACCAGCGCATCGCCGCCCAGCGCGCGCGCGCGGTGCAGGATGTTGGCGAGGCCGCCGGTCGCGCTCGGCCGGGCACCGCCGGCGCCGTCGTCGTCGATGCGCAGCTCGAGCAGGTCGGCGCAGCGGAGGTGAACCCGGATGGTCCGTGGCGAGGCGTGTCGGACCGCGTTGCGGACCGCTTCCTGCGTGATCCGGACCAGGGCCAGCCACACCAGCGGCGGCACGGCGCGGGCGTCGGCGTCCCCCTCGACCTCGATCGTGACGTCGGCGGGGGCGAGCTCGCGAGCCCGGGTGCGTACCTCGGCGAGCAGGTCGGCGAGCGAAGGTGGCTCGCTCGGGCTGCGCTCCCACAGGATCTCGCGCAGCTCGCGCAGCCCGTCGCGGGCCCGCGCGCCGAGTCGCCGCAGCGGCTCGCCGGACTCGTCGGCCTCGAGCGCGACCGCCTCGGCCTGCCACGCGAGCGCGGAAAGATCGGCGCCGACACCGTCGTGGAGATCGCGGGCGATGCGGGCTCGTTCGGCGTGCACGTGCGCCACCGTGCGCGCGGCCGCGGCGTCGTCGCGTTCGATGGTCGCGATCGCCAGCCGGCGGCTGGCGTCGCGCAGCCCCGACCCGGCGATCTCGGCGACCCCGGCCGCGAACAGCGCGAAGAGCGCGGTGTGCACGCCCCGCGTCGCCCACGCCATCGCGACGATCGCGGGTACGGCCAGGGTCATCGCGCGGGTGAAACCGACCCGGAAGCTGCCGGCGTTGCCCACGACCGTGCCGAGGAACAACACCCAGAGCGCGCTGTCGGGTTGATCGGCGACCACGAGCAGCGCCGTGATGGCGCCCTGGATCACCAGCATCTCGGCGAGCTCCAGCCTCCAGAACCAGGGCGACGTCCCACCGCGCCAGTACGCGATCGCGGTCGACAGGATCGCGAGGGCCGAGGCGCCCATGGCCAACGACATCGCGCCGACGCCGACGCCGAACGCGTCACGGACCGCCGGGATCAGCGGCAGCAGGGCCAGGGCCAGCGCGGTGAGGCACATCCCCGCGACCTGCACAGGGGTCCGCCAGGCGATCTGCAGCTGCGCATACGCGTCGCGCATGTGCGCGTCGACCCGGGCCTGGGGCGGCGTCGGTGCGGGCGTGGCCGCGGCGACCGGAGGAGCCGGCGCTGCGGCACGCAGCCCATCGACCAGGGCGTGGAGCTCGCCGAGTCCCGCTCGGGCCCGCTCCCCGATCGCGCGTAGCGTCTCGTCGCCGCCGTCGGGTGCGACCTGGAGCTCGTCGGTCTGCGCGACGATCGCGCGGAGGTCGGCCTCGACCCCGGCCGATATCGCCGCGGCGATGCGCCCACGTTCGAGCTCGAGTCGCAGCGCCCCGGCTTCGGCGGTCGCGCGTTCTCGCTCGAGGCTCGTCGCCGCGATCCGCACGTGCGCGGCGCGCTGAGGACCGAACGTCAGCTGGCAGACCGCGAGCATCGCCACCGCGTAAGGGACATCGCCGGCGCGGTCGGTGACCGCCCACGTGATCCCCACGAGCACCGGCACGGCGACGAACAGGATCTGCATCACGCGACCGCGACGGTGGCCGGCGTTGGTCGAGATCATCGCGAGATACGGGAGCCACAGCAGGCTGTCGGGGCGGTCGGCCACCGCGAGCAGGCCTGCGTGTGCGGCCTGGACGCCCACGACCTCGGCGAGCTCGAGGCGCCAGAACCATCGGCTCGCGCCGTGCCGCCGCCACTCGGTGGTGGCGGCAGCGATCACCACGACACACACCCCCATCCCCACCGCCATCTCCGCGACCGAGACGCCGAGGGCCCGCTGCAGGTCGGGGTGCAACGGCATCGCGACCAGGAGCGCCGCGGTGCCCAGCACGGTGGCGTACATGACCGGCGACCGCCAGCCGATCTGAGCGCCCTGTTGATACCGGAGCAGCCAGGCGTCGATCTGTGCGCCGGTGGTCGCGTCGGTGGTCGCGTCGGTGGTCGCGCCGGTGGTCGCGCCGGTCACGTGACGATGCCGTGCTTGACCGCCAGCGCCGCCGCCTCGGCCTTCGACGACACCTCCAGCTTGCGGTACAGGGTCTTGACGTAGCCCTGCACGGTCCCGTGGCCGATGCCGAGCTTGGTCGCGATCTCGACATAGGTCGCGCCGCCGGCGAGGAGCTCGAGCACCTCCCGCTCGCGGGGCGCGAGATCGGGTAGCTCGGCGAGGGTGGTGCTGCCGGCCAGGGTCTCCACCACCAGCCGGGCGATCACCGGCGTCATCGGCGCGCCACCGGCGGCGGCGGCGCGGATGCCGGCGAGCAGCTCCTCGGGCGACGCGCTCTTGAGCAGGTAGCCGCGTGCACCGGCGCGGATCGCGGCGAGCACGGTCTCGGGCTGGTCGAGCACGGTGAAGGCGACGGCCACCGCGGCCGGCGACAGCGCCCGCAGCCGCGCGATCACCTCGATCCCCGGGAGGTCAGGGAGCTTCAGGTCGACGACCGCGACGTCGAGCGCGGCGCCGTGCTCGACCTGATCGAGGAGGTCCTTGCCGGTCCCACAACACGCGACCACGGACAGCCCGCGTCCCGGCCAGCCGACCACGCGCCGCAGCGCTTCCCGCAGCGCGCTGTCGT
Source organism: Myxococcales bacterium (assembly GCA_005779305.1). Taxonomy (GTDB): domain Bacteria; phylum Myxococcota_A; class Polyangia; order Haliangiales; family Haliangiaceae; genus UBA2376. The sequence goes on from SXJR01000479.1 coordinate 6,444, forward strand.
CTTCCACGATCCCGACCCGGATGGTCGTCCCCGCCATTGCCTCGCGAGTATCGCACGACCGGCGACGAGCGCCTCGCCGGGGCCGCGCCTGTAGAATCGGAGGGCCATGCCGAGTCTCGAGGTCTGGCGCTGCGGGAAGTGCGGCGGCGATGTGCAGATCGACGTCGTCGACCTTCGCCCGCATCCTCGCCACACCGCTGCAGCCCGGGACCGGCATCGTGGCGCTGCGCGCGCGCCACGACGAGCACACCCCGGATCTCGCCGGGTCACCTTCGCCGTGTCGCCGGCGTACCCGCTCGCCTACGTCGATGACCGCGGCGCGCCGGACTGGCCGCGACCAGCAGGTACGGCTGTGCCTACGCGCTCAACGTTCCTCCCGGTCCGGTCCGCGTGACCGCCTCCTTCGACGGCGCGCGCTGGCCCGAGGCCGCCGTCGACGTCGCGCCCGACCTCGTCACCGAGCTCCAGCTGTGGCGCTGAAGCGTGGGCCGATGCAGGGAGTGCGGCGCGCACAGCGCGCGCCGGGCGCGAGAACAGCCGTGAGTAGAACATGTTCTATTTGGGGTGGGTGGATCGTCGACCGCGCGGTGTGGTTGCGAGAGGTGGCAACCGCTGCCGCAAGTGTCGTATCCTCCAGAGTTGGTGTCCGACGCTCCCGAGAACACGGCCCTCGCCGGGCTGCTCGCCACGATCGCGGATCGTCGCATCCGGAGGAAGGTCCAGAAGCTCCTCCAGTTCGGCGAAGAGGCGGTGCGCGCGCTCGGAGAGCTCGATGTCGCGCTCTACCTCCGCCAGGACGGCGAGGAACAGCTCCAGATCGTCGCGGACGCGGTCCTCAGTCACCTGCGCCGGCTTCTGGAGTACCTCGCCATGGTCGCGCCCACCGCGGGAGCGAGTCCCGACGCCGGGGACGGCGAGCTCGAGCTCGACGGTCCTGCCCCGCGCCAGTCCGGTCCCGTCGCGGTGCGCAGCATCATCGCCCACCGCGAGCGCTCGGACGAGGAGCGGTGGACCATGCTCTCCGACGAGATGGGCACCTTGCAGTACGGGCTGGGATCCGAGCTCAAGGAGTTCGATCGCCGCTTCGCGAACGCCCTCAAGCACGATCGCAGGGATCAGGCGGTTCGCGATCTCAACGACGCGACCACCGGCCTCATGGATGGTGTCTTCGCGGTCATGACGACCGTGTACGAGTGTTTCCTCGGGCATGCCGAGCCCGAACGGATGGTGCCGGGCCACCGCGACTCCCTCGGCAAGGCCCTGTCGATCCGGCGGGCTCTGGCCGAGCTACGCCGCGAGGTGCGCGGGCTCAACCGGCCGATCCAGGATCGTTCCACACCTCCCAGCCTGGCGGAGGCCAGCTACTGGCGCATCGTCGAGGCGGTCGTTCGTTTCGTCGAGAGCGACGTGTTTCTGTATCTGCGCTCCGACACGCGTCGAGACTTCAAGCAGTTTCGCGACAGCCTGGCGAACGGGAACGCGGCCAAGAACCGCAACGAGTGCGAGGGCTTCGACAAGTACCTCGACTCGCTCGCCTTCGTCTCTCAGCGCGGCGTGCTCATCAAGCACGACACCGATCTCAAGGCCAAGACGGCCGGCGATCTCGAGCGGGCCGTCAAGTTCGCCGCGCTCCTCCCCGAGGTCGCGTGCGAGGTGATCGAGCAGGCCTTCGTGAAAGGCGAACGCCTCCTGGGCCTCAACGATCAGATCGACGCCCTCGTCGAGCAGTGGTCCACGCTGACCGAGGAGCAGCGCGCCGACGTGGACCACATCGTGCCGCTCGGCCGCCAGCTGCTCGAGCTCGTGCGGCCCCCGCCCAGCCTTTCGCGCCCGGCGGACGGGGACGGCTTCTAAGGCCTGATCGGCTCGCGTCGCTCAGCGGGCCAGCAGGTCGCCGATCGTCCGGCGGACGCGGAGGTCGAGCCGGCGGACCTCGTCGTCGTCGTCCGCCGCTTCGGGTGGGAGGTCGAAGACGATCGGTGGCGCCACGTGCTGGACGAGGCGCACCGGCAGCGGCAAGGGCCCGAACCCGAACCCGAGCGCGACCGGCAGCGCGCGTGATGCGCCGACCCAGCGCTGGAGCCGTTCGCCGACGGTCCAGCCGTCGAAGGGGACGAAGAAAGCCCGGTCGGCCGCCGGGCAAGCGGTGGCGATGATCGGGACGCCGGCGCGGATCGCGAGGCGCGCGTATCCGCGGTGTTCGCCCCAGCGCATCGTGCCCCGCAGCCGGGCCGGTCGCGACCACTCGAGCGCGCCGCCCGGCATGCACCCGGCCAGCTCGCCGTTGCGCAGGAGGCCGAGCCCGTTGTCCGGTGTCCCGGCGACGATCCCCAACGACGTGGCGACGTCGCGCAGGCCGGGCACGCGGAAGACCAGCTTGTCGGTCAGGCCGCGCGCGACGCGCCCGTCGCGCAGGTAGATCGCGCGGCCGAGCAACAGGGCGTCGATGACAGAGTAGGAGTGGAACGAGACCAGCAGCGCGGCGCCGCGGCGAGGCACGTGCTCGAGCCCCTCGACCCGGTAGCGATGGTAGCGGGCGAATGCACCGAGCAGGGTCATCCAGCGGCGGGCGGTTGCGTCGTCGGGCGGCGCGAGGCGGTCCTCGTCGCCAGGCTGGTAGGCGCGTAGCCTCGCTCTCACCGATCCAGCGTACCGCGGCGCGCCGGCGGCGACCTGTCCGCGGTCAACCTCCGCCGCGTCGCGGAGCGCGCTCAAGACTCGCACGAGCACGGAGCGCCCGGCTTGACCCCCGAGTCGCTCAGCCGGTGCAAGCAGCGCTTGTCGCACGCGACCCTGTCGGCGACCGGCAGGAGCGAGCAGCGCTTCACGTCGAGCCAGCGCCTGGTCTCGAGGTCGCCCACGAACTCGATGTCGGCGATCTGCCCGTAGGGCGTGCACACCACGCGGTGGCGTTCGATGGTCGGCGCGTCTCCTCGGTGCGCGCGGATCCAGCCCACGCCGTGGGCGGTGACGCCAACCAGCATGCCGAGCACACCCCCGATGAACGCGCCGCCGGCCGTGCCGGTGCCGGCGCCCAAGGCAAGCCCGATGACGAACCCGATGAACGTCGCGCCCATGGCCGACTCCTTTCGGTCTAGCGCCAGCCTAACCACGCCACGCGTCGCCCGGATGATCTCGAGTCAAGTGCGGCCCCACTATCAGCGCGGTGGGGCCTCCCTGTTCAGAGCAGCGGCTCGACCAGGCGGAACGACTTGGCCTTGAGCCATTCGGCGGCGGTGAGGTCGTCGTCGGCGAGGTCGGCGTAGGCGAGGTCGGTGGTGAAGGCGCGGGCCAGCTCGGCGACGGCGGCGCCGTCGCGGACGAGCAGCATCGCCTCGGAGTTGGACGCGGCGCTGCGCGGGTCGAGGTTGAAGGAGCCGACCAGGGCGACCTCGCCATCGACGAGCATGGTCTTGGCGTGCATCGTCTCGGTCCCGCGGTAGTGGTAGACCTCGACGCCGGCGCCGATCAGCTCCTTGTAGTAGTTGAGCGACGCGTAGTACATCCACCAGGCGTCGGTGCTCTCGAGCGAGTTGGTCACCACCACGACGCGCACGCCGCGGGCGACGGCCGCCTTGAGGTGCTTGCGCAGGCGCCGGGGCGGCACGAAGTACGAGTTGGCGATGAAGATGGTGTCGCGGGCGCCGCGCACCAGGTTCAGCGTTGCGCGGTAGCCAAACGGGGTGCGCTGGCTGCGCGGGTCGCTGTACACCGGCCGGGTCCGGGCCGCGGTGGTGGCCGTGGTCGCCGGCGTGTAGCGCGGATCGTTCACCACCGGATCGCCGGCGGCGGGACAGGCGAAGCCGAACTTGCGCTGCTGCGGGCATCCGGCGCGCCGCTCCCAGCCGCTGATCTGGGTCCAGATCGAGAAGAACATGCGCTGCACGTCGGCGACGCCGGGGCCGGCGAGATGGACGCAGGTGTCGCGCCACTGGCCGTCGAGCAGGTAGTCGTCGCCGACGTTGCGGCCACCGACGATGGCCTGCTTGCCGTCGACGATGAGCAGCTTCTCGTGCAGGCGCTGGTTGGCGTTGATGCCGATCGCGCCGCGCACGGTCGCCCACTCGAGGATCGGGTTGAACGGGATGACCTCGACGCCGGCCGTGCTCAACCGCTCGAGGATGTCGTAGTCGCCGAAGGTGTACTGGGTCGTGGCGTCGACCACGACCCGGACCTCGACGCCGCGACGCGCCGCCGCGACCAGGAGGTCGGCGGTCTCGTAACCGGTGGCGTCGGGCTGGAGGATGAGCGCGGTGACGTGGATCGAGTGCTGGGCCTCGCGCATCATCCGGTTACGGAGCTGGCGGGTCTCGTCGTTGCCGTCGAGCAGGTGGGTGGTGGAGCCGCTGCTCTCACGGCTCGCGGTCCACGTGTCCATGATCGTGCTGAACTCGGCCGAATCGACGCCGGCGAAGCAGTGCTTCTCGACGCAGGCGGCGCCGCTGACGCAGTCGCTGTCGCGGGTGCAGCGCGGGCCCTGGAAGATCGCCTCGTCGGGCGTGCAGCCGGCGCCGATCCAGTCGCACCATGCGCCGTCGGCCTTGCCGTCGCGAGCGAGCGCCGCGATCTCGTCGCAGTCCATCTCCAGGATGGTCTGGGCCTGGGCCTCCGTGGCCGCGTCGCACGTCGGCGGCGTCACGTAGTCACCGAGGCATTCGGCGCGGTGCTCGGCGGCCGCCTCGCAGAGATCCGTCGCGGTCGTCTCGGGACCGCAGGCGGCGACCAGCAGGAACAGGGCAGCGACTCGAGCGTGCATCGCCTCCCGGACACAGCAAGCCCCGCGCCGGCCCGGGGCTTCACGATTCTCGGTGCTTGCGCCCGTCGACCGCCGCTACCGCGCCTGCCGACAACTCGAGTTGCCGGCGCCCCGTCACCGATCGTGCTCGACCCACCGCCTGGGCGATGGCGACGCGATGTCGAAGCCTCCGTCGCGCTGCCACGAGCGCGACGACGAGCGCCGCGGTGACGATGCTGGCGTCAGGCGCGGTGGCGCCGGCGCAGCCGCAGCCGTCGATGTCTGGCGCAGGACAGACCAGCGCCCGGCGGCACTCGCGGCTCTGTCCCTGCCCGACCTGAACGCAGTCCTCGCCGGCCGAGCAGGTCGCGCCGAGACCGACCACGCGCAGGTCACGATAGCCGCACCGCGCGCCGTCGCGCTCGGACAGGCACAGCATCCCGGCCGGGCATTCGGCGTGGGCCGCACACTCGACCGCGCAGAGGTCGACGCTGTCGAGGGCCGGTCGATCCGGCGGGGGCATCGTGGCGGCGGTGGCGACGAACGGCGCGATGAAGTCCTCGGCTGCCGGCGTCACCAGCGTCAGCAACCCGGGTGGCGCGCAGTTCAGACCGCTGGCCTTGATCACCGCGACGAGCTGTTCGCCGCTGGCGGTGGACAGGAACACCGCGCCCCCGGAGTCAGCGCCGCACGGAACACCGGGCCCTCCGGACCAGGCGTCGGTGGCGTTGAGGGTGTCGATCGTGGCGTCGCCGACGACCCGCTGGCCCGGATCGCCGGCCGCGTCGGGTGCCCCCATCGCCACGAGGAGGACCGTCGCGCCGGGAACCAGCTCGAGGGGCGGATTCATCGCCAGGGCGACCGGCGCCGGCGTCGCCGCTGCCTCGAGGAGGAGCAACGCCAGATCATGGGCACCCTCGGTGGCCGCTGCGTCGTACGCCGGGTGGACCGCGGCGGCGTGGACCGCGAGCACCTCCACGCCGGCGGTGTCGACGTCGGCCGCCGCGATGACCTCGAGCTCGTCGGGCTGGCGACCAGCGAGGCAGTGGGCGGCGGTGAGCACGACCCGCGGCGCGATCAGGGTGCCCGAGCAGCGCACCGTCTCGCCGCCGGTGCAGGCGTCGCGGCGCTCGACGATCGCCACCACCGCCGGGTGATCGACGTCCGGCACCCCGCCCACCAGCGGCAGGCTCATCGCGAGGCCTGCGGCAGGGGGGCGTCGGAGGACGGCCGCGCGGGCGCCGCTCGTGGGGGTGGCGCCGGAAGGCGGGCGATCACCTCATCGAAGACCTCGACGGTGTGCTCGCGGCGCAACCGGTCGGCGAGCGCGTCGAGCGCACTCACCTTGTCGGCGCGAGCCAGGTGGGCCTTGACCCGCGACGCGACGGTGGCGAAGGTCTCGGCCCGCACTCGCACCTCGGTAGAGCGCAAGATCACGAAGCGACCGTCGGCGAGCCGGACCGGCCCGCCGAGTGCCCCGACATCGCGAAGGTCGAAGGCCACCCGTACCAGGTCCATCGGGTAGACCTCCTGGGTCACGTCGATGGGCCCCAGTTCGCCACCCTGCGCCGCCGAGACGTCCTGCGACTCGGCGGCGGCCAGCGCCGCGAAGCCTTGCTCGTCGAGCTGCGCGGCGCGGCGGAAGAGCTCCTCGGCGCGATGGGGATCGGAGACGAAGATGGCGCGCACCCTGACCACGTCGATCCGGCTGATCGCGGCAGGATGTGCAGCGTAGAAGGCCTCGGCCACCTCATCGCTCACCTGATCGGGGCCGATGTGGAGCCGCGCCAGCTCGTCCTTGATCAGCGCCTGGTGAAGCGTCGCCAGCCGCCGGGTCGGCCCGCCACCGCCTGCGTCCAACCCGCGCCGCCTGGCCTCGGCGGCGAACAGCTGCACCCGGATCGCCGCATCGACCGCAAGGGCGCGTGCGTCGGGGAGCGCGGCCTGGCCTGGCACCGGCTCCGGCGCCCGCAAGTGTGAGATCGCGTCGGTGACCGCGACCGGCTCCCCGGCAACGCAAGCGACCACGCTGTGGTCAGCGCGCCGACCGCAGCGGCGCTCGCGATCAGCGCAGGCGACAACCGTCGCGAGGGCAACCGACCAGACCAGGACGTGGATGCGCACCCGTGTGCGAGGATAACGCAGCGTCAGTTCGGGCAATAAGCGACGACGGTCACCACCCAGTCGCCGTCCGCATCCCAGAACTCGTCGCCGCAGTTGGCGTTGCCGCTGCCGGTGCTGCCACCGCGGTAGTCGACGCACTTGTCGTGATCCAGGCAGTCCTGCATCATGTCGTCGTCCCAGAACCAGTTGCAGCCCGCGCCGCATCGGCCCTGGCAGGATGTCGCTTTGTTGCCGTACGCCTGGCTGGACCGGGTCGTACACGTACCACCGTTACCGACGTCGTCTTTCGAGGTGGTCCATCCGCCGATTCCCGGCAAGCAGGTGGTGCCGTCGTTACCGCAGGTGGCGGCGCGGTCGATGACCTCCTCGTTCAGATCGACGTCGTGCCGATCGAGGGTCCAGCCGATCGGCGCCTCGGCCATACGATCGGCGTAGCGGACCAGGAGTCTGCCGTGCAGCGCATCGACGTAGCCGGGACGCGCCGCGCTCAGGGTGTCGCGCAGCGCCAGCAACACGGAGGTGTCCTCGCCATACAGGGCGTTCAGGCCGCCGTCCAGGACGACCGAACCCGAGCCGAAGTCGGCATCGACGGTCAACACGGCGCCATTGACGTCGAGTCGTAGCGTGGCGTGATCGGCCGCAAGCAGGCGCGATTCGAAGGTGACGATCGATCCGGCCGCAGCGAACGATCCTTCGATGACGCTGGCGTCATCTCGGATGAACTCGAGCCCCGACGGTTCGGCCTGATCCGAGCTGTCAGCACAACCAGCAATCGAAAGGACGGCGAGCACGGTGCGGGCTACGGTGCGAATCATGAGTCACCCCCTCCACACCGGAAGAGCAACAAGCGTTCCGCTCCCTATGTGTTTGAAGTAACATGGGACACTAAAATTTCGTCCGGTGGGTTGCCCTCTTACTGTACGAAATCGTTCAGAATGTGTTCAGTTGATACAATATCGAGACAATACGCCACCCTAGGGGGCATTCGCATGGTCGCCGGTGGTGCGTGTCCGACGTACCCGCGGCTGGAGCCCGGTCGGGGTCGGCGTCGCCTCAGACCGGGCGGGCGGCGTCGGGCAGCGTCGACAGGTCGAGCTGGGCCTCGAACACACGGCGGGCGGGGCCGCGCATCAGCACGTTCGAGTAATCGCGGGCGACGGTGATGGCGAGCGGTCCGCCCGGGAGGCGGACGGTGATCTCGGTGCCGGGCTGGGCGCGGCCGGTGAGGCAGGCGGCCACGGCGGTGGCGCAGGCGCCGGTGCCGCAGGCGAGGGTGATGCCGCAGCCGCGCTCCCAGACGACGAGGTCGATCTCGGTGGGCGAGACGACGTACGCGAACTCGGCGTTGGTCTTGTTCGGGAACCAGGCGTGGCGCTCGAGCGACGGGCCGAGGGTCTCGGCGAGGCGACCGATGTCGGCGGCGGAGTCGACGAAGACGACCGCGTGGGGGTTGCCCATGGAGACGGCGGTGACCCGGAAGTCGCCCGCGCCGGGAGGTGCAATGGTGATGGGCTGATCGACGCAACGCTCGTCGGCGGGGCCGGTCAGCGGGATCTCGGCGCGGGTGAGGCGCGGGCGGCCCATGTCGACGGTGACGGCGGTGACGGCGCCGAACTCGACGCTGACGGTGCAGGTGAGCGGGCCGGCGCCGGTGTCGATGACCATGCGGGTGCTGGGGAGCGTCGACGAGGCGGTGAACGAGCTCTCCCACAGGTGCTTGGCCACGCAGCGGATGCCGTTGCCGCACATCTCGGCCTCACTGCCGTCGGCGTTGAGCACGCGCATCTCGGCGGTGGCGCCGGTGGTGACGGGCGCGCGGACGGCGAGGACGCCGTCGCCACCGACGCCGAACTGGCGATCGCAGAGGCGGCGCACGTTGTCGGGATCCTGGACGGCGGTGGCGGTCTCGGGATCGAGGGTGCGGGTGTCGACGACGAGGAAGTCGTTGCCGAGGCCGTGGAGCTTGGTGAAGTGGAGCGCGCGCGAGCGGGGAGGCTGCGCGGTCACGGCGTCACCGGCGGGGTCGCCGGAGTCGCGGGAGGCGGAACGGCGGCGGCGGGCGGCTTGGCGGCGGGCGGCTTGGCGGCGGGCGGCTTGGCGGCGGGCGGC
>SXJR01000480.1 GCA_005779305.1 Myxococcales bacterium
CGCGCGCCGCAGCCCGGTAACGACCGCGCCTCGCCGCCGCCGCCGCCGCCCCGCACCAACCCGACGCCGGAGCACCGTCCGACGCGTCCGCCCGCGGCGCCGCCGCCGACGACCCCCACGCGTCGTCGCGGCGGGTGAAGCCCTTCAGCTGATGTAGGAACGGCGCCCATCCGGGCGCCGTTTCGCGTTTCGGCGCCGCGTGCCGGTGACGGCCTCGAGGGTGTGCGGATTCACACGGGTGCGACGCCGAAAGTTCACGCCTTCAGCGTTCCAGGCCGTAGCCGAGGGTGAACGACACGCCGCCGATCTGACCGCCGAGCGTGGGCTCGTCGATCCGTGCCCACGCCCCCGCCACCTCGCCGAGGGCCCGTCCCCGCCAGACCGGCACCTGGAGGCGCAGGAAGGCGCCTGGGGCCACGGGCCACGAACGATTCGAGGCTTCTCCCGAGGCCTCCGACGAGACGCGCGCGTGGGTGGCCAGAACCCCGAGGCTGACGCCCACGAGCGCCGAACCGCGATCGGTTGCTACCTCGTACGCGACGCGTGCGGAGAGCGGGACCACGCGCACCTGAGCGCGGATCAGCGCACCGCCCGCCTCCTCGACGCGAAGCTCCCCGGCGTATGTGCCGATCTCGGCGCCGACGAGCAACCTGGACTGGCCGAGGCGAACCCATCCGTCGGCCAGAAACGCCGCGGTCGAGAGCCGACCGAGGTTGCTCAGGTAGCCGACGCGCGCGGACGCGCTGAACCTCCGCGGCATCGCGCTCCATCGAATGTCGAGGCGTCCGGACGCGCCGTGCGCGTCGACGAGCATGATGGTGTCGTGCCCAGACGCGTAGGACCGCGGTGCGGTGTACACCGCGGTCACCGTGCCGTCCGGCCGAACAGGCGAGAACGGGCCGAGCTGCCCGACCGTCGCTTGGGCCGGCCGGAGTGGCCCCGGACGAGCCAGGTTACCGAACCGATCGCTGGCCCGGATCCGGATCTCGGTCGAGGAGACCCCGTCGCCTGGGAGCTCGAGGCGCGCCGAGGTGACGGCGAGCGACACCGAGATTCCGGCCCGCAGCGCGATCACGGCGTCGCCGCTCACGGCTGGCATACCGCGAACCGTTGCCCGCGCGTGCAGCACGGAACGACCGCCGAGCTCGTCGGGCGGGCGCCAGACCCAGGTGAACCGGTCACCGCCAGCGCCGCCAGGCATCACGCTGCCCGCATCGACGGTCATGTCGATCTCCGGAACCAGCGGTCGCCGGCGACCGGCGTACACGGGGCGTACCGCGATCATGATCGGAGCCCCGCTGCCCGCCGAGTACTCGTCGTGGTCGAGGATCAAGCTGAGGCTCGACGGCGGTTCCGGCGGCACCGGCAGATCGCAGTGGCTGCTCGGCCCATCCGTCGTCATCGCGCCGCGGACCGTGGCGACATCGGCGGCGGCCTCTCCGGGATCCAGCGTGATCTCGAAGAGCCCCGGTGCGAGGCGTCGTGGGACGCTGGCCGAGCCCGTCGAGCTCGACACCAGCGGCGGCTCGGCGCTGACACCGTCGCCGCGGGCCGTGCTGGTCGCGAACACGACCCGGTCGGTCAGGCACACGGCCAGCACGCGCAGTAGCGGCGGGGGCGCGAGCGGGATCGTCTGGGTGGTCACGTTGCCGGCGACGTCGGCGGCGACCGCTTCGCCTTCGAGCTCGCCGGGCGGCACCTCGACGTCGACCAGGGCCAACCCCGACCGATCGGCGGACACCGGTCCGAACGCGCGCCCCGCGACCCGGAGCACGACGCGCGCGCGGGGCTCGGTGGTCACCCGGACCCGGCCGCGGCCCGACATCGGCACGATCAACCAGTCGACGACTCCCGACGTCCCCACCGCGGCGACGATCACGAGCTGCGGCCGCCGATCATCGGGCAGCGTTATGGTGGCGCGTCGCAGGTCGCCGTCGATCTCGAGCGGACCGACCCGGCCGACGCTGCTGACCAGTCGTATGTCGTCGGTCGCCGGCCGCTTCAGCACGATCGGCAACGCGGTGTCGACGCCGGCCACCAGATCGGCGGGCGCCCGCATCGCGAGCGGACCGTTCGAGCTCACCTCCCGGGCGACGGCTGTCCTCGCGATCAGCACGCTGACCAGGAAGGCGACGCCAGCGACAGCGCGGCGGCGTCCGGACGTCACCACGTGACCTGTGTGCCGACCGCCGGCCCGCTGGTATCGATTCGTTTGCGAACCACCCGCTGCTCGTGGCGGCCGGACACGTCGTCGACCTCGACCACGATCTGGTTGTTGCCCTCGACCAGCTCGATCGGAACGCGGAACTTCCCTTGCGGGTCGGTGGCGTGGCGAGCGCCGTTGATGCTGACGACGGCCCCGGGGCGGGTCTCCCCGACCACGGACGAGACGCGGGCTCGGCCATCGCCGGGCACGGCGACCTTGAGGAACAACGACGGCGGGATCGCCGTCGGTGCCGACGGCGATCGAGCCACGCCGGCCGTCGACTGCTGGCCGGCGTTGACCACGACCTCGGCGCCGCGCGCGCTGAACCGGACCGAGCCGCGCTCGGCGGCGACGGTCAGCTCGCCCTTGCCGGACTCGAGGACCGCGAAGCGACCATCGCGCGCTTCGACCACCGCGTCGCGGTTGAGGCCCGCGATCCGGAACGCGCCGTCGGCCGAGGGGACGACGTCGGCGACGACGCGGCCTTCGCTCAGGTCGATCTGGGAGAGGGTCTGCGTGATCTCGGTGACGGTGAGCTGGGACCGGTCGGAGATCTCGACGGTGGCGCTGTCGAACACCAGCTGGGCTGACGCGCCGGCCGCGGTCCGGACCACGTCGGTCTCCGCCAGTGCGTCACCGACGCGGAGCTGGGTCCACGTCGCCCCGGTCTTGCGCTCGACCGTGCCGTTCAACGTGCCCACCACGGCACGGGGCCCGGCGGCATCCGCGGCGCTGGCCATGGAGACGCTCGCATCCCGAGCCGCGGGGGACGGCGCCCCGGCCCGATCGTGACCCGACGAACACGCCGGCCCCACGAGGAGTGCGACCACCGCGACGATCACCTGCGCGGCCGTCACTCGGGACCTTCGCGCGGCCCGGAGTTCGCGAGCGGCAGATGGATCACCATGCGCGCCCCGCGCGTCGCCGCGGCGTCGATGGACAGCGTGCCGCCGAGCGCTTCGATGATTCGACGCGAGAGCGAGAGCCCCAGGCCGGTCCCCTCCGCCGACGACCGGGTGGTGAAGAACGGCTCGAAGACGAGCTCGCGCAGTTCGACCGGAATGCCCGGCCCATCGTCCTCGACCGCGATCTCGAGATGACCCGGATCGACCTGGCAGGCCACGATCGAGATCTCGCCGGAGCCGCCGATCGCGTGCATGGCGTTGATGACCAGGTTGAGCACCACCTGCTGGAGCTCCTCGGCACGCGCCCGAACCGGCGGCAACTCGGCGGCGACGTTCACGCGCAGCCTGATCTGACGCAACGTGAGCTGGTGGGTGCTCGCCGCCGCCACGAGCTCGAGCACGTCGGGCACACGCACCGCTTCCAGCTCGTCGCGCCCGGTGCGCGCCAGATGGAGGAACCGGTCGAGCAGCGCCAGTCCGCGGGCGGTCTCGCGTTCGATCAACTCGAGCATGCGCCGGCCGTGGTCGTGTCGATCGGGCTGGTCGCGGGCGAGCTGCGCGAAGCCGGCCACGCCGGTGATCATGTTGCGGGTCTCGTGCAGCACGCCAGCGCACAGCTCGCCGAGCGCGGCGAGCTGGTGTTGCCGTTGCAGCCCTAGCGCCGCCCGTTGCAGCTGGCGCAGCAGTGGGGCGCGGCGCTCGACGTCGTCACCGCCGTCGCTGGCCGGCACGCCGACGTGGAGTTCGATCGGACGATCGCCAAGGAGCTCGAGCACCTCCGGGGAGACGATTCCACGCAGCTCGGCGCGCTCTCGCAAGATGATCTTCCGGTTGTCGTCGTCCATGCGAAGTCCTATGCGAGATGCGCGCCGCGCCGGGCGGTGGGCAACGTCACCGTCATGGTGGTGCCATCGCCCGGCGCGCTGCGAACCTGGATGCGGCCGTGGTGCGAGTCGATGATGCGATGGGTGACCGCGAGCCCGAGCCCCTTGCCCTGCCAGTCGTCCTTGGTGGTGAAGAACGGCTCGAAGATCTTGTCGATCACCGCGCTCGGCATGCCCCGGCCGGAGTCGGTGACGTCGACGCCGATCAGGTCGGAGCCCAGCAGGTGGGTCCGCACCCGCAGCGAGCCGCCGTTCGGTGCCATCGCCTTGATGGCGTTGTCGATCAACTGGGAGAACGCCTGCTGGAGCTGGCCGGGGTTGCCGAGGACCGGCGCCAGCGTGCTGCCGTACTCTCGTACGACCTCGACCCCGGACTGCGTCAGTCGATCGAGGTGAGCGGCGACGGCGGCCTCGACCACGTCGTTGACCTGGAGCAGCCCGGCGCCGGCCGCGAAGTCTTGCGACAGCATTCGCATGCGGTCGACGATCTCGCGGATGCGAACCGCTTCCTTCTCGATCGATCCCAGCACGCGGCGGTCGCGGTCGCCGATCTCCTGACGGGTCGCGAGCACCTGGGTGAGGCCGAGCACGCCGGTCAAGGGGTTGTTGATCTCGTGGGCGAGCCCGGCGCCGAGCGCGGCCATCGCGGCCAGCTTCCGCGATTGCAGCAGCTGTTGTTGCGCCGCCTCGAGCTCGCGGGTGCGGGCCTCCACCCGCTGCTGCAGCTCCTGGTTCCAGGCCAGTAGCTCGGCCTCCTGGCGCTGGAGCTCCGCGCTCATGCGATTGAAGCCCTGGGCCAGCGTGCCGAACTCGTCGGAGCCGCCCTCGGGCACGCGGTGGGTCCGATCGCCGGTGGCCACGGCGTCGGCGCCGATCGCGAGCTCCCGCAGGCGGCGACGGAAGGCCCGGGTCATGAGAAGCCCCGCGGCGATCGCCGTGAGCGTGGCCAGGCCGACCCAGGCGAACAGCTGGCGGCGCAGGCGGCGGCTGTCGACGAACGCCCGCGAGGCTGGTTGAACGACGACCACCTGCCATCCGGCCGGGGTGGCGGCCACGGTCGAGAGTAGCTCCCCGGCCGAGTTGCTGGCCCCCGGACACAGCGGGCTCCCTTCGGCGTCGAGCAGCCGCGTGGTGACACCGTCGGGGCTCGCCGCCGCGAGATCGTGACAGATCGAGCGCAGCGAGAGCCCGACCACCAGGACTCCCGGTGGGGCCTGGCCTTGGTCGACGGCGAACCCGAGCACGACCACCGGATCGACCAGGCCGGGCACGGCCAGCGGCGCGCTGAGGGCCCAACCGTCGCGATGCACGGCCGCCATCGGGATGGCGCGACCGATCGCGTCCAGGCCGCGCAGATCGACCGTCGGATGGCGAGCCTCCGGCGTGCCCGCCGCCTCGTACACGCTCGCGCCGATGCCGCCGCCGCGCTCGTCGAGCAGCGAGCTGACCACGACGTCCTCGAGTTGCGCGAAGACGAGGGAGAGCGCGCCCTGCCGCTCGTCGTCGGCGAGCAGCCCCCACGGAATCGTCCGGGCCAGGGCGCCGAGGTTGCGGCGAGCGCTGTCGAGCGACCGGTGCACGCTGTCGGCGCCGTGGCGCGCCGTCTCATGATGCAGCTCGGCGAGCTTGCGATCGAACGCTCGCTCGTGGATGCGCACCGAGGTGGCGACCACGACGCCCAGCGGCACCAGCGCCACCACCAGCACGATCGCCAGCAGCCGTCGGCCGACGCTCACGAGCCTCGACCTCCTCCCACGCCGATCGGGACCTCGGCTGTCGGAATGTGGTCGAGCGACTTGCGCACCTCCGCCAGCAGATCGTCGGCCGAGTAGGGCTTGGGCAAGAAGCGGTCGTGGCCTCGGGTCGGCAACGCAACGGCCGCCGTACCGGCCCCCGAGGTGTGGATCACGGCCAGGGTCGCGAACTGCTCGCGCAGCTGGCTGGCGCATTCGACGCCGGAGATCCCCGGGAGCAGCAGGTCGATCACCGCGAGCTCGGGTCTCACCCGCTTCGCGATCCGCACGCCCTCCTCGCCGGTGCGGGCGGCGTGGACGGCGTAGCCGGCGGCCGCGAGCACGCGCCGGGTGACCTCGCGGACCAGGGGGTCGTCGTCGACGACCAGCACACGCTCGCCGCGGCCGACGCCGATCGAGATCGGCCTGGTGATCGCGTCTACCTGGTGCGTGGTGATCGGCAACCAGATCTCGAACGAGGTGCCCACCCCAGCGCTCGAGGTCACGTGAACGTGACCGCCCGCCGACGTGACGATCTGCTTGACCGTGGCCAGCCCCAGGCCCGTCCCGCGATCGCCCTTGGTGGTGACGAAGGGCTCGAAGATCGACGTGAGCATCTCGGCCGGCACACCGACGCCGGTGTCCCGAACCACCACGACCGCACCGCTGGGCGCGGCGCCCGCCGTCGGATCTCCCGGCCCCAGGCGCGTCTCGATGGTGAGGCGGCCCCCCTCTGGCATCGCATCGCGGGCGTTGACCGCCAGGTTGGTGATCACCTGCTCGAGCTGTCCGGGGTCGAACACCACCTGGAGCGGATCGGCGGCGAGGGCCAGCTCGATGTAAACGTGGGCCTCGATCGTCCGCCGCAGCATCTTCGCGGTCGACTCGATCGCGGCGTTGAGATCGAGCACGCGCCGACGGACCTGCCCGCGGCCGGCAAACGCGAGCAAGCGACGGGTGAGATCGGCGGCGCTGAGACTCGCCTTGGCCACGCTCTCGAGATCGACGAGCGCCTCGCGCGCCGCGTCGCTCGGGATGGAGCTCACGAACTCCGCCGCGAACGCGCTGCAGTTCTGGATCACGAGCAGGAGGTTGTTGAGGTCGTGAGCGACGCCGGTGCCAAGGCGACCGATCGCCTCGAGCTTCTGAGTCCGTTCGAGGCGGGTCGACAGCTCGTTCTGGATGCGCTGTTGTCGCTCGCGCTCCGAGACGTCACGGACCACCTCGATGGAGAGCCCGCACCCACCGCGGTGCAAGAACCCGGTGGTGACCTCGACCGGGACCGTGCTGCCGTCGGCGCGCCGATCGGTCCGGACCACGACGCCGTCGTGCAACTCCGGCGACGAGCTCTCGGCGACCAGCTCACGGATCGTCTTCGCCAGCAGCTCGTCACGCCCGTACTGGTAGAGGCGCTCGGCCGCGCGGTTGGCGTCGCAGACGCGGCGGGTCTCGGGGTCGATGATCAGGATCGCGTCGGGCGAGGCCTCGAACAGCTCGCGGTAGCGCTGCTCGCTGTCGCGGAGCGCATCGGTCAGGGCTCGTTCGGAGCGACGGCCGCGGACCCGGCGCAAGGCGTTGCCGACGCGAAGCCGCAGATCGTTGATGCTCGGGAACGGTTTGACCAGGTAGTCGACCGCGCCGAGGTCGATGACCTCGAGGGCCGAGTCGAACGACGGAAACGCGGTGATGAGCAGCATCTCCAGCTCGGGGTGTTCCTGGCGCAAGGACCTGGCCAGCTCGACGCCCGAGCCGTCGGGCAGGTTCTTGTCGATCAGCGCCACTTCGAAGCGTTCGCTGCTCAGGATGAGCGCCCTCGCCTCGGCCACCGAAGCGGCGCAAGTGACGTCGTGGTCGTGGAACACCTCGCGGATGAGCTCGCAGACCACGGGCTCGTCGTCGACCACCAGCAGGCGATCGATCACCGACTGGATCTTCTGGGTATCGCGGTCGGAGTGTGGCGAGCGAGTCATGGTGCCTCAAGGAAGCCTGTAGACTGAAAGTGGGCCGGTCCCGCTACCAACGGTCAGGAAGACGTCGTCCACGCCGCCGACCTGGAGCCCCTTGCCATCGAAGATGCGCTTGTTCTGCGACGGGTTGCCAAGCCCTGCGCCGCCGAAGCCCTGACACGAGGCCGGGTGCTGCGCGGCCGAACACCCGCCGAGCCCTTCGAAGTCGGCGCGCGTGGCTGCGGCCGGGTTGCTGGTGCGGAAGACGCTGACGCCAGACACCAGGTTGTCGAACCCCACGTAGAGGTGGGTCGAGGTCGCGGCCAGCATCGTCACCGACGTGTGATTGGCGCTGTTGAACTGGGTCAGCGCGGCGTCGCCCGCCGAGTTGGGTGCGACGAGCGACCAGTCCCCGCCATCGCACTGCGCGGGATCCCCGCTCGACGTGGGGTTGCATGACCAGAGCTGCGGACCAACCGTGGTGTTGCGCGCCGCGAACAAGCGCCCGCCGAACGGCACCATCGCCGGCACGGCGCGATCGACGGGTTCGAGGTCGGCCAGCTTCGTCGTGGTGCGCGAGACCTTGGCCGTGTAGACCGCAGCGGTCGGCGTGATCTGGGCCCAGTCCTCGGGATGAGACTTGTAGGTGCGCGGCGTCGCGACGACCGCCCGCATCCAGTTGGCCTGGCTGGCGACGTGGAGACGACCGGCGTACCCCGCCAGGACGTCCAGGATCTCGACGGACGTGTTGCCGAACCCGGGCATCTCGGACGCCTCCAGGTCGTCCACCGCCGACCCGCTCGCGTCGAGCCCGGGCGGGCTCGGGGTCTCGAACAGTGACAGCAGGTAGGGGCGATTGCCGCCGTCGTCGGGGAACCCGAGATAGACGCGGTCGGGAAGACTGCACATCGCCGACAACCCGTAGGTGTTCTCCTCGAGATAGCTCGACAGATCCACGTAGCGAAAATCCAGGGTCTGATCGGTGTCCGAGGTCATGTAGACGTAGTCGAAGTCGCCGCCGCGGCGTGCGCCTCCGAGCACCAGCCACTCGACGCCGCCCGCGGTGACGGCCTGGAACAGGCCGCGGCCGTCCTCGTTGTCCGGCCCACACGCCGGGGTGTTGGGCGAGCAGCCGGCGGCGCCGATCGACTCTAGCGGAGCGAGGGTGGAGTTACGTGACGTGTTGCCGATCACGTCCCGCGCGAACAGGAACGTGACCAGCTCGAGCGCGCTGCCGTCGGGGAGGAGCCTGGCCGCCTTGCGCCCGTCGGCGCTCGGCCCCAGGTAGACGCGGCCGGCGTGGGCGGTCACGAACGCGAAGCTGGTGCCGTCCCCGAACGGATCGGCGGCGAGCAAGACCACGCCCTCGACGACGGTGGCCTGGTTGGACTGGACCGGGGGCGCGGCGACGGCAGCGCCGCTGTTGGCATCGGTCCCCGACGCCGAGCCGGCGAACTGGAGCGTCCCCGCTCCGCCAGCTCGATACCGCCACGTGAAGACCGCGCTGGCGCCGCCGGCGATCGCCTGCGATGCCGGCGCCGCTCCGATCAGGATCGCCGAGCTCGTGCCCGCCGTGGTCAGGGCCGACGGGGCCACCGCGGCGGCGGTGGCTTGCCCGCCGTTGGTGACCATCATCGTGATGTCGAACGGATCGCCGCTGGTGAGCGACGGCGGGATCGAGAGCGCCGCCGTCAACGACGGCGGCGTCTGGACCGACGTGATCACCGACGCCGATCCAGAGCTCACGGCGTTGCCTGTGGCGTCGTCGATCCCGGAGGCGCAGCCAGTGAGCTGGACCGTCCCGGCGCTGGAGCCCGTGTATCGCATGGCGAATTCCTCGGTCGCGCCGGGCCCGATCGTGGCCGTGGCCGGCGTCGGTCCGCTGGCCAGGACGACCTGGCCAGAACCGCTCGCCGACGGAAGACATGCCATCACGCCGGTCGCGGCCGCTTCACCGGTGTTACTCACCTCCAGCGTCACGAGGAAGTCCTGGCCGATCGACACCCACGGTTCCGTCGACAGGGCCACGGACAACGTCGCCGCCCGCCGCACCACCACGGGCCCGCTGCTGCCCGATGGACCGTACGAGCTGGTCGCACGGACCGTACCAGTCCCCGCCGACGTCGGGGTGAAGGCGCCGGTCGCCGGAGCGATCGTGGCGATCGGGCCGCTGCCGATCGACCAGGTGAGCGTCCCCAGATCGCTCGTGGCGTTGCCCTCACCATCGGCACCGGTCGCCGCGAACGAGACCGGCGGACCGCCCTGGGGGACATCGAGCGTGGTCGGCGCGACCGCGAGGAGGGCGGCACGCCCTGGCGTCACCGTCACGTCAGCCTCCGCTGCGGCCCCCCACGACGAGGACGCCCGCACCCTGCCGGTCCCGGCGCGTACGGGATCGAAGCTGCCCGACGTCGGATGGATCGAGGTGATCGGGCCGGCCGCGATCGACCAGCTCAGCGTGCCGAGGTCGAGCGTATCGTTGCCATCCGCGTCGATCGCCAAGACCGAGAAGTTCGTGGTCCCGGCGTCAGCGCTGGTGATCAGCGACGGTGGCTGAACGGTCATCGTCGCGGCGTGGCCCGGCGTCACGGTGATGGTGCCCGAGGTCGCCGTCGGCCCGAGGGAGCTGACCACCTGGACCTGGCCGGCGCCTGCGGTGCGAGGATCGAGCACGCCGGTGCTGCCATCGATCGAGGTGATCGGCCCCACGGCGGCCCACGCCAGCGTGCCGAGCACGAGGGTGGCGTTGCCGTCGGCATCCGCGCCCGTTGCCGTGAAGGCGACCGGGGCGTCGTCGGCCGAGACGGTCAGGCTGGCCGGGCTCACGGCCAGCGAGGCCGCGCGACCCGACGACACCACGAGCGTGCCGGTCACGTCGCTGCCGAGGACGGCGTGCGACGCGCGCAGCACCCCGGTACCGGGGCGGGTGAAGTCGACCGTGACCGCGGAGCCGCCGGTCACGAGCGTGCCGACGACGTTTACCAGGTTCCAGGTCAGGGCCGCCGGGTCGGCGTCGCGGACGAAGTTGCCGTGAGCGTCTCGTTCGACCGCATGAGCGTCGAGCCGGTCGTCGGTGGTGAGATCGGGGACGTCTCCGATCGGCGCGCCAGGCCCCCCGGGGACTTCGACGATCTCGATCGTCGTCGCTGGGCCGGCGGCGACGCTCACGATGTCACTCTCACCGGACAGCATGGCGGCGGCGCGTTCGCCGGTGATGCGACCCTCTCCGACGGTGGTGGCGACGAAGGTGGTGCTGGTGCTGGCGCCCGCGTCGATGGTGCCGATGCCCGAGGTCAACGACCAGTCGACGGCGATGTTGGCCACGAACCCGTCGGTGGCGTCGCGAATCACGGCGTGGGCCGTCAGCTCCTGGCCGGCGGTCAGCGCACCACCGGTGGGCCGTCCGACGCCGTCGGGCGCGTCCTCGATCGAGAGCCGGAGCCCGATCGGTTCGATCGTGACGAGCAGTCCATCCGCCAGCTCCGCCGTCCGGCCGTCAGCGGCGACTGCACGCAGATCGTAGCTGCCGGCGGCCAACCCGGAAGGTACGACGATGTCGATGCGGGTCGGACCCTGCCAGTCGGCGGTCACGGGTCGATCCCCGATCCAGACCTGCCACGAGCGATCGACGGTCGATGGGTGGTCGTCGAGCGACACGTGAATTCCCGCGAACAGATCGGCGCCGCGCAGCTCGACCGCGACGTCGGCTAGCGACGTGACGACCGCGGGGATGGCGCGCTCGAGGCGCGGCCGACTCTCGCCCTCGTGGCCACAGGCCGCGGCGATGATCCAGCCCAGGCACACTGCACGGCACGACCGCATCCCCTGACTGCCAAGGTAGCAGGCGCATGCGCGGCGATCTCGATGGGTTACCCGATCGATACCCGCCGCTGGCGCGCTGCGGTTCGCATGGGTTTGCACCTATCACAGGTCGGCCGGAATCGGCCGCCCTGGAGGGCTGGCCGCGGTTCACACTCCCGCGGGGCCGGCGCCTTCGGACTCGCCGCCCTTGAGCCCGTGCCGCTTGAGCAGTTCGCGCAGGTGGTAGCGTGTCAGCCCGGCCTCGTGGGCCGAGCGCGTGATGTTGCCGTCGTTGCGCGTGAGCAGCGCGTCCAGGTACGCCGACTCGAAGGCGTCGACCACGGTCTGCTTGGCCTGCTTGAAGCCGAGGCCCGGCTTGAGCAGCGCCGCGTCGAAGATGGCGGGGCCGCCGCCGGGCGGCAACTCGACGCCGGCCTCGCGCGCCGCCGCGTTGCGCGCCGCCGCCATGCCGGCCTTGGCCAGATCGTGGCTGGCCGAGACGCTCGGCCCCATCTCGCGGCCGAACACCAGGTCGGCGCGGGTGATCACAGGGCCGTCGCTCAGCGCCGCGGCGCGCTCGCCGACGTTGCGCATCTCGCGCACGTTGCCCGGCCACGAGTGCGAGAGCATCGCGGCCATCGAGTCGGGACCGAACGACATCTGCATGCCGCGGCGGCTGGCGATGTCGCGCAGGAAGTGGTTGGCGAGCGTGGCCACGTCCTCGCGGCGGTCGCGCATCGGCGGCAGCTCGACGTGGACGACGCTGAGCCGGAAGTACAGGTCCTCGCGGAACCCGCCCTTGTTCACTTCCTCGCGCAGGTCGCGATTGGTCGCGGCCAGGACGCGGACGTCGACCTTGACGGTGCGATCGCCGCCGACCCGCTTGATCTCGCGCTGCTCGAGCACGCGCAGGAGCTTGGGCTGGAGCGAGATGTCGAGCTCGCCGATCTCGTCGAGGAAGATGGTGC
>SXJR01000481.1 GCA_005779305.1 Myxococcales bacterium
CGGGCGAACAGGCCCTTGCCGGTGCCGGTCTCGCCGTGGAGCAGCACCGTGGCGCTGGTCTGGGCCGCGCTCACGATCATCTCGTACACGTTCTGCATCACCGGCGAGCGCCCGATCACGTGGTTGAAGCGGCCGCGCACCGACACGCCCGGCCGCTCGCGATCGCCGCGCAAGGACGTGTACTCGAGCGCGCGCCCGATCTGCTCGGCGAGCGCGGCCACGAACACCTGATCGCGGGCCGAGAACCCGCCCGGCTTGTTGAGCACCTGGATCACGCCGCGGCGACCGCCGCCGGCCTCGACCGGCGCCGACAGCATCGAGCGGGTGCGATACCCGGTGCGCTCGTCGAACTCGGGCAACCAGCGCGGATCGGTGGTCACGTCGGCGAGCGACAGGGTCTCGCCGGTGCGGGCGACATGGCCGGCGATGCCGCGGCCCACCGGCAGGCGCAGGTCCTCGGGATCGACCCGATCGGCGACGCGGGCGCGCAGCTCACCCGAGGCACCGTCGATGAGCCACAGGCTGGCGCGGTCGGCGCCCAGCGCGCGCGCGACCCGCTCCGCGAACGACGCCAGCAGCTCGTCGAGCTCGACCTCGCGCGCGATCATCGCGCCCAGGTCGGCCAGGAGCTCGAAGCGTCGTTCGTCGTCGCTCATCAGGCGGTTCGCCGCCAGCATAACGCTCTTGTGTCTCTCCGTCAGGCGGCCGTCACCGCCGCGGTGACCTCGGTGCGACGGGTGGCCCGCGCCTCGACGTGGAGCACGGCGCCCTCGCGCGCCGCGAGGGCGCCCGGGAAGACGCTCTGCGCCCGCGCCTCGAGCGCGTCGACGGCCTCGTCGGAGCGACGGGGATCGTGGTGGTAGAGCACGAGCTGGCGCACGCCGGCGGTGCGGGCCAGCGCCACGGCGGCCTCCCAGGTCGAGTGGCCCCAGCCGACCTTGCCGGGATACTCCTCGGGCGTGTACTGCGCGTCGTAGATGAGGACGTCGGCGCCGGCGGCCAGCCGCGCCAGCGCCGGATCGACGCACGCGAAGTGCTCGGTGTCGGTGGCGTAGACGATCGACGCGCCCTGGTACTCGAGTCGATAGCCGTAGACCGGATCGGGGTGGTTGAGGCGGGCCATGGTCACCCGCACATCGCCGACGGCAAAGGTCTCGCCCAGGCGCGGCTCGCGCACGCGCACCTGGCGCGACACATCCTCGAAGTCGACCGGGAAGAATGGCGCCGACATCTGCCGGCGCAGCGCCGCCTCGAGCGGCATGGCGCCGTTGGGGCCGCTGACGACTTCGATCCAGTTGCCGGCCACGTAGATCGGTGTGAAGAAGGGCAGGCCCTGGATGTGATCCCAGTGAAGGTGAGAGAGCAGGATCGTGGTCGCTGTCGGGCCGCTGGCGATCAGGCGATCTCCGAGCGCGCGCAGGCCGGTGCCGGCGTCCAGCACGATGCGGTGGTCGCCGGCGCGGACCTCGACGCAGCTGGTGTTCCCGCCGACCCGCTGGGTGGTGACGCCCGGCGCGGCGATCGAGCCGCGGACACCGTGGAAGTGGATGGTGAGATCGTGCGACATGAAGCCCCCTCGAACGCGCCAGGAACGTCGGCGCGTGACGGGGACACGTGCAGCCGTGGTGCCATCGGCGCGCGTCGTGGTCACGGGCACTTCGCGGCAGCGGCCGGGCCGGCGATTGCGCCGCGGTGGAGCAGGTGCTCCGCCATGGAGCAATGTGCCTTTCGAAAGTCAGTCGGCCCGGCCGGCGGCGCGACGGCTTCGCATGTCCTTCAGCGTGCGGAAGAGATCGCGGGTGGTCTCGCGACAGAGCACCAGCGCGACCGCGACGTACACGACCACACCCAGGGCGATCTCGGCGGCAAGCAGGACCCCGGGATGCTCGAGCTCGTAGTCACTGAGCGAGAGGCGGAGGGCGACCACCGCCGCGGCCATGATCGCGGAAGCGAGGAGCGGGCGCAGGAAGCCCTCGATCAGCACCCGGGGCCGCGGGCCGTTGCGCAGCACCAGCCATACGCCCAGCACGGCGTTGAGAGCGAACGCGCCGCCCACGGCGCACGCCGACGCGCGCAGGCCGAACGGTGACAGCGCCAGGATGCCGCCGAGCAGCATGACGATCTTGATGAGCTCGAGGTACATGAGCGGCTTGTTGCGCTCCTGCGCCTGCAGGTACGCCGACACCACCCAGCCGATCGGCCGGAACACCGACAGCACGGCGAGCACGGTCAACAGCGGCGCCACGTCCTGCCACTCCTCGGACAGCACCAGGCGGATGAGCGTGTCGGAGACCGCGCCCAGGCCGAGGGCGAGCGGAAAGATGATGATCGAGAGGAGCGCGGTGGCGCGCTCGAAGGCTCGCGGTCGTTGCGCGGGCTCCATGCCGGCCAGCGACGGCAGGAGCACCATGCCGATCTGCTCGCCGACGTGCACGGCCGGGATGTCGGCGAGGTTGTAGGCCAGGTTGTAGAGGCCGGTGGGGCGCGCGCCGAACAGGCTGCGCACCGCCACGTTGTCCCAGTAGCGCGAGCCCATGTGCAGCACCCCCTCGACGGCGAGCGGGCCACCGAAGCGCATCATGTCGCGGAAGCGGGTCCACGACCACGGCCGCGGCGAGGTCCAGTCGCGAAGGCCGGCCGCGGCGAAGATGACGATGGTGACCAGCGAGAACTGAGCGATGTTGCCGTAGGCCACCGACCAGGCGCCGTGGCCGTGATGGGCGAAGAAGATCGTGGTGCCGGCGTAGACCGCCTCGCCCAGGGTCTGGGTCAGCGCGATGGCGCGGAACTGCATGCGCTGGACCAGGAGCTTCTCGGGGATGACCGAGATGCGGCGGATGCCGACGGCGATCGCCAGCACCGGGACGAACTCGGAGACCTCGTGGGCGCCGACGTGGGGGCCGATCACCGCCGCGGCCAGGGCGAGGCCGCCGAGGCCGATGGCGCCGAAGGCGAGCGACGTGACCGTCGCATGCCAGATCACCTCGGCGGCCTCCTCGCCGCGACCGCGCACGATGACGTACTGGCCGATGCCGATCGAGGTCAGCCAGCTCATCGTCATCACCAGGATCATCGCGGTGCCGACGTCACCGATGGCGTCGGGGCTCAGGTAGCGGGTGACGATCAGCGTGCCGATGACGCCGATGGCGCGGCCGCCGATGCTGGACAGGATGGTCCAGACGGCGCCACGGGCAGCCTTGCCCCCAATGCTCGACATCGGAGCCCGGCATCGTCCGGCAGGGCGCTACGCTGCGCAAGACGTGAAGGCATCGGAGAGGCGGGCGGTGCCGTGCGCCGGGGCGACCAGATCGGTGACCGAGATGGCGGCGATGAAGGCGGCGAACTGAGCGATGCGAGGATGGAGCGGGCGCAGGAGCGTCGCGCCCAGGCGCCCTAGCCACGGGGGCACGCGCCGGAACCGCGGCGGAACCGCGGCGGCGCCGAAGGCCAGCTCGGCGATCGCGCGCCGGGTCAGGACCTCAGGGCCGCCGGCGTCGATGGTGAGCGCGCGATCGCGCGTGCCGATCGCCGCCAGGCAGATCGCGGCGAGGTCGTCGTCGCCGATCGGGTTGGTGCGGGCGCTGCCGTCGCCGATCTCGGGGATGGCGCCCCGGCGCGCGAGCAAGAGGTACGAGGCAGCGACGGCCGAGAAGAAGCCGGTGGGGCGCACGACGGCGTGGGGCAGATCGCGGGCCACGAGCTGATCGACCACGCGTTCGTGGGCGTCGACGTAGGCCAGGCGGCGCATTCCCGGCGTGTGGAACACCGAGACGTAGACGAAGCGGGGCCGGCCGGCGGCGGCGGCGGCCTCGATCAGCGCGAGGTTGAGCGGCGTGTCGACGGCGCCGAAGCCGCGCCATCCGCGGCCACGCTCCATCATCACGCTGGCGCCGGCGCACGAGAAGACGGTGTCAGCGCCACGGACCAGCTCGGCAGCGGCCGCGGGATCGCGGGCGTCGCCAGTGACGGCGGTGACCCGGCCGCGGAGGTCGGGCGGGATGCGGGCCGGGTCGCGGGTCAGGAGGCGGAGATCGTGACCGGCGAGGAGGGCGCGATCGATGACGCGACGGCCGAGGGCGCCGGTCCCCCCGGCGACGGCGATGGTGCTCATGCGGACGAGATGCGTGGGCGTGATCGAGTCGTTGGTGTGGCGAAGCGTCGCAGATCGCAGAAGGGCACGGGCAAGGGCAAGGGCAAGGGCAACGGAGAGATCAGAGCCAGGCGCGAAGGCGGTAGGCCAGCCAGGCCAGGGCCTTGCGCCACCAGGCCAGCGAGGCCCACGTGGTGAGGTCGAAGGGCGTGGTGCTCTGTTCGTCGATACGGAACTGCCGCTCCATGCCCGCGCCGACCTCGCTGTCGATGATCTCGACGATGACCTCGAGGTTGTAACGCAGGCTGCGCGCGTCGAAGTTGTAGCTGCCGATCGTCGACCACGTCGCGTCGACCACCGCGGTCTTGGCGTGCATCATCGGCCCGGTCCAGCGCAGGATGCGGACGCCGCGCTCGGCCAGGTGGCGATAGATGTAGAGGCCGGCATACTCGACGGCGCGCACGTCGGAACGGCCGGGCACGATCACCGCCACCTCGACCCCGCGCCGGACCGCGCGTACGACCGCGCGCCGCAGCGCTCGATCGGGAAGGAAGTAGGCGTTCTCGAGCAGGACGGTGCGGCTGGAAGCGTTGATGGCGGTGAGGTACGCGCGGCGGATGGCGCCACGGCGGCTGTGGCGGACGTTGTCGACCACCCGGGCGGCGATGTTGGCCGGCAGGTTGCTGCGTTCGTCGGCCGGCGGGGGCGCTGGAAAGCGGGCGCCGCCCTCGGCGATCCAGGTGCGGCGGAAGATGCGGGCCAGATCGGCGACCACCGGTCCGCGCAGCTCGCAGTGCACGTCGTACCAGCCACGGCCGCCCTCGCCGACGGGCGCGTAGTCGTCGCTCAGGTTGACGCCGCCGGTGAACCCGACCTCGTCGTCGATCACCAGGATCTTGCGGTGGTCGCGGCGCGACAGGTTGAAGCGCGCGCGCCACGGCGCGATCGGGTGGTACTCGATCACCTGTACGCCGGCGGAGCGCATGCGATCGATGTGGCGGCCATCGAACCCGAGGCCGCCGAGCGCGTCGTAGATGAGGCGCACCTCGCAACCGGCCCTGGCGCGCTCGGTCAGCGCGTCCACGAACTTCAGGCCGCTGGCGTCGTCCTCGATGATGTAGGTCTCGAGCAAGATCGAGCGCCGGGCGGAGGCGATCGCGGCCAGCATGGCGCGGAAGGGCTCGCCGCCGCGCAGCATGGTGACCTGGTTGCCCCGGCGCAGCCGGTAGAGGCTGCGGGCATAACGCGCGATCGCGGCCAGGAGCGTGGAGGTCGCCGGCGTGAGGTCGCGCTCGAGGGTCGGCCCGCTCACGCCGCCTCGTAGCGCACGCCCACCACGGTGTAGGTGACGGCGCCCTTGGGCCGCTGCACCGTCACCTCGTCGCCGTCGCGGCGGCCGAGCAGAGCCCGCGCCACCGGCGAGTCGACGCTGATCCACCCGATCTTGAGATCGAACTCGTCGGCGCCGACGATGCGGTACTCGACCTCGGCGCCGTCTTCGTCCTCGAGCTTCACCCACGCGCCGAAGGCGATGCGCGCCGGGTCGGGCGGCGCCGCGCCCACGACCACCAGGGTCTCGACCCGGCGGGCCAGGAACTCGAGCCGGCGATCGATCTCGCGCAGCCGCCGCTTGCCGTAGATGTAGTCGGCGTTCTCCGAGCGATCGCCGAGCGCCGCGGCGTCGCTTACCGCGCGCGTGACGCGCGGGCGTTCGATCGTGACCAGCCAGTCGAGCTCGTCATGCAGCTTCTTCGCGCCCGACGGCGTGATGTACTTCGAGCTCGGTGGCCTCGGCGTGCGGTCGCGCACCGACATCGCCCTCAGTGTATGCTGCCGCTGTCCGGGCGTCCCACCCGCCGCGCTTCGATGATCGACATCATCCTGATCTTCGCGTTCATGGTCGCCAACGGCATCTTCGCCGGGGCCGAGATCGCGGTCCTCTCGGTGCGCAAGACCCGGCTGTCGGAGTTCATCCGGCGCCGCGATCGCCGCGCCATCGCGGTCAAGGCGCTGCGCGACCGCCCCGAGCGCTTCCTGGCCACCGTGCAGATCTGCATCACCGTGGCCGGCACCGCCGCCGCCACCGTCGGTGGCGCCGAGGTCGTGCAGTCGCTGGAGGTGGTGCTCGCCGAAACCTCGGTCGCGGAGTATGCCCACGGCGTCGCGCTGGCCACGGTCGTGGCCGGGATCGTGTTCGCCGAGCTGGTGATCGGCGAGCTGGTGCCGAAATCGCTGGCCCTGCGCTTCTCCGATCGTTACTCGTTCTTCGTCGCCCGGCCGCTGCTGGCCCTGTCGTACGTGATGCGCCCGATGGTGTGGATGCTCACCGCGGCCTCCAACGGGGTGCTCAAGCTGTTCGGCGACAAGACCACGTTCACCGAGACCCGGCTCTCTCGCGAGGAGATCCAGGAGCTGGTGGAAGAGGCCGCCAAGACCGGCTCGGTCGATCCGCGTGCCAGCGAGATCGCGTCGCGCGCGCTCGACTTCGAGGGCGTCTCGGTGGCCGAGGTCATGGTGCCACGCAACCGCGTGGTGGCGTTGCGCCGCGGCGCCGCGCCCGACGAGGTTCAGCGCGTGATCCTCGAGGAGGGTCACTCGCGCATGCCGGTCTACGAGGGCACGATCGACACCATCGTCGGCTACGTCGTCGCCCGCGATGTGCTGGCCCTGGCCTGGGAGAAGGGCCTGATCGTGCTCGAGGACATCATCCGCCAGGCCTACGTGGTCACCGAGCGGACCCGCGCCCTCGATCTCCTGCGCGAGATGCAGCGCCGCCGCGTGCAGATGGCGGTGGTCACCGACGAGCACGGTGGGCTCGCCGGCCTGGTGACGATCGAGGATCTGGTCGAGGAGCTGGTCGGCGACATCTTCAGCGAGGACGACAAGCCCGAGACCATCGTGGTGCGCGAGCCCGAGGGCACGGCGCTGGTCCCGGGCTACGCCCCGGTGCGCAAGGTCAACCGCGAGCTCGATCTCGACTTGCCGGTCGGGGCCGATCGCACCACCATCGCCGGCCTGTGCATGAGCCTGGCCCAGGCCATCCCCCAGGCGGGGGAGCGGCTGACCACCGAGGACGGCACCGTGCTGGAGGTGGTCGAGGCCTCGCCCCGCCGGGTCCGGAAGGTGCGGATCCACCCGGTTGGCCTGCTCGAGGTGGCCGCCGCAGGCGACGGCGCGCCGGGCGACGCGGTCGAATAAGTACGAGCCACCACACCGCTCCCGGCCAGGGGGCTGGATCCGCTACAATGCACGGGCCCGGATGAACACGGTCGTCGCGAGAGATTCGGTCGCAGCCGACCAGCTGGTTTACCCGTGGCCGTATCCGCTCGGCGCCCAGATCGAGCTGACGTGTGGCCAGGACGAGGTCGCGGTGGTGTGCCCGGCGTGGGCGGTCGCCAGCAACCTCGGCCCCGGCCGTCACACCTGGCACTCGCCCGATCCGAGCAAGCCGACCGCGGTCTACTTCGTCCTCACCGGCCCGGTGCAGGTCGAGTTCGACATGATGACGCAGTTCCCGATGCCAGGCTCCGGCCAGACGGTGATGCTGCGCGCCGCGGGCAGCGTGCTGGTGCGGGTCGCAGATCCGGCGCTGCTCGTCGCCCAGTTCGTGGGGCTGCCCTTCGATCGCGTGAACGAAGGCCTCATGACCAGCGTGTCGTCGAGTGTCGAGCGCATGCTGGGCAAGCTCTTGCCGCGCAAGGTCGCGATGGCCGGCACCGTCGCCGCCGTCGCCGATCCGGCGACGTGGCCGGCGCTGGTCGAGGAGCTGACCCAGTACAACCCGACGGTGGGAGCGGTCCACGGCGTCGGCTTCGTGCGCTGCCAGCAGCTCGCCATCACGGTCGGCGATCAAAACGGCTGGGCGCAGGCGATCCCCGAGTGGCAGGCCAACGCGTCGGAGTCGACCGAGAAGGGCGCGGCGCCGTCGAACCCCGAGCTGGTGCCGCCGCCGGTCCCGACCGGCCCGGTGCTGCCGGCCGGCACCCGCGTCCTGGTCGCGCTCGCCGACGGTCTCTTCCACTCGGCGGTGGTGCGGCAAGCGCTGCAGGGCTACTACGAGCTCGATGTCGGTGGCACCGGCGAGCTGGTCTGGGTCCCGATGGGGCAGGTCGCCCCCCAAGTCTGACCTTGCCCTTGCCCTTGCCCTTGCCCTTCTACCTCGCCCGCTGATGACCGCCGATCGTCCCCACGGTCTCCTCGCCTGGCAGCACGATCTCTACCCGGGCAACCACACCCGCCGCTCGACGCTGGTCCTCCACATCCTCTCCGTCCCGCTGTTCTGGCTCGGTTGCGTCTCCCTCCTCGCCGCGCCGTTCACCTCGCCGCTCTGCGCCCTCGGCGGCCTCGGCCTGCCGCTGGCGCTCGTCGCGCAGGGTCGCGCCCACAAGGGCGAGCCGGTCGCGCCGATCCCGTTTCGCGGCCCGGGCGACTTCGTGGCTCGCTTCTTCGCCGAGCAGTGGATCACCTTCCCGCGCTTCCTGTTCGGCGGCGGCTTCGCCCGCGCCTGGCGCGACGCGAAGTAGCCCGCTCGCCGGCTACGCTCGAACCAGCACCATCTCCGTCGTCGCGAACCCGCGCGGCGGAAGCGAATCGCGATCGACGAAGCCGAAACGCGCGTAGAGGCTCTGGGCATCGCGGGTTCCCAGCATGACGCGGCGCGCGCCGCGCACGGCGGGATGGTCGAGGATCAGCGTCATCACCGCCTGTCCGAGCCCGCGTCCGCGCCAGGCCGAGGCGACGATCACGTCGTAGATCCATGCCAGCTTGCCGCCGTCGCTGATGGCGCGCGCCGACGCCACCAGCCGGCCGTCGCCGTCGCGGGCGCCGACCCACGGGTTTCCGCCGGCGTGGGCGCGGGCGATCTCGTCCCTCGAGAACGCGCCGGCATTCCAGTACTCGTCGGCGAGGAGCTCGGCGGCCTCGGCGGCGGCGGTGGCCGGTAGCCACGCGTGCAGCGTGGTGCCGGCGGGTGCCGTCAGGAACGGCGGCGTCGGTACGTCCGGGTTGGCGGCGCGGATGATCTCGAGCGCGCGCGGATCGCCGGGCAGGCCGCGCCGCCACAGCGAGGTCAGGAGGCCGGCGATCTCGGGAGGTTTGCGATTCTGGGCCAGCTTGGCCTTGCCGGCGATGCGCTCGAGCCGGATGCCGGCGACGAGGAGCCCGCTGACCGGTCCGCGGTAGAACGGATGGTCGGCGGTGATGGGGACGTGGCCACCCTCGGGCTGGAGCTTCTCCATCAGCGCTTGCAGGACGCGCGCCTTCTGTGACGGCTCGGTGATCTCCTCGATCACCCCGGCCACCTGCACGCTGCGGTAGTACGTGGTCGCCGGGCAGGCCTTCTGGGCGTCGAAGAAGGTGCTGGGCGCCATCGCCACGTTCTCCTCGGCGCACAGGACCGCCTGCCGGCCGACCAGCCCGGTCTTCTCGCCCCGGGGCGCCGAGTGGAACGCGACCCAGTCGTCGACCACGACGCTGTTGACGGTGCGCAGCACCGGCGTGCCGTCGTCGAGGATCCCGGCCAGGTGGACGACCGGCAGCTCGGCCAGGAGCGCGCGGGCGTCGACCGGGAGCATCTCGAATTCCTGGCGGCGCATGGGAGTGGCGGCGGGGTGGTGTTCAGGGGCAGGCATCGGCATGTCCCCAGCCTGCTCGCCGTCTGGTCCATCAGGTAGTGCCAGTTTGTCGAACATGGCTAGACCAGTTGGCCGCCGCCGCCGAGCAGGTCTGGTACATCTCGTCCATGCTCGGCCTGCGTTCACCGCTTTCTGCACCGCCGGTTGGGCGCGTGGGCAAGGACTCACGCTCATCATGACCTGGCCGGTTCCGCTCGTCCCCGCCGGGGACGGCCCCATGTTCCAGCGCATCGCCCGCGCCGTCGTCGACGACATCCGCCGCGGTCGCCTGGTGGCGGCCCAGCGTCTACCCGGCAGCCGCGCCCTCGCCGAGGAGCTGGGCGTCCATCGCAACACCGTCCTCGCCGCGCTCGCCGAGCTGGAAGCCCAGGGTTGGATCGTGACCCAACCGGCCCGCGGCACCTTCGTGGCCGAGTCCTTGCCTGACACCCCGGTGGCCCGCGCGCCGGCCAGCCGTCGCCACGGCAAGATCGGCTTCGCCCTGCCGTCGGAGCCGCGGGTGGAGCCGCGCTTCACCGGCGAGGTCGCGCGTGGCGAGCTGCACCTGTCGGCCGGCGTCCCCGATCCGCGCCTGTTTCCCGTCGACGCGCTGGCCCGGGCCTGGCGCCGGGCGGTGCGGCGTGACGGCCGCCGACTGCTCACCTACGCGGCGCCCGAGGGTCACCCGGCGCTGCGCGCGGCGCTGGCGGCGATGATGCGCGCCATCCGCGGCCTGTCCTGCACCGCCGACGACGTGCTGGTCACCCGCGGCAGCCAGATGGCCATCGATCTGTGCGCTCGTGGCCTGCTCTCGCCCGGCGATCGCGTCGCCGTCGAGGCGCTCGGCTACCGGCCGTCGTGGGACGCCATGCGCCTGGCGGGCGCCGAGCTGGTGCCGATCCCCGTCGACGGTAGCGGCCTCGACGTCATCGCGCTGGCCCGCGCCGCCGCCCGCCGCCCGCTGCGCGCGGTCTACCTCACCTCGCACCACCAGTACCCGACCACGGTCACGCTGTCGCCGGCGCGCCGTCTGGCGCTGGCGGCGCTGGCCCGCGAGCACCGACTGCTCGTGCTCGAGGACGACTACGACCACGAGTTTCACTACGAGGGCCGGCCGGTGCCTCCGCTGGCCGCCGCCGACGACGGCGGCCACGTGGTCTACCTGGGCACTCTCTCCAAGATCCTGGCGCCGGGGCTGCGTCTCGGCTTCCTGATCGCGCCTCCGCCGGTGATCGCGCGTCTCTCGGCGCTGCGGGCCGCCATGGATCGCCAGGGCGATCGCCCGATGGAGGCCGCGGTCGCCGAGCTGATCGAGGACGGCGAGCTCGATCGCCACGTCCGCCGCATGCGCACCACGTACCTGGCCCGCCGCGACGTCCTGGTCGAGCACCTGCGCGCCCGCCTGGGCGGCGCGCTCAGCTTCGACGTACCCCGCGGCGGCATCAGCCTGTGGGCCACGGTCGCGCCAGGCCTCGACGTCGAGCGCTGGTTCGCGGCGTGTGCCGCCCGCGGGATTCACATCTCGCCCGGCCGCCGCTACACCTTCGCCGGCGACGACCCCGGCGCCTTCCGCATGGTCTTCGCGCCGCTGACCCCGGCCGAGCTCGACCGCGCCACCGGCGTCATGGCCGCCGAGCTGCGCCCGCGCCGCCGCTGAGCTACTTGCCGCCCTCGGGCAGCGGCGGCTTCTTCTTCCTGCCGGGCCGGATGTTCATCAGCTCGCAGATGA
>SXJR01000482.1 GCA_005779305.1 Myxococcales bacterium
CACCACCGCCGCCGCCACCGTCGCCGGTGCCGCCACCACCGCCGTCACCGGTGCCGCCGCCACCGCCGTCACCGGTGCCGCCGCCACCGCCGCCATCACCGGTGCCGCCGCCGCCCGTGGGCGCCGCGTCGGGATCGATGCCAGCTTCGCGCATCTTGGGCTTGATGTGCTCGTCCATGATCACGTTGGCGCCCTTCACGGCGGTGTCGTTACCGCCGTTGGGAGCCACCGCGCGACACGCCGTGAGCGCCTCGCCCAGCTTGCCCTCGTGATAGAGGGACATGCACAGGTTGTAGTAGTAGCGCCCGTCGGGGAGCATCACGATCGCCTGGCGGAAGCGATCGGTCGCCTCCGCGTACTTCTTGGCGCGGAGCAGCGCTTTGCCCTCGTCGTTCAGCTCGTCGGCCCGCTTCTGGGGCTGAGCGTGGGCGCTACCCGAGAGGAGCGCGGACACGCCCATCGCGATGGTGGCAATGAAGAGTGCTTGGTAACGAGGCAAGGCGACCATGGGTTCCTCCACCAGGGACAGCGCGTGGATGATACCGCAGGTAGCGCGGCCGTGCTCCGCGTGCCCATCATTGCCAACGGGATCACGTCATCCGGCTCATTGACCGGCGGAGCGGGCTAGGTCCCGGCGCGGGGCCGCAGGCCCTCGGCCAGGACGGTGCGGGCCGCGGTGTGCGCCTTCAGGTGCCAGAGCTCGGCGTTGCCGAGGAGCACCGAGATGGTGAGCGTCGGCTTGCTGGCGGGGGCGAACCCGACGAACCACGAGTACTGGGTGTAGACCGGCTGGTTCTCCGAAAGCGTGCCGGTCTTGCCGGCCACCGAGATGTCGCGGATCTTCTCGCGCCCGTTGAACGCGCGAGCGGCCGAGCCTTCCTTGCAGGTCTCGGTCATCATCGCCGCGACCTCGGTCGCGACGTTCTCGTCGAGGACGCGCCTGGGCGCCGGCATGGGTCGCGCCGGCGTCTCGCGGTCACCGTCGAGGTACGCCGCTACCAGGGTCGGCGTGGGGGCGACGCCGCCGTGGGCGATGGTGCCGGCCAGCATCGCGCCGCCGAGCGGCGACAGCGTCACGCCCTCGAAGCCGGCGGCGGTGCGCCCGAAGGGCACGCCCTTGTCGGCCGGCATCGTGACCGTGCCGAACTGCGCCGGTGCCGGGAAGGGCAGGGGCTTGCCGAACCCGAAGCGACCGGCGGCGTCCGCCAGGTCCGTGGGCTCGAGCCGCTTGTGGGCGACCTTGGCGATGATCGCGTTCTGCGAGTGAGCGAGGCCGTAGCTGAGGTCCTCGCAGCGGCGGTCCTTCTTGCTGTCGACGAGGTTCGACTCCATCACCGACCGCACCCCGCCGTGGAAGCACACCTTGTCGCTGCCGCGGGCCCCATGCTCGACCATCGCCGCCGCCGACACGACCTTGAAGATCGACGCCGCCGGTGCCCAGGCCTCGAGCGCCAGCGACCGGTCGACGATCCCGTCCTTGCCACCCTTGGGATCGGCCGTCCGGCGTCCCGCCAGCGCCAGGATCTTGCCGTCGCGATCGGTCACCACCACTGCGCCCCGGGGCGCCTTGCTCCGATCCAGCACCTTCTCCGCCGCCTCCTGCAAGCGCACGTCGAGCGTGAGCACGGCCATCCGACCGTCGCTCATCGGCGCGACATACCGGTCGCCCCGCAACTCCATCTTCTCGAGGTCCACCGTCGCGTTCGGGTCAACCACCAGCCGCTTCGACGGCGGCAACATCACACTCGTCGTGGTCGTGGTCGTGGTCGTGGACGTGGACGAGGACGATGATCCTCCGACCGCTCCCGACCCGGCCGTCATCTCGGCCGCCCCGACGTTCCCCGGCACCGCCTTGTGCTCGCCACGCCCCACGGTCACGGCGAGCGCCGCGATCGCGCCGCCGATACCGAGCATCACATTACGACCGAGCCGGGACATCTTGGCTGACCTTGGACTTATCGTACGACACCGGGTGTCGGCAAGATTCACGCTGTTGCGCTACCTTCACCGCACATGTCGCACCCCCTGACCCTCGATCTGACGGGGCTCACCGCCACCGTCCTCGGCGACCAAGGGCCCGCCGCCGCCGACATCGCGGCGCTGGCGCCTGCCGCCCGCGCCGCCCGCGAGGCCATCCTCGCTCGCCACGCCCGCGGCGAACTCGGTTTCTTCGATCTCCCCGACGATCGCGTCACCGCGCGCGCCTGCCTCGACTACGCCCGCGAGCTGCCCCCGGCCGTCGACACCATGGTGCTGCTCGGCATCGGCGGCAGCTCCCTCGGTCCCCGCGCGCTCTACTCGGCGCTGGCCCGGCCCCTCGACGCGCTGCGCTCGCGCTCCCCGGGGATGCCGCGCCGGCTTCTGTTCCCCGACAACGCCGATCCGGTCACCATGCGCGCGGTCCTCGAGGTCTGCGACCCGAACCGCACGGTGTGGAACGTCGTCACCAAGAGCGGCGGCACCGCCGAGACCGCGGCCCAGCTTCTGGTGGTCGCCGATCACCTCGAGCGCGCGCTCGGCGCCCGCGCCAAGGACCACATCGTCGCCACCACCGACCCCACGGCAGGTGCCCTGCGCGCGACCGCCACCGCCCGCGGCTGGCGCACCTTCGACATCCCGTCCAACGTCGGTGGCCGCTTCTCGGTCCTCACCGCGGTCGGCCTCCTGCCCTCCGCGGTCGCCGGCCTCGACGTGGTCGGTCTCCTCGACGGTGCGCGCGCCATGCGCGATCGATGTCTGGGCGACGATCCCGCCACCAACCCGGCGCTGCTCCTCGCCTCGTTGCTCCACCACCACCACATCGCCCGCGGCCGCCCCATGGTGGTGCTCATGGCCTACGT
Source organism: Myxococcales bacterium (assembly GCA_005779305.1). Taxonomy (GTDB): domain Bacteria; phylum Myxococcota_A; class Polyangia; order Haliangiales; family Haliangiaceae; genus UBA2376. Next base: position 2,841 of record SXJR01000482.1, read on the forward strand.
CGACGCGCTCTACGACACCGCTGACTGGTTCCGCCAGCTCTGGGCCGAGAGCCTGGGCAAGGAGCGCTCGACCGACGGCACCGTCATCGAGACCGGCCCCACGCCCATCGCCGCCCGCGGCGCCACCGATCAGCACTCGCAGCTCCAGCTCTTCGTCGAGGGGCCGCGTGACAAGGTCGTGCTCATGCTGACCGCCCGCCAGCGCGAGCTCGAGGTGACGATCCCCGACACCGAGCTGGCCCATAGCCGCGCCGAGTACGGTTACCTCGCCGGCCGCGGCATGGGCGTCCTCCTCGATGCCGAGCTGCGCGGCACCATCGGCTCGCTCGCTCGCCGCCGCCGCCCGGTCGGCACCATCGCCCTCGATCGCGTCGATGCCCCCTCGCTCGGGTCGCTCCTCATGCTCCTCGAGTGCGCCACCGCCTACGCCGGTCCGCTCTACCGCGTCGACCCCTTCGATCAACCCGGCGTCGAAGAGGCCAAGCGCCTCGCCTACGCCGCCCTGGGCCGCGCCGGCTTCGAGGACCTCGCCAGGGGCCTCCCTCCCATCACCACCGAGGGCCCCTATGTCCTCTAGGCCCCTTGCCCTTGCCCTTGCCCTTGCCCTGGCCCTTCTCCCGCTCCTCTCCGCCTGCGGCTCTCGCTCCAAGGCTGCCACCACCCCCCACTCCGCGCAGGTACCCATCCCGACCGTCCGCGTCGGCGACTGCGCCGCGCCCGAGCGCGACGGCGTCCATGGCGACGCGCCGCGCATGCGCCGCGCCGACCGCGACCTCGACGGTGACGGCACCCCGGAGGCGGTGGTCGCCGACGAGACCATGTGCACGGCCGACGGCAACTGCTACTGGAACGTCTTCGTCCGCAGCGACGACGGCGGCTGCGAGCGCTACGCCGGGGCGCTGGCCGGCGCCGTCCTCGAGCCGCTCGCGGCGATGGCCACCGGTGCCGGCGTCTGGCCGCCGGTCCGCGCCTATTGGAATCTGGGCGGGGGCAAGCGCGTGCTGGTGCAGGAATATCAGTTCCGTCGCGGGGGCTACGTCCTCTCCGACACGCTGGTGTGTAGGCGCGAGCCCGACGATCGACTCCAGTGCACCGAAGACACCCGGTAGCCCCGCGCCAGTGTTAGAATTTTCCAGCGGACGTGAGCGACACTGGGCGCAACAAGACGGTCGTCACCGCGATCTCGAAGATCAGTGATCGGCCGGCGGCGAAGGAGGCGTGTCTGGTCGTGATCTACGGCCTCGACCTCGGCCGCAAGTACAACCTCACGCGCCCCCAGATCATCATCGGCCGCTCGAGCAAGGCCGACATCCAGATCGATCAGGAGTCGGTGTCGCGCAACCACTGCAAGATCCTCAACACCGGCGCCGCGATCTTGCTGCGCGACATGGGCTCGACCAACGGCACCTACATCAACGATGAGCTCATCGACGAGTACGTGCTGCGCGACGGCGACTTCATCAAGGTCGGCCGCTGCATCTTCAAGTTCCTCAGCGGCAGCAACATCGAGAACGCGTACCACGAGGAGATCTACCGCCTCACCACCATCGACGGCCTCACCCAGATCTACAACAAGCGCTATTTCCAGGAGACCCTGGAGCGCGAGATCGGGCGATCCCAGCGCTATCGGCGCGACCTGTCGCTCATCATGTTCGACATCGACAAGTTCAAGGTGATCAACGACACCTACGGTCACCTCGCCGGCGACTACGTGCTCAAGCACCTGGCCACGGTGATCAAGTCGCGCATCCGCCGCGAGGACATCCTGGCCCGCTACGGCGGCGAGGAGGTCGCGATCATCCTGCCCGAGATCGACCATCACAACGCGATGCAGTTCGGCGACAAGATCCGGCGCATCTCGGAGCGCACCCCGTTCAAGTTCGAGGACACCGACATTCCGGTGACCGTCTCGGTGGGCGTCTCGGTCCTCACGTCGGACTTCCAGGACGCCACCGCGTTCGTGAAGTCCGCCGACGACAACCTTTATGCGGCGAAGGCGGCGGGGCGAAACCAGGTCGTCGGCTGACCATGGACGATCACCATGGGTGAAGATGCGCGGGACAACGCGTCGCTGCTGGCGACGATGGTCCACGATCTGCGCAACCCGCTGTCGGCGCTGGCCGGCAACCTCGCGCTCCTCCGCGAGGAGCTCGTCGGGGTCGAGGTCAGCGGCACGGGCAACCGCTGTCTCGACGACTCGCTCGCGCTGTGCACGCGCGCGCTCCTGATGGTGCAGTCGATCGCCGACGTCGATGCCCTCGAGCAGGGCACGATCATGGTCCGGCCGCGGATCACGCCGCTCTTGCCCGAGTTCGAGGTCGCGGTGAACTACGCCAGGGTCGACGCCGAGGCCCGCTCGCTGTCGCTGCACGTCGAGTCCGCCGACACCTTGTCAGCGGTGGTCGACGGCCGACTCCTGGCCCGCGTGATCCAGAACCTGGTCGACAACGCCGTGCGCTACGCGCCCCGCGGCGGCCGGGTCGTCATCCAGGCCGCCGTGCGTGACGCCGGCCCCGACAAGCGCCTGGTGCTCTCGGTCGGCAACAACGGTCCGGCGCTCACCGCCACCGAGCGAACCGCCATCTTCGATCGCGACTACCGCGCCGCCGCGCGCAAGGCCGGCGCCCGCCTCGGCCGCGACTTCGGCCTCTACTTCTGTCGACTCGTCGTCGAGGCCCACCGCGGCACGATCGTCGTCGAGGAGCGCCCGGACTTGCCGGCCGTATTCGTGGTCACGATCCCGCAGTAGTCGGCAGCCAGCCGAAGGGCTTGGGCGGCCACCGTGGCTCCGCAGCCGTCGCCCCCGGGTCTCGCACCGCGCCTGCTCTACGCTAACCCGCCGCGGAGAACCTTGAGGACGGCCGCGCGCCGTGGGCCCGAGGCCGGCTCCAGCGCGGCGCGCAGGAGCGTCGAGCCCGGGCAGCGCTCGAGGCCGGCCTCGTAGGTGGCGCGGGCCGCCTCGCGCTCGCCGAGCGCCTCCAGCATGGTCGCCTTCTCGTAGTAGAGGTCCTCGAGCAGCCAGGCGTCGTCGGCGGCGAGGTGGGTGAAGGCGCGATCGACGGCGCGCAGGCCATCGCGGAAGTGGCCGAGGTCGCCCAGCACGGCGGCCCGCCAGTAATGGGCCTCGGCCGAACGCGGCGCGCGGCGCTGCGCCATCTCGGCGGCGGCGAGGGCTGCGGCGTCGTCGCCCTGGGCCGAGAGCACCTGGCACTTCACCAGCCACGCGCGTGGATCGTCGACACGCAGGCTGAGCGCGCGGCTGACCGCGAGGTTGGCCTCGGCCAGGGCCCGCGGATCGTCACCGGTCCCCAGGAGGTCGCGCGCGACCTCGAGTAACTCGGTGATCTGGTCGTCGGCGTCGTCCATGACGATCCCGCTCGCCACGCGATGGTAGCACGCCCGCGAGCGCCAGGCCGGTCCTACCGTCTCGACGCTCCGTGAGGTCAGGCCCGCAGCTCGTCGACCATGGCCTGCACCTGGGCGCGCACTTGCTCCGACAGTCGACCCACCAGCAGACGATCGTCGGCGGCGGCGGGGCCGTACTCGCCGGCCAGGTCCAGCGGCTCGCCGAAGGCGATGCGCCACTTGCTGGGCAGCGGCACCAGCCCGAACGGCCCCAGCCACGGGAAGGTGGGCGTGACCGGAACGTAGGGGATGCCCACCGACTTCGCGAACCAGGTCACGCGGCCGAGCAGCGGCAGCGCCTCCTCGGAGCCCACCACCGCCACCGGGATGATCGGGGCGCCGGTGCGCAGCGCCAGCTTCACGAAGCCGCCGCGGCCGAACCGCTGCAGGCGGTAGCGATCGCGCCACAGCTTGCTCATGCCCTTCACGCCCTCGGGGAACACGGCCACGACCTCGCCCTTGGCGATGAGCCGCTCGGCGTTCTCCGGGCACGCGCGCACGCCGCCGATGCGGTTCATCAGCGGCCCCAGCCACGGCAGGTGGAAGACCGCGTCTTCGACCAGCGGCCGCACGTCGCGCCGGGCCGGGTGATCCTTGCGGATGGCGTGCATCACCATCGCGCTGTCGTAGGGCAGGCTGCCGGCGTGGTTGGCGATGAGCAGGGCCGGTCCTCGCGCCGGCACGTGCTCGACGCCGGTGGCCTCGACCCGGAACCAGCGGCTGTAGAGGAAGTCGAGCACCCACTCCCAGCGGGCGGTGGTGATCGGATCGCGGCCGAAATCGTCGACCACGTCGGAGCGGCCGCGCATGGCCAGCGCGCGCCAGCGCTTCCACACGAACTCCATCGGGATGCGACGGCGCGCGTCGAGCGGATACACCGGGGTGCGGCCGGTGCCCATGCGCCGCTCCATCTCGCGGCGGGGCGCGTCGGGATCCGAGGTCTCATCGAGCGAGCTGAACCACTCGCCCTCGCTGCCCGAGGGGCCGTCGCTACCGAAGCCGTCCTGCGAGGATGGCACCGCGGCCTCGCCGCCGAGGTACAGATCGTCCTCGTGCCACAGCGCCTCGGGCGCGGCCGAGGCGTCAGGGGCGCCGCCGAGGTGCGGGTCGTCGTCGTCGGGTGGTTCGGTCATGGGCTAACCGTGGGCTCGCGCCACGTCGGTGGCGCCGTCCTCGGGCTGGACGCCGAGGAAGTCGAGGATCGTCCGCTTGATCGAGAAACGCGGCGCGTAGCCGAGCTCCTTCTTGGCGCGCGCGCCGTCGGCGACGCACACGTACATGAGGTAGTCGAGCAAGCTGGGCGGCGAGCTGAAGACCTGGGTCGCCCACAGCGCCTTGGAGAGCTGGCGAGCGATCAGGTACGGCAACGGCACCGGCACCCGGCCCATGAGCGCCAGCACCGTGGTGTAGGGCAGCACGCCCTTGCCGACGATGTTGAAGGGGCCGTCGACGTCGGTGTCGACGGCGAGCTTGAGCGCCCACGCCGCGTCGCTCTCGTGCACGAACTGGAGCAGCGGATCGTGGCCGGCCATCACCGGCGCGCCCGGCCGCGAGAAGAAGCGGGTGAACAGGTTCGAAACCGTCGGACCCAGGATGGGCGCGAAGCGGAGCGTGGTGACCCGGGTGGCCGGGTTCTCGCGGGCGAAGCGAAACGCCTGCTTCTCGGCCCGGACCTTGTCGTTGATGAAACGTGAATCGCGGTGGCCGCGCAGCTCGGCGGTCTCGGCCAGGAAGTTGGGGTTCGACGGGTAGGCGCCGTAAGCCATGGTCGTCGACACCATGATGAAGCGGGCGGGGCGGGCGGCGGCGCATGCGTTGAGCACGTGCATCGTGCCCACGTCCTCGAGCTCGTGGGCCCATTCGGAGGCGTGGGTGGGATGGGCCAGGAATGCGCCGTGGACCAGGGTGTCGACCTGCTCGCGGTCGAGCAAGGTCGCGATCTCGGCGTCGATGGTCGGCTGGGTGAGATCGATCGGGAAGTAGCGGGCCTTGGTCGCGCCCTCGGCCAGGGCCGGCGGCTCGCGGACGTCGAGGAGCAGGACCTTGCTGTAGCGGCGATCCTCCTCGAGCCGGCGGATGAGCTCGGTGCCGAGGTAGGTGCACGCGCCGGTGATCGCGACGACGCGCCCGCCTTGGCCCTGGCCTGGGCTCGACGCGCGCTCGCGATCGTCGGTGGCGGACGGCGACATGGCACCGCCTTATACCTCGTGTCGGGGACGCGTGGTACGTCACCTGGGTGGAGGCGACGATCGTCCATGTCCTTCCCGACCATGTGATCGATCAGATCGCGGCCGGTGAGGTGGTCGAGCGCCCGGCGTCGGTGGTCA
>SXJR01000483.1 GCA_005779305.1 Myxococcales bacterium
CTGATGAACGTCATCTGTGTGGTGTTCGTGACCCACGTCTACGAGACCGTGTTCCTCATCAAGGAGCGCGAGAGCGATCAGGTCCGGGTCGCCGAGCTCGACCGCGCCCGCGCCGAGGCCGAGCTGGCGGCGTTCCGGGCTCAGGTCGATCCGCACTTCCTGTTCAACGCGCTGCACACCCTCGGCCACCTGATCGACAGCGATCCGGTCCGCGCCCGCCGCTTCAACGCCCACCTGGCCGAGCTCCATCGCTACCTGCTGCGCCACGCCGGCCAGCCGCTGGTGCCGCTCGCCGACGAGCTGGGCTTCGTCGCCGACTACGTGGCGCTGGTGCGCATCCGCTTCGGCGCCGCGATCGAGGTCGAGACCCTGGGCGATGCGGCGCCGGCGGGCCGCATCCCACCGACCGCGATCCAGGTCCTGGTCGAGAACGCGATCAAGCACAACCAGGTGACCGAGCGCGACCCGCTGCGGGTCACGATCACGGTCGCGGCCGCCGAGGTCACGGTGGCCAATCCGGTGCGGCCGCGGCGGACCCAGCGACCGTCGGCCGGTATCGGCCTCGCCAACCTCGACGAGCGCAGCCGCCTGGCCGCCGGACGGCGCATCCAGATCGAGCAGCGCGACGGCCGCTTCATCGTCACCGTGCCGGTGGTGACCTGATGCGGGTCCTGGTGATCGAGGACGAGGCGCCCGCGCGCGAGTGGCTCGAGCGTGCCATCGGCCGGATCGAACCGGCCGCCACCGTGGTCGGCACGCCCGGTTCGGTCGCCGAGGCGCTGCAGTGGCTGTCTGCGCACCCCACGCCCGATCTGGTGCTGGCCGACATCCAGCTCGGCGACGGCTTGTCGCTCGAGATCTTCGACCGCGCGCCGCCCGGCTGCCCGGTGATCTTCTGCACCGCCTACGACGAGTTCGCGATCGAGGCCATGCAACGCGACGCCATCGACTACCTGCTCAAGCCGCTGCGCGAAGCCGACCTGGCCCGGGCCCTGGCCAAGCGCCGCCGGCTCGAGACCCACTTCGCCGAGCGGGTGGCGCGACTGGCCCGGACGCTCGGTGGCGCGCGCCGCCGCCTGCTGGTCCGCCGCCGCGATGCCTTCGTCACCCTCGGTCTCGACGAGATCGCCTACTTCGTCGTCGAGGACAAGCTGGTCGACGTGGTGACCCGCGACGCTCGCCGCTTCGCCGTCGACCGCACCCTCGGTGATCTGGAGCAGGAGCTCGAAGATGCCGAGTTCTTCCGCGTCAATCGCCAGTACCTGGTCCACGCCGGCGCGGTCGCGTCGTTCCGCGCCTTCGTGAAGGGCAAGCTGCTGGTCGAGCTCGCGCCGGCCGCCGATCACGACGTGGTGGTCAGCCAGGAGAACGCGGCTCGCTTCCGTACCTGGCTGGGCGGCTGATCCCTGCGGTCACTCGCAGGTCGCGGTCACGACCACGTCCATGTGCTGCACGGCTCCGGCCTGAAACGGGATCGTGCATGTCTCGAGGCCACCGGCGGTCATGTACACCGCCTCGGCGGGCATGAACCCGCAGCGTTCGGGGATGGTGATCGCGTAGGTACCGTCGCTGCCCGAGAGCACCTGGTCGCAGATGTCGACGGTGAATCCCGTGCTCCAGGCGCCCACGCAGACGACGTCGAGGGCCCGGGACCGACCTTGCAGGAAAGCCCTCGCTCTCCGCACGTGCTCCTTGACGATGTGGCAATCCCTGCTAATATCGTCGTAAATCAATGCCGGCAAGGAATCGCCAGATCGACCTGTTCGAGAACCGCGGACGCGGTGGAAAGCGCACGGGAGCGGGGCGCCCACGTGGGCCGGGGCGCAAGCGCAACTGGGTGCGGCTCCGGGCGACGCTCGGAAAGAACGTTCCGGTTCATGTCACGCTGCGCGTGGTGAAGGAGGTCGGCGGACTGCGGCGGCGGCGCGCATACCAGGCGATTCGCCGCGCCCTCAAGACGAGCTTCGTGCGAACCGACTTCCGCGTGGTCCACGTGAGCATCCAGCGCGAGCACATCCACCTGATCTGCGAGGCGGATGACGCGGCGGCGCTCGGCCTCGGGATGCGGGGGCTCCAGATCTCCGCGGCGAAGCATCTGAATGCGGCCATCGCGATCGATCGCGGGAACACAGCTCCCCGAACGGGAACGGTGTTCCCGGAGCGCTATCACGTCGAGCACCTCACCTCGCCACGTCAGGTCCGCAACGCGATCGCCTACGTGCTCAACAACTGGCGCCGGCACCGCGAGGACCTGAAAGGGTTCGCTCAGTCGCGCGCGGCCATCGACCCCTACGCGAGCGGCGTCCTCTTCGACGGCTGGAAGCGCAAGGGACCGTTCATCCCACCGGAAGGCTACCTGCCGCTGCAGGTCGTCTATCCGCAGACGTGGTTGCTCACCATCGGCTGGCGCCGCCACGGCCCGATCGATCCGCGCGAGGTCCCGGGCCCCATCGGGACTCGGTAGCAGCTCCGGCGCCGCTCGGTGCTAGCGGCCGAGCTTGGCCGCCCCGGATCAGCCCGTGCCAGAGCGCTGGTATCGTCGGGTCAATGGATGTCTGTCTGCGTCTTGCGCTGATCGAGGCCGGGCTTTCCCACCCGGAGTATCTGGCGCTCAAGAAGGCCGGGCTTCGCAAGCCGAGCAAGTTCGACGAAGTCGAAGACTGGGACGTGCGCTCGCTCGACGGGCTCGAGCCGTACGCAGCGCTCGAGCTGCTTCACTTCGCGTATTCGACGCTGGACTCGATCGAGCCGCTCGCCGGACTCGGGGCCCTCGCGCTGGTGAGCGTCAAGGTGACCGACCGCGCCGACCTCGCACCGCTGCTCGCGCTGCCGGACCTGAAGCGCGTCAGCGTGGAGTCGGCCGCGACGCCCGCGCAGAAGGAAGTGCTCCTCGCGCTGGCGAAGCGGGGCGTGCAGGTCGACGGGGTGAACCTCGAGGCCCAGGCATCGTCGCCGTTCGAAGACTCGATGTTGACGCTCGCGGTGCTGAGCCACCTCTCGGGCGAGGGCCTCGTCGAGCTGCCGAAGATGTACTTCTTCGACGAGTACTCGTTCGACCACGAGAACCTCGCGCGGCTGGAGCGCGTGGCGATGACGCAGGAGCACCTGGACACCATCGAGGAGCTGACCTGGTCGAGCGGCGGGTACACGGTTCAACACCTCGTGTGGGCCCAGTGGGACGGCGAATCGGATGAGTTCGACATCCAGTCGCTCGCCGGAATCGAGGCGCTGCGGAGGCTGCGCGTGCTGCGAGTCTCGCCGCTGGCAGCGATCCCCGACGACGAGCTGGAGGCGCTGCGTGCGCGGGGCGTGACGGTGGAGGAAGCGTAGGTGTCCGGCTCTCGGACGCCGCGCCGACGGTGCCCTACTTGAGGGTGTCGGGAGCGTCGGACAGCAAGATCGGGTGACGCGACGAGCCGCCCAGGCGCAGGCGCGTCGGCGGCCCCGAGCGATAGCCGCCGACCTGGCCCACCGCCTCGGGGTCGGGCTCGCGCACGCCCTGCCCCATCACCGTGATGGTCTCGCCCACCTCGATCACGCCCTCGCGGTAGCGAATCGACTTGTTGAAGACCCAGCCGGTCGAGCGCAGGCCGTGGCGGGTGAGGAACTGCTCCTCGATGGGCGTGGCGTCGTCGAAGGTGCCGGAGCGGGTGGTCATGTCGATGTCGACGTCGACCCGGGCGCCGCCGGGATCGACGATGGCGCGGCCGGTGCCGTCGTCGAGCACGAAGGGCACGCCGCGGGCCTCGCGCACCACCTGGCGCCAGCTCCCGGTCTTGCCGCTCGAGCGGTACTCCTCGACCGTGGCCTCGTAGAACACGCACGAGCGGCCGGTGAACGGCGCCTGCAGGGTCTCGCCGTCGCCGACCCGCCCGACCAGGCGGCCGGTGCGGCCCTCGCCCAGCTCGCCGATGTCGACCCGCGGCGCGGCGCGGAGCTGGCGGCGGATGCGCGCCTTCTCGCTGTAGAGCATGCTGGCCACGACGATCGCGGCGCCGGCCACGATGGCAGCGATGATCAGGGCCTCCACGCGCCGAATCTAGCCCATTGCCGATCCTGGCGCGGGGCCTTCGGGCCTCGGGCCTCGGCCAGAAAGCCGCAGCCGTTGCCGCAGCCGCTGCCGCAGAAGACGGGCGCAACGAGACACCCCGGTCGTCCTGAGCCGGACCGAGCGGAGCGAGGGCCGCGTCGAAGGACGCGCTGCGCGTACGTCGCGCATCTTCTGGCCGGGGCTAGAACGTCGTCGAGTCCCTGCCCCTGACCCTGACCTTGACCTTGACCTTGACGCCACCGTTCAACCTGAACTTGAACCTCGACGTGAACTCCACCATCGACCTGGAGTCGACGGGCGAAGGCGCAACGCACAACACGCGCAGTGCGTCCTTCGACTCGGCCGCAGACGGCCTCGCTCAGGACGACCGGTTCCTTCCCGACGCCCGGTTCCCGACGCCCGGTTCCCGACGCCCGACCGTCGATTCGCTCACACCCTCTCGGGCCTCGGTCAGATCCGACCGGGGACGTCCTCGCTCACCCACAGCCTGACGCGCGATGTCCCGGTGATGCGCAGCCGTTGCGGCGGTCCGTCTCGGTAGAGCCCGTGGCGGGTCGGCGCCGGATCGCGCTCCCATCGACAGGTGCCGTAGGCGGCGATGAGCTCGCCGGGGCCGAGGATGCCCTCGCGGCCGTGATCGAAGTCGAGCTGGATCACGGCACCGGCCATCACCACGAGGGCGCGGCCGGTCTCGTCCTCGATGGTCAGCTCGTCGACGGTCGCGGTGGCGACCTTGTCGGCGACGAAGGCGTTGTAGTGGAAACACCGTCGCTTCGAGATCGGCGCCACCAGCGGCGGATCGCCGACCAGGCGGCCCTGGACCCAGCCGGTGTTGCCGTCACCGACGTCGCGGATGCGCCAGGGGTTGAAGCTCTTGCCCACGGCTCACAGATCCTCGGGCCGCTCGCTGACCACGGCGGGGCGGTTGGGCCCGCCGGTGAGGCGGAGCTCGGTGGCCGCGAGCCGACGGTAGACCGGGTCGTCGGCGGCGCTGCCGGCCCGGCTGACCAGGCCGCTGACCGCGACGTGTTCGCCGATGGCGAGCACGCCCTCGTCGAAGCGCAGGCCCTTGGTGTTGGTGCCCAGCGGCGCCAGCAGCTCGGGGTCGGCGACCTTGGCGGGGTCGAGCGGTCCGACCTGGCTCTTGTCGTAGATCACGTGGATGAACGCACCGCGCGGGTCGACCAGGATGCGACCGGTGCCGTCGTCGACGATGAAGGGCGTGCCGCGCAGGCCGCGGGCCACGACGTGGGGCGGCCCGTCCCGATCGACGAGCACCACGGCGTCGAAGCTGACGCAGGTCCGGCCGGTGATCGGCGCCACCAGGGTGCCACCATCGACGATCTTGCCGACGATGCGGACGTACTTGCCGGCGGTCGCGGACTTGACCGTGACCTCGGGCGGCTCGCCGGCCTTGAGGCGCCGGCGCTCGAGCAGGCCGTAGACGATCAGGCCCGCGCCGAACGCCCAGGCTGCGAAGGTCAGCACGTCCATCAGCGCCCGAGCAGGTTCCTGGCGATGACCACGCGCTGGATCTGCGAGGTGCCCTCGTCGAGCTGGAGCAGCTTGGCGTCGCGCATGAGCTGCTCGTCCGGAGACTCCTTGGGGTCGCCGTAGCCGCCGACC
>SXJR01000484.1 GCA_005779305.1 Myxococcales bacterium
GCGCGTGCTCGAGTCGAAGCAGACCAAGCGGCTGGGCAGCAACAAGTACGTCCCGGCCGACGTCCGCCTGATCGCCGCCACCACCCGCAACCTGCGCGAGGAGGTCAACCGGGGCCGCTTCCGCGCCGACCTCTACTACCGGCTGGCGGTCCTCGAGCTGACCATGCCGCCGCTGCGCGACCATCCCGAGGATCTGCGGGCCCTGGTCGATGGTCACTTCGAGGCTCGCGGCCAGATCGAGGAGGCCAAGCGGGTCGGCCTCCTCTCCGACGATTTCCTCCACGATCTCGAGCGTCACTCCTGGCCGGGCACCATCCGCGAGCTGCGCAACTACCTCGAGCGCTGCCTGGCCATGCAGGGCCAGGTGCCGCTCGGCGCCGAACCGGCGAACCCGTCCGAGGTCCCCGTCGATTCGCGGCTGTCCCACGCCGCCGCCCGCGAGCAATGGAACGGGTGGTGCGAGCGCCGCTACCTCACCGAGCTCCTCGCGCGCAACGGCGGCAACGTCACCTCCGCCGCGCGCGAGGCCGGGATCTCCCGCGCCCACATCTACCGGCTGCTCACCCAGTACCGGCTGCGCTGATCACTGCTGGGGTCCAGCCGCGCACGACGTCGTCGGGTCGCCCGGGGTGACCGTGGCGTGCACCTGCTCGGCCATCGCCGGCGACGCGAGCAGCTGCACGTCCTGAGCGCCGTGGCTGAGCGCGTTCACGTCGACCTCGAACGAGCCATCCGGGGCCACCGGCACCGTGTAGTACACCTTGAAGGTGTCGGACACGACCCGCAGCACGAGCGGCGGCGAGCCCGCCAGTGCCTCACCCTCGACCTCGAACACCGCCGAGGTCAACCCGCCCACCGCCTCGCCGCCGCGCGAGAGCGCCGCCACCGGGACCATGCCGGCGATCGCGACCGGTGGCTCCGCCTCATCGACGATGGCGGTGGGCGAACCGAGGATGTACTCCGGCGCAGCGCCATCGGACTCGTCGATCACAGCGTCGTAACCGGAGAAGCGATCGGGCAACGGCAGCCCGGTCCAGGGATGGAACGACCACAGGCACACCGTCCGGCCCTCCGCGTCGGGCCCGCAGTCGGCGAGCGCGGGATCGAGGTGACCGATCAGCGGGAGTGTCGACGCCGTGGCTCCGGCATAGGTCGCCAGCGAACCCAACCGCAGGCCGTCGTCCCGGAACCCCGGTGCCAGACAGCCGGTCCTGGGCGTGGTCGTCGTCTGCTGCGTCCCGCCCCCCGGCGTGATCGTGCCGCACGGGGGCAACGCGTTTTCTTCCTGCTTCTCCGCGGTCAGCTGGACCATGGTGTTGGTGCGACGCGGCGGCGTCGCCCAGTACCGCTCGAGCTTGCGACGCCACGACGGTGAGCCGTTGGCCGGATCGTCGATGTTGCGGGCGTCGACCGAGATGATGCCCGGCCTGGCCAGGGGCGGCATCTTATGCTCGAAGTAGTAGCGCCAGCGGCGGCCGCCCGTGCCGTTCCACACGCCCGTGACCTTCATGCGCACCTTGTACTTGGCGAGCGAGCAATCACAGGGACCGCACACCTGCTGCGAGACGGTGGCACCGGTGGTCGACTGGTGGGCGTTGGCCACCGCGGTGGCCCAGCTGAAGCTCTGCTTGATCTCGAACTTGGCGATCGGCCCGAGCGAGCCGCCGGTGGTCACGTCGAACCCGTGCGTCGACGTGTCGGTGACGGTGTTGGTGTCGGCGACGGCCGAGGCCAGCTGGACGGTCACGCACGCCTCCTTGGGCGACGGCTTGTGGTGGTCGTCGTCCTTGCACTCGAACGTGAAGTCGCGGAGCTGGCCTTGCAGGGCGAAGTTCACCGACTGGCGCACGTCCATCGGGCTCGAGTCGGCGTAGTTCTTGTCGATGTACGACCAGCGCGTGCCGTCGGATCCGGTGAAGTAGGTCCGCCCGTTCTTCACGACGGTCGAGCCGGGCTGGGCGGTGGTCTCGGGCGGCGGTCCGTCGTGCGGCCCCATGTCGTAGAAGTCGCCGTGGCGGTGGGTGGTGCCCTCGGCCTGGGCGACCACGTCGGTGTCGGGTGGCTCGGTGCAGCCGTGCACGAGTCCGAGGGTCAGGGCGGCCAGCGTCGACGCTTGCCGCCCGCGTAGCAGGGTCTGTGCTGTGAAGGAACGCATGGAAACCTCCGGTTGCGGGTTGCTCATTTCGCGGCGCACTTGCGGGTCTGGTTGCCGGCCTTCTCGCAGGTCCACTTGCCGCGCGCCTTGAAGGCGCGGCAGAAGGTGGCGCCGCTGCCGTGTTTGCCATCGCAATTGGGCGCCTTGTGGTTGCACGTGTGGTCGGCCCAGGTCTCGTTGCAACCGACCGCCGTGGTGTTGGTCGGGTCCATGATCGGGGCACCGCATGCGGTCAGCTCGCGCCACTCGCAGTGCTTGGCGACGACGCCGGCATCGGACCCGGGCACCGGCTCACCGGCCGGCTCGGGGTCGCCGACGAGGCTGACCGGCGCCTGATCGACATCGCACAGGTCATCGCCATTGGTGTCGACGTGGCCCCACGGCTCGTCGCACTCCTCCGGCGGCTGCACGGGAGCAGGCCCCTCGATACCGGGCATCATCCGGACCAGCTGGTAGTTCCGGATCGGCGTGCCATGCACGGGGCACTGGCCGCCCAGCTCCTCGTACTCGAGCTCGAGCCGCGACGTGGATACGTCCTGGGTCTCGCAGCCGACGGCGAGCACGGCCGGCGCGACGACGGCGCAGGCGAGAACGAGCAGACGGTTGAAACGGGTCATCGGATCCTCCTGCCCTTGCCCCTGTGCAACGGTGAAGCCATGACCCGAGCGAGCCGCCAAGGCGCCAGGAAGATCCCGACGAAGATCGAACGCGCGCGCGCGCGCACGCGTTGCAGCGGCGATGCCAGCGCCATCGCGGTGCGCTCCGTCTCGTCGCGCGAGACAGCGTCGCCCGCCAGGTGGCGGCTCGCGCCCGTATGTCCGCGTTCCGGACGCGGCACGTGGCGTGCAGTCCAGATCCGCAGATCAACCTGGGGGTCGACATGTCGCGAACGCTCACCTCGATCGGGATCCTGGCCGCCTTCGCCCTGGCCGCGTGTGATGACGCGGATCCGGGGCTTCGCACCCTGACCACCGAGCACGGCGACGTGCTGGTGCAGAGCGAGGATCTCACCACCAGCGTCGAGAGCACGATCACCTCCGTCGAGGACGGCGAGGTGGTGGCTCGGGTGACGCTCGATCGCACGACGGCGGCGGTGGGGTTCGTGTGGCTCGGCGACACCCCCGTCGGGGTCGAGCTGCCCGCCGCCAGCGCGGCGATGCCCCTGGAGGACTGGAACCAGGCCGCGTACGGCATCTACCAGCTCGAGCTGTGGACCCGCAGCGGCACCGAGGAGGAGGAGTACTGCCACCAGAACGCCGCCGGCGTCGGCTGTCGCGGCGCCTGCGGCGCCGGCTGCGCTCCGTGCCCGGTGACGTTCGAGTGCGCCCCCAACAACCGGTACTGCGGCGGTGCCGGTGCCGGCCTGATCTGGTTCCGCATCTACAACTGCTACAGCCGCCCGTGCTGTGTCACGCACGACGCCTGTTACGACAGCTGCGGCAACGGCTTCGGCAGCTCGGTCTGCCGGCGATGGTGCGACGCCAAGGCCTTGTGGAACGGCTGCTCGATGGCCGACGCCGACGCCACGACCGGCGGCAAGGCCGATGCCACCCCGGCCAAGTACCAGCACCCGACCGGGATCCCGTGCACCGTCGAGGGTGCGGTCACCGACGATGAACCCAGGGCGCAGGCTCACCCGCAGGCCCCGGCCGGCGGCGAGGGGAGCGAGCAGAACTGTACCGGCGACACCTGCCTGGCGCCGGCCGGCGAGCCGCCGCGCGAGCCGCCCGGGCCCGAGCTGGATCCGCTGTGCACCGACCAGGCGGTGTGGGAGGCCGAGGTCCAGAGTTGCCCCGAGGACGGCGCCTGCACCAGCTGCGTGTGGGGCAGCTGACGTGCTCGGCCTCGTGGCCGCGGCCGCCGTGGTCGGCGGCGTGCCAGCCGATGCGATGCCAGCCGTGGTGGCCATCGCCGGCAACGGTCACGTCGGCTGCACCGGGACGCTGATCGCGCCGCGGGTGGTGCTGACCGCAGCCCACTGCGTGGCCGATGGCCTCGAGGTCGGCGTCGGACGCTTTGCCGATCTGCGCGACGCGCGCTGGATCGACGTATCGTTCGCCGCTCGGCACCCGCGCTTCGACCCGGCCACCCACCGCAACGACGTCGGAGTCCTGGTGCTGGCCGAGGCAGCACCGACGTGGGCAGCGCCGATCGCCCTCGCCGTCGTGCCGCCGCCGGGAGCCGTGACGGTGGTGGGCTTCGGCCACGCCGATCCCGAGGGCGGCGATGCGCACGTGCGGCGGCTGGGCACGGCGAGGGTCACCGCGCTCGACGGCGACGAGCTCGTGCTCGCGCCCGCACCGGCCCTGCCGTGCTTCGGCGATTCGGGCGGCGCGGTGATGATCGAGACCCCCGCGGGCCTGCAGATGATCGGCATCATCACCGGCGGCGATGCCGGCTGCCGCAGCGACGCCCGGGCGTATCGCGTGGACGCACACGAAGACACGATCGCGCCGGTCGTGGCCGCCGCGACGCCGCGGACGGTCGCCGCCGGCGCCTGGTGCATCGACGATGCGAGCTGCGCCAGCGGGACCTGCTGGTCACCGCCCGATGCGCCGGAGCGCGGCTACTGTGCGCCGACCTGTCCCCCCGACGCCGCCTGCAGCGCGGGCCTGACCTGCGAGAACGGCGCGTGCCGGTGGCCGCTGCCCAGCCCGGGAGCGTTCGGTGGCACGTGCAGCGCGGACATCGCATGCGGCGACACGCACCAGTGCCTGGCCAGCGCCCATGACCCCGCGCCGCGCTGCACGCGCCGCTGCTTCGACGACGGGCTCGCCTGTCCTGGGGGCGGCGCGTGCGAGCCTGCGGCCGAGGCCGGATCCTCGGTGTGCGTCGCACCCACCTCCGGGTGTGATGCCGGCGCGGGCGGGGCCACCTGGCCGATCGCCGCGCTGCTCGCGCTCGTCCCCCGCCGGCGCCGGGTATGATCGCACGGTGGCAGCGCGCTCCGAGCTGGGGGCTCGAACGCTCATCGTCGGCGCGCTGCTCGGCGCGCTACTCGCCGTGGTCAACACCTACGTCGGGCTCAAGACCGGCATCACCGATGGCGGCAACGTCACCGCCGTCCTGCTCGGCTTCGCGATCTGCGCCGTGCTGGTCAGGGTTGGTGCCGCCGCCGCCACCGCGCACGAGCTCAACACGATCCAGACCACGGCCGTCGCGGCGGCCAGCATGGCCAACACCATCGGCATCAGCGGCGCCGCCACGGCCCTGTATCTCGCGGGCGATGCGCCGTCGCCGATCGCGCTGACCGTCCTGGGCCTGGGTACGGGGGCGCTCGGGATCGGCGTGGCCGTCGCGCTGCGCGCGGTGCTCATCGAGCAGCGCGCGCTGCCGTTCCCCAGCGGCCAGGTGACGGCCGAGCTGATCGGAGCGCTTCAACGCGACCGCAGCGCGGGCCGGGTCTTGCCCCTCACCGTCACCGCGGCGGTGGCGGCGATCGTGGTCTGGTTCCGCGACGCGCGCCCGGCGTTCATCCCCGGGCTCTTGCCGCTGCCCGCGCCCCGCGCCTACACCGACCCGGCCATGCTCGGTTATGGCGCGGCCCCCAGCCCGATGATGCTCGGCGTCGGATTCCTCGTCGGAGCGCCGACCGCCGTGGCCATCGGCGTGGGCAGCGTCGTCGCGTGGCTGGTGATCGGCCCATGGCTGGTCACTGGCCGTGGACTGGCGCCGAATTACGATGCCCTCGCCGGCTGGCTGGTGTGGCCCGGCCTCGCGCTCATCCTCTCGGGTTCGATCGTCGGGCTGGTGCGCGAGCGTGGCGCGTTGATCGGGCGGACGCTGACCCGGCCTGCGCCCCGCCACCTCGCCATCGCCGTGGCTGCGTTGACCGCGACCGTGCTCGTCGCGACGCTGGCGCTCGACGCACCCCTGGCCGCCGTCCTGAGCGGCGTCGCCATCGCGCCGCTGCTCGGCCTGATCGGCGCACGCGTCGCCGGCGAGTCCGACATCTCGCCGGCGGGACCGCTCGGAGCCGTGGCCCAGATCGCCGTGTCGCCGGTCGCGACCACCGCGAACGGCATCCTGGTGCCCGGCGCGGTCGCCTCGGGCGTCGTCGTGCACAGCGCCACCGGGCTGTGGGCGTTCAAGACCGGGCACCTGCTCGGCGCCTCGTGGCGCCGTCAGGTGGTCGCGCTCTTCGTCGGCACGGTGGTCGGTGCGCTGGTGGCGATGCCGACGTTCGTCCTCTTGCGAGAGGCCTACTCCGTTGGTGGCACCGAACTGCCCGCCCCCTTCGCCCAGACCTGGGCCGCCACCACCAAGGCCTTGCTGAGCGGCACCGCCGGCGTGCCCGACGGAGCTGGCGTGGCTGCGCTGTTCGCCGCCGCCTGCGGCGCAGCGCTGGCGATCGCCGGCGGCCCCGGCTGGCGGCGCTTCACCCCGTCGCCGACCGCGATCGGGATCGGCTTTCTCTTGCCGGTGTCCTACAGCGTGCCGATCGTCGCCGGGGGCCTGCTGGCCGCAGCGCTCGGCCGCAACCGGCCGAGCGTGGCCAGCAACCTGCCGCTCGTCGGCACCGGCGCCATCCTCGGCGAGGCGGCGCTCGGCACCATCGTCGCCGGCCTCCGCGTCGGCGGGGTGCTGTGACGGTCGAGCGACCTCAGCAACCGTTGCCGACGGTGTCGTGGAAGTTTCCGCCGCCGAACGTCCGGGTCGCCCACCCGTAGGCGCCGCCGATGACGTCTCGGCCGCCGAGACAGCGGGTGACACATTCACCCAGGGCCTTGTCGGCGGCGGCCTTCTGGGCGCAGGTCCCACCCGTGAAGTAGGAGTTGTCGTGCTGGTTGCAGCAGTCGCAGTTCCGCTGCGGACAGCCCTTGCCGTCGAAGATGTTGCAGTCGCCACCCCACTCGGCGCAGTAGGTCTCCTGGTGCGATCCGAAGCAGCCGGTGTGCACGGTCCGGGTCGCCCACCGCTTGCACCACGACCACACGTCCGGCGCCCAGGTGCAGGTCTTGTCGAGCGCGTCGGCGGGGTTGTAGTGGCTGAACAGCGCGGCCCGCTGGCGATGGAGCGTGATCGCGGTGTAGGCGACCAGGCCCATGCCGTCGATCTCCTCGTCGGAGGCGGCGCTCGCGGCGACGATCTGCTGCTCGCTGAGGTCGTAGCGATCGCTGCCGGCTTCGACCAGGCCGGCGGGCCACCACACGTGGCCCCACGCCTCCTCGTCGACGTAGATGTTGGTGGTCTGCCCCAGCGGCTTCATGTAGCCCGACTCGAGCGTCACCTCCGGCGCCACCCGCAGCTCGGGGCGCGTGTTGGTGGCATCATCGACGCAAGCGCTCGCGGCGACGACGACGAGCAAGCTGACGACACGGACGAGTCGGTTCACGATCATCTGGCACCTCCGCTCCGTTGCTGAGCAACAGGCGGGCCAGAAGGGCAGTGTCACGTCCGGGGTGACACCATCGCGGCACCCCAGATCGGATCAGTGCTCGTGATCGTGGCCGTCACCGTGCGCGTGATCGTGGCCGTGATCGTGATCGTGGTTGCAGCCTGGGCCGTGCTCGTGAGCTCCCTCGTGCGCCGCGATCTCCTTCTTCACCTGCTCCATGTCGAGCGCGCGCGCCTTCTCGACCAGCTGGTCGAGCGCCGCCGCCGGCAGGGCCCCGCTCTCGCGGAACAGGAGGACGCCGTCGCGGAACAGCATCAACGTCGGGATGGCCTGAATGCCGGCGGCCGCGGCCAGCTCTTCCTGGGCCTCGGTGTCGATCTTGCCGAACACCACGTCGCCGAACTTGTCCGACGCCGCCTCGAAGACCGGGGCGAACTGGCGACACGGGCCACACCACTGGGCCCAGAAGTCGAGCAGGACGATGCCGTCCTTCTCGATGGTGTTCTGGAAGTTGTCCAGGTTGATCTCGACGGTAGACATGACTGACCTCTCGCGGTTCCCCGCACCATACGACGAGACGCGGCGCCGCGCATCTCGCAACTCCGCGATCTCCCCGCCTGGCCTCTTCAGGCCCTTCGTCGTCGCACCGGCTTCGCCGGCCGGCGCGGCCGGGAGCTGGCGCGCGGCGCGATCTCGACGGTGACCACCGATCCCTCACCGGCGTCGCCCCGGATCTTCTCGGGGACGGGCAGCAACGTGCCATGGCGTCGGTCGCGCCACACACTGGTCTGCCACCAGCTCCCGTCGATCGAGGCGAGCACCGGTGTGCGCCCCCATCCATGCGTCACGGGCGGCGCGTGTCGATCGGGGATCTTCGCGAAGGTCCAACCGCCGGGACCGGGAATGCGGAAGAGCCTGGCCTTGAAGCGCACGCCGCAAGCGCCTTTCGTCTACTGCAGCCAGCGCCGCTCGAGCGGCCGCACGTGATAGCGCTCGCGCACCTCCGCCAGCGGCTGATCCCACTGCTCCTCCCAGATCACCTTGAGCAGCGGCGCCGCGTCGCGCCCGACCTCGTAGGCCTCGCGCAGGGAATGGCGGAGCGCGCCCCAGCGCCGCTCGAGCACGATGTGCTTGATCGAGCCGAGGGTCACCACCAACGCCGACACCGGCAGGCGCAGCTGGCCCCACGAGAAGGCGTGGATGACGACCTCCTCGTGGCCGGTGATGCCGAGGGCGAGCAGCGCGTGCCACACGTCGTGGGTCTGGCGGAAGCGGCGCATCAGGTACGCCATCTCCTCGTCCTCGACGTGACGGGTGAGCGCCGCCTGGTAGTCGGCGGTGATCTTGTTGTCGTCGAGGTGGCGGACGTAAGCGCCGCCGAGCGTGGTCGCAGGCAGCCGCCGGAGCGCCTCGTAGTCGACCATCTCGCTCGACAGCTCGGGCCGCTCGTCGAGCAGCCGACCTCCGACGGGGTCGGACTTCATCTCGGCGAGCAGGCGCCGGTACGCCGGCCGGCCGGTGATCTCCTCGACCCGGTGGATCTCGCTGGTCTTGCCCGAATCACCGAGCACGCGCACGACGGCGCGCCCGACCAGGAAGCTATCGCGTGCCAGCCCCATGCCTCGCAGCGTGGCCCGACCGCTCGCCACGGTCAACTCGCCAGGGGCGGGGAGGACCCTCCCCCCGGCGTGTGAAACGTTCGTACAGTCCACGTTCGTCGATTCGCGCGGTTGCGGCCGATCGCGGCCAGATCCGACCGGCACACGCCTTGCGATGGATCGCGGGATGCTCCCCGCTGCGCGGCTCGCTGTCGCCCTCGCATTGGTCGTGACCGGCGCCACCGCCTGCGACGTCGGATCGGTGCTTCCGCGCGACGAGTTCGGGGTCGACGGAGCGGTCGGTACCGACGGCGGCGCCGGCGGTGACGGCGCGAGCGTGGCCTGCGAACCGGTGGCGTCCCAGCTACCCAACGGCGAGCACAACCCCGGTCAGGCCTGTCTGACCTGCCACAACGGCCAGACGGCGACGCGATTCACGCTCGGGGGCACCGTCTTCACCACCGCGCAGAGCGCGACCCCGGTGCCCGCTGCGACGATCATCGTCACCGACGCCAACAACGTGGTCACCAAGCTGATCACCGCCAGCAACGGCAACTTCTACAGCGCGAGGACCTTCGCGTACCCGGTGAAGGTCACCGCCAGCAAGTGTCCCGACACCCGACCGATGATCGCCGAGGTGGCGACCGCCGGCGGGGACTGCAACACCTGCCATCAGCCTGGTCAGAGCGGACGCGTGTTCCTGCCCTGATCTGGCCTGCCGGCTCCGGTCGTGGGAAGCTCGGCATCGGGTGTCGTCGCTCGCCGAGCTGGTCCTGCGTCGACGCCGCGCTCGCGGCACCGTGGCCGAGCGCGGCTGGGAGCAGCTGTGGTCGCGAGTGTTCGACGACGGCACGTCCCTCGGCCGTGCCGTCGACATCGAGCCGCACATGGTGCGCATGATCCCGTCGCGGCCATTGCTCACGTTCGTCGCCGTGGGGGCCTGGCCGATGCAGTACCTCTTCCGCTGGGCCGCGTTCGCGGTGATCGAGGACGTGCCGTTCCTGATCCCGCCGGTGCGCGGGCCCGAGGCGTCGGTGAGCCTCGAGCGCGTGCGTGCCTACGACGTGCCCGACCTCGACGATCCCGACTGGCAGAGTGAGCTGGGCCGCGCCTACCGCCGCGCCGCCGGCATCGACACCCTGGGGCCGACCTCCAGCGCGTCGAGCGTGCCGTCGGTCGACCTGGGGCCCTCGATCATGAGCGCGTTGCCCGACGAGGAGGTCATCCGCCTCCTCGAGTGGCTGGCCCGCATGACCGGCGTCGGCCGCTGGGGCGTGAGCGAGGCCGAGCTGACCCCGGGCCTCGACGGGTGCCGGGCCGCGATCGGCGCGCTGCCGCGCGACGTGGCGGCGTGGGAGGGCAAACCCGGCGCGGTGGCGTCGGTGCGGCTCGAACACGAGCTCGAGGGTCAAGCTGGAGGACACCGCGTCGAGGTGGCCGCGTGCCGGCTGACCCGCGCCGCCGCGGGCGCGTGGCGCTTCACGCGCACCATCGTCGCCGAGCACGAGCGCGAGGGCACGCCCCTGAGCTGATGTCGACGCACGATCTGTTGATCTTGTCGGCGGTGCTCGGCGCCGGTGCCTTCGTCGAGTCGGTGGCCGGGTTCGGCGGCACGGTGATGGCGCTGTCGCTGGGCGCGCGCTGGTTCGGGATCGAGGCGCTCCTGGCCTGGTTCCTCCCCCTCAACCTCGGCCTCTCGCTGGTGCTGGCCCTGCGCGGACGGACAGCGATCGAGTGGCGCGGGCTGGGGACGGCGATCCTGCCCATGATGCTCCTCGGGCTGGCGGGCGGAACAGCGCTGGCCTGGGTGATCGACGCCGAGGGCGCGCGCGCCCTGTTCGCCGCGCTGGTGATCGTGGTGGCGCTGGCCGAGATCGCGTTGCAGGTCACGGCGCGGGCACGCGCGGCCGACGCTGCGCCGCGGCTCTTGCCGATGATGTTCCAGCGCGCGCTCCTGCTCGGCGCGGGCGTGGTCCACGGGTTGTTCGCGACCGGCGGCCCGCTGGCGGTCGCGGTCATCTCACGGAACATCCGGACCAAGACGGCGCTGCGGGCGACCCTGGCGGTGATGTGGTTCGTGCTCAACGTGATCGTGCTGAGCCGGCTGGCCGTGCGCGGGCACGTGCATGCGGACTCGCTGGTCGCGTCGGCGCAGCTGGTGCCGGCGATGGCGGTCGGGATGGTGGTCGGCGAGGCTGTGCACCGGCGCACCAGCGAGGAGATGTTCCGCGCCGTGGTGGCCGGGCTTCTGCTGGTGACCGGAAGCCTCTTGCTGCACGCGTCGCTGACGCGCTGACCGGCGCGGGGCTCAGCCCGGGCAGCTGCCGCCGCTCTCGACCGGCCTCAGCTCGCCATCGCCGCAGGCCAGGCGGCACGTCGAGTCCGGAGAGCACGACAGCGAGCAGCTGCCGTTGCACCGGATGTCGCAGGTGGCGCCCTCGCTACACGACACGCTGCCGCTGGCCCCGAGGGTCATCGTGCACGTCGAGCCGCCCGAGCAGTCGATGCTGCACGAGTTGCCGCAGGTGCCGCTGCAGGTATTGTCGTCGGTGCAGCTCAGCGTGCAGCTGTTGCCGGCACAGCTCGAGCCATCGATGTCGCAGGCGGTGCCGGCCTCACATGCGCACGACGTGCCCGTGCATGTAGGCGGCGAGGCGTCGCTGCCGCAGGCCGCGAACGCCAGGAGCAAGAGAGCGAGCGAGAGGATTCGCATTGCGATCGTGTCCTGCAATCGCTACACCGTACCGAATTACGCCGAAACACGCGTAACGCTTGTCGCGCAACCGCGCGTGTCTGTACCAGCGTTGCACAGCGGCGGCGGTCGAAGTCAGGGCGGCGCCGGTCTCGGCGCGATCTGCGGCTCGAGCGGCTCCACGTGCTTGATGTCGCGGTCGGCGGGCACGTCGATGGTGACGGTGCGGGTGACGCCGAGCGGGGCGTTGGTGAAATGGATGCGGTGTGGGCCGGGCGAGAGCGAGATGGTCTCCGGGGTCTGGTGCGGGGTCGGATCGTCATCGACGGTGAAGTCGGCCCACGGGGTCGCGCCGATGGTGACCTTGCGGGTGAGGACCGTGACCGTGGCGTCGGCGGTGGCGGACGCGGCGTCGGGCGTCGGGCGTCGGGCGTCGGCGATGGGGAGTGGCGACGCGGCGGCATCGGGGGTGGTGGGGATGACGGCGGGCGCGTCGATGGCCACAGCCGCAGCCGCAGCCGCGTCGGCAGGCGCAGGCGCAACCGAAGCCGCATCGGCAAGCGCGGGTGTGCTGGTGGCGCTGGACGGGGAACGGGGGCGGTTGGTCAAGAAGACGACGAGGGCGACGAGGGCCGCGGCGCCAACGAGGAGCGCGGCCGGTAGATAGCGGCGGGCCGGTGGCGGCGACGGCAGCGCGAGCTTCTCGACTCGAGGGGGTGGGAGCGGCGGCGGTTCGGCGAGCGCCGCGAGCTCGCCGCTCTCGGCGGCGGTCTCTGCGAGCGAGCGCATGGTCGCCGGATCGAGATCGGCCTCGATGTTGGCGGCGGTGACCGCGTCGAGCGGCTCGCCCTCGTCCTTGCCGGCGTCGGAGCTCCAAACGGTGACGAGCCAGTCGGCGAGCTGAAGCGCCGGGGCCGGTCCCGGCTCGGCCGCACGCGCGTCGACCAGGTAGCGATCGAGCGCCTCGAGCATGGCGGCCGCGTCGGCGAAGCGCGCGCCGGGCTCGCGCTGGGTCGCGCGCTCGACGATCGAGACGAGGCCAGGCGGGCCTTCGGGCAACGGCGGCAAGCCGCCGCTGCGGGTGAGCTCGAGCAGCTCGGCCTTGGCCAGCCCACGCCGCACCCGCTTGCCGGTGAGCATCTCCCACAACACGAGGCCGAGGCCGTACAGATCGGCGCGCGCGTCGGTGGGCTCGTAGCGGGCCTGCTCGGGCGCCATGTACGCGATCGTCCCGCGCACGTCGCCACCGGGATCACCGGCGAGCGCAGCGACGCCGAAGTCGGTGAGCTTGACCTCACCGGCCCACGACAGGAGCACGTTACGGGGGGTGACGTCGCGGTGCACCACACCGAGCACCGCGCCGTCGGGCCCCTTGCGGCGGTGGGCGTGATCGAGAGCGCGACAGCATTCGGCGGCGATGAACGCGCACAGGAGCGGGGGCGGTGGCGCTGCGGCGCGGCCAAGCGTCGCGCCCAGATCGCGGCCCTCCACGTGCTCCATGGCCAGGAACGCGGCGTCGCCCACCCGTCCGAAGTCGAACACCGGGACGATGTTCTGGTGGTTGAGCGTCATCGACAGCCGGGCCTCGCGCACGAACAGCTCGAGGAACGTGGTGTCGCCGGGCTTCTGCGGGCGCACCCGCTTGATGACCAGCCGCTTCTCGAGCCCGGCCACCCGGCGGCGGGCCAGGTAGACGTCGGCCATGCCACCGCGCCCGAGCAGCCGGAGCAGCTCGTAGCGTCCCAGGACCGTGGCCGCCATCGCCGCCCACTATACCCCGCCGATCCGCGCCGGTTGCGGGCTCGCGCCCCCGCCAGGCGACGCCGCACGTGGAGGCCCGAGTCACCAGTCGGCACGACTGGGGCTCGCCGGCCACGGCGACCAACACCCGACCGTCGACGATTCGTCGATCTCCGTCGAGCGCGGCGCTACCCGCGCGCTGCCCGACGACGACCAGCGCGCTCGATACTCTGGAGCCATGAACGACGGAGCCGTATCAGTCATCATCCCCGCGTATCGCGCGGCCGCCACCATCGGCCGCGCCGTCGACAGCGTGCTGGCGCAGACCCGGCCGGCGGCCGAGATCATCGTCGTCGACGACGGATCGCCCGACGACGTGGGGCCGGCGCTGGCGGGTTTCGGGTCGCGGGTGCAGCTGCTGCGCAAACCCAACGGCGGCGCCGCCAGCGCCCGCAACGCCGGCATCGAGCGCGCGACCGGCGATGTCGTCACCTTCCTCGATGCCGACGACTACTGGGAGCCGAACAAGCTGGCCCGCCAGGTCGAACACCTCCGTCGCTTCCCCGAGGTCGGCATGGTCGGTTCGTGGCTCTACCTCGAGCAACCGGGCGCGCCGCGCCGCCCCGATCCCGCGATCGATCCGACGCTGTTCGATCGCGTCCTGCGCTTGCAGGGCCCCGACGCCTTCCACGCCGCCGGCATGTTCTGGACCGGCACGGTGGCGATCCGGCGCGACCTGCTGGCCCAGGAGCGCTTCGACGAACGCCTCGCCACCGCCGAGGATCGCGACCTCTGGCTGCGCCTGCTCCTGCGCGCACCGGCGTACCTGACCCGCGAGGTGCTGGCCACGTGCGTGCTCGAGCCCGGCTCGCTGTCGCGGGGCAGCGTCGAGCGCGACTGCAAGAACATGCTCGCGGTCATCGATCGCTATCGCGACCTGCTCGGTCCGGACGCGCACCGCCACTGGCGCAGCGATGTGCACCGCCGCTGGAGCACGCGGCTCCTGGCCCAGGACGATCCCCGCGGCGCGCTGACGCCGGCGCTGGTCCACCTTGGCCACACGCCGTCAGCGCGCGCGCTGTGGACCGTGGTCAAGAGCGCGGCGCTTGGCGCCCGCTTGTACGCCCCGCCGCTGCGCCCGACCGCGGCGGCGCCTGCCCCCGCCCCTACCCCTACCTCGGCGGCGGTGACCGTCACCGCCATCACCGACGTCGCCGGCTTCGCCGCGCTGCGCGACGAGTGGACGGTGCTGCAGGCGGCGAGCAACGTCCAGCTGCCGGCGCTGACCTGGGACTGGCTGTTCACCTGGTGGGAGACGTTCGGCGCCGATCGCGAGCTCCTCCTGCTCGCCGCCCGCGATCGCGACGGCACGTTGCTCGGGGTCGCGCCGCTCCTGCGCCGCACCATCCGGCCACGCGGCGTGCCCGTCCGCCGCATCGAGCTCCTGGCCACCGGCGAGGCCGAGGCTGACGAGATCCTCTCCGAGTACCTCGACTTCGTGATCGTGCGTGGCCGTGAGCGCGAGATCACGACCGCGTTCTGGGAGCACCTCGCCACCCTCACCGACTGGGACGAGCTGTGCCTCGCCTCGGTGCCGGCCGACTCGGCGCTGGTGCCGGCGCTGCACGACACCATCAAGCGCACCGGCGCGCCCATCGACGTCACCGCCATGGCTCGTCCCGACGGCGTCATCGTCGGCCTCGCCCCCGACACCAAGGCGTTCGTCGCGGCCCAGGGCAAGCGCATGCGCGAAGATCTGCGCCGCCACCGCCGCCTGCTCGATCAGCACGGCAAGGTCACGCTGCGGCGGGCCGAGACCACCGAGGATCTGCAGGCGATGTTCCCCGAGCTGGTGCGCCTCCACCAGGCGCTGTGGCAGTCGCGCGGCAAGCCCGGCTGCTTCGCCAGCGAACGCTTCACGCACTTCCACCGAGCGGTGAGCGCCCGCATGCTCGCGCGCGGGTTGCTCCATCTGCACACCGTCACCGTCGGTGACAAGGTCGTCGCCGCCCGCTACGGCTTCCACCTCGGCGACCGGCTTTACGAGTACCAGTCGGGCAACGACCCCACCTTCGACCCCAAGGTCAGCCTGGGGATGCAGGCGGCGCAGCTGTGCATGGAGGACGCGATCGGACGCGGCTTCGTCGACTACGACCTGGGCGAGGGGCCGCGGCCGTACAAGCTGCGCTGGAACCACGTGCTCCGCCCCACCCTCAACGTGTGGATCACGCGCCGCAACCCGCGCACCCTGGCCCACGCCCTCGCCGGCGAGGCCGAGCGCGAGCTGCGCAAGCTCAAGCGAACGATTCAGGGCAGGTACAAGATGCGGGCGCGGACGGCGGCGTCCGACGGGTCGGGCGCCGCCTGCGAGTGATCGGTCCACGACGCCACGAAGCCGTCGGCGGCGAAGCGAGCCAGGGCTGGTGCTCGCTGAGTACCGACGGTGGTGGTGGCGAGCGCGACCGGCGCGCCCACGAGCACGTCGTCCGCGCCCACGACCTGCATCCATAGATCCTCGTCGCCCATCGGCCCGGTGCTCCAGGCCACCGCGACGGCGCCGTCGGCCCGGGTGGCGACGGCGGGGACCTGGAAGTCGACCGTGGCCACGACCACGACCTCGGCGCCACGCGGCGCGCCGTCGGCGCCGACGCGGCGGAGTCGCAACGTGGTGCCGTCGACGCGCGAAGCCACCCAGACCGCGACGAAGCCGCCGTCGTCGAGGGCGGCGAGCTGTGGGGCGAAGGCGCGGGCGAACGTGCTGGCCGGTTGATCGATCGTCAGATCGGCCGTGCGCGGGGTGGCGCGGTCGAAGATCCGGGCCACGACCCGCGAGCCGCCCGCGACCTCGCCGATCCAGGCCACGGCCACGGCGCCGTCGGTCAGCCCGACCGCCGCCGGCGACTCGTCGGTGGCGGCGGCGGCGACGCTGGCGGCGACGGCGAGCCCGACCGGCTCGCCGGTGCGATCGAAGCGGCGGAGCTGGACCACGCCGCGCGCGTCCTGGGGCCGCGCGGTGCGGAGCCCGACCATGGCGAACCCACCGTCGGTGCCGCCGGCGATCGCCGCGCCGCGGTGGCTGGAGGTCGCGTCGCCGATGGCGACGGCGACATCGTTGATCGATCGCCGCGACGCATCCCCGTCGGCGTACGTGTGCATGAACAGATCGACCGGGCCGCCGGCGGGCCGCGGCGCTTCCCACACCGCGGCGTAGCCGTCTCCAGCGTGACCGATCGCGACCTCGTCGGTGGGGCCGGTGACGATCGGGATCTCGAACTCGAGATCGATGATCTCGGTGGCGTTGGGCGCCGGCCGGGCGTCGGCGGCAAAGAGGCGGGCGAACGAGGTCCGGTCGCTCTGCCACGCCACGATGAAGCGGCCGTCAGGGGTCGACGCCACCTGACGCGCGCTGCCGTACTGCGCCACCGAGAGCTGCTGCGGCCCTACCACGCGGGTGTTGACCACGAAGTCGGAGGGATCGAGCATGACCGCCAGCTCGCCGTCGCCAGCGAGCGCACCTTGACCGACGCCTCGCCCCAGGACCGCGCCCTCGGCATCGACGGCGTCGACCGACACCTCGAGGGTCCCGGAACGACCCGAGGTGGCCACCACGAACGTGCGCGGCAGCGTCGGATCGCCGCCGAGGTCGAGCACGGTCTCGACCCGATCGGTGCCGTCGCCGACCTCGACCCGCAGCGACGCGGGCTCGCGCAGCGTGGGCCGGCCCGAGACCGTCACGACGATCGCGTCCTCGCCGCAGGCCGACGCAGAGAGCAACAACGCCAGCGCGGCGGCCCTCATCGGGTGAAGTCGACCACGCCGAGGTCGCTGTCGGGCAAGCCGTCGCGGGTGGCGGCGATGGCCAGGCCCACCGCGGCGCCAGTCATCACGACGCCGCCGGTGATGAACCACCAGCGGCGGTAGACCGGGGGCGCACGCGGGGTCGGCGCCGGCTGGAGCGCACGATCGGCGCGGGCCTTGACCTCGGCCTCGCGACGGGCCGCCTCGGCGGCCGCATCGGCGCGCCGGGCCTGCTCGGCCTCGAGGGTGGTGATCAGCTCCTCGACGTCAGCGCGGTCGCGGGCGTCGGGGCGGAGCTGGAGGTACTTGCGGAAGGTGAACACCGCCTCCGCGAGGCGGTCGAGGTTGCGATAGCACTGGGCGATGTTGAGCAGAAACCCGGGCAGGGCCTCGGCCTCGTACGCGGCCTGGTAGGCGACCAGAGCTTCGTCGAAGCGACCGAGGGCGTAGAGCTTCTCGGCGCGGGCGTGATGGGCGCGGGCCTCGGCGCGCGCACCGGTCGCCGGACTCGGCTTCGGCTTCGGCGCGGCGACCGCCGGGCCGGCGCCGAGCCCGAGCGCGAGCGCGAGCGCGAGTGCGGCGATGGCGCCGCGCTTCATCGCGTACCCTCTTCCCGAAACGGATCGACGGTGTAGGCGCGGTCACGCACGCTGCCGCTGGGCGTCGCCGGCGGGTTCGCCGGGGCCACGGGTTCGCGATCACCGCGGGTCTTGCGGCGGCGAACGTCCACGGCGGGCGTGGATGGCGGAGCTGGAGCCTCGACCGCCGGCGTTCCCGTCGAAGCGTCGATCGCGGGTACCACGGCGGCGGCTGCAGGCGCGGACGGGGGGGGCGCTTCGGTCGCCGCCGCCGGTGTCGGACGATCGCCGCGACCTCCGGACGCGAACGCGAGCACCACCCCCGCCACCACGGCCACCAGCACCACGGCCAGCGCGGCGCGCCAGCGCACGCGGCGCGGCGGCGCGAGCCCGATCGACAGCAGGGCCTCGCGCACGGCGGTGGCCGAGGCCGGCCGCTCGTGCGGTCGCTTGGCCAGGCAGCGCTGGATGAGCGCGTCGAGCTCGGGCGGCACCGTCGCGGGCAACGGCGGCGGCGGCTGCGAGCAGTGCGCCCAGACCAGCTCGGGCAGCGTGCCGCCGGTGAACGGCGGCCGTCCGGCGACGAGCTCGTAGAGGATGACGCCGAGCGAGTAGAGGTCGGTGCGCGGATCGACCGGGCTCGCCGTCGCCTGCTCCGGCGACATGTAGATCGGCGTGCCGATGATGGCACCCTCGCCGGTGATGTCGGGCGCGGCCACGCCCGACGGCGACTCGGGCTCGCTGAGCTTGGCGATGCCGAAGTCGAGCAGCTTGATCCAGGCGTCGCTGGAGCGGTCGGCGGCGATGTGCACGTTGGCCGGCTTGAGATCGCGGTGGAGCACGCCGACCGCGTGCGCCGCCTCGAGCGCGCGGCAGATCTGGACGCCGATCTCGATGGTCAGCGCGATCGGCGGCGGCCCGTCGGCGCGGAGCAGCTCGCGCAGCGAGCGTCCCTCGAGCAGCTCCATGACGATGAACACCGTGCCGTCGTCGAGCTCGACCAGATCGGGGATGTCGACGATGTTGCGGTGGCGCACGCGGTTGACCACGCGCGCCTCCTGGAAGAAGCGCGCCACCGCGTTGCGCCGGCTGGCCTGCTCGGGGCGCAGCAGCTTGAGCGCGACCCGCCGGCCCAGGCGCTTGTGCTCGGCCAGGTAGACCCGGCCCATGCCGCCTTCGCCGACGATCGCGAGGAGCTGGTAGTTGCCCAGCGTGGTGCCGACGCGATCGAGGCCGTCCGACGCGCGGACAGCGGTGCTCGCGGTCGTGGAGCCGGAGTCGACGACCGAGGTCACGCGGCTACGTGCAGGCTTCCACACCACGAACGCTGGGATGATAGCGCGTCGGCGCGCGTGTTATCGTGAGAACGATGGTCGCCGACGAGACCCACGCGACCTGGGTCACCGAGGAGGGCGGCACCGCGGCGCTGCACGTCCGCCGCTTCCGGCTGACGGTCACCGCCGGGCCCGACCTCGGCCTGGTCCGAGAGCTGGCCCAGCCGGTGGTCCGGATCGGCGCGCGGCCCAGCAATGACGTGGTCCTGAGCGATCGTCGGGTCTCGGGCGCCCACTGCGAGGTGTGGCTGGATCGGCGGGGTTTCCGGCTGCGCGACCTCGAGTCGACCAACGGCACCACCGTGGCCGGGGTGCGCGTGCTCGACGCCTACCTGGCGCCCGGGCAGGTGCTGGGCATCGGCAAGAACCTGCTGAGGTTCGACCTGTGCGGCGACGACGCGCGCTTGCCGTTGCAGCCGGCGCCGTCGTTCGGGCGCCTCATCGGCGCCAGCCCGCTGATGCGGCACGTGTTCCACGACCTGGGTCGCATCGCCGCCTCCGATGTGACCGTGCTCATCGGCGGCGAGACCGGCACCGGCAAGGAGCTGGTGGCCGAGGCCATCCATGACGCGTCGCCGCGGGCGACCGGACCGCTGGTGGTCGTCGACTGCGGCGCCCCCGTCGGCAGCCTGTTCGAGGACGACCGGTTCGGGCACGAACGCGGCGCCTTCACCGGCGCCGAGCGCGCCGCCGAAGGTGCC
>SXJR01000485.1 GCA_005779305.1 Myxococcales bacterium
GCGGCGATGATGCGGACGTCGACCTTCAGGGTCTGGCCGCTACCGACCCGCTCGAACTCGTGCTCCTGGAGGACGCGCAGGAGCTTGACTTGCACCGCCGGCGAGATCTCGGCGATCTCGTCGAGGACCAGGGTGCCTCCGTCGGCCATCGTGAAGCGTCCGTCGCGGCGCTGGACAGCGCCGGTGAAGGCGCACCGTTCTTGGCCGAACAGCTCGCTCTCGAGCAGGCTCTCGGCCCGCGCTGCGCAGTGCAGCTTGATGAACGGTCCGGCGGCGCGGGTGGAGCGCTGGTGGATCGCCGAGGCGATGAGCTCCTTGCCGGTGCCGCTCTCGCCGGTGATGAGCACGGTGGCCTTCGACGGCGCGACCTGGTCGACGATCTCGAAGACCCGGTTCATGGGCGGGCTGGCCCCGACGATGTTGCGAGGTGAGACCTTGTCGCGCACCCGCTGGCGCAGGCGGCGGGTCTCGGCCCGCAGGGCCTGGTTCTCCAGCACCCGATCGACCACCACCAGGAGCTCGTCGAAGTTGAGCGGCTTGGTGAGGTACTCGACCGCGCCGGCGCGCATGGCCTCGACCGCGGACGAGACCGCGCCGAAGGCGGTCATCACCACGACCGCCGCCGGGTCCTCCATCGACATGAGCTTCTTGACCAGCTCGATGCCGTCCATCCCGGGCATCTTGAGATCGGTGAGCACGACGTGAGGCGAGAAGGCGTCGTGCTTGCCGAGGGCCTTGAAGGCATCGGCTGCGGTCTCGACCTCGAAGCCCTCGTCACGGAGGAGCTCGGCCAGTGCTGTACGGGCATTGACCTCGTCGTCCACCACCAGGATGCGTCCTTGTCGAGCCACGGAGTTCTCCTCTTCGGGTCGCGTTGCGAGGCGCGTGCCACGCCAGAGTACCGTGGAGGACGTTCATTCGCGCAAAGCTTGCACCTCGTGTGGACGGCGGCGCAAACCGCGCGCTCGATCGCGTGATTGCGGGTGGTTGCAGCGGGCACGCGCGTTGCTGCTACCCGCAGCAGGAGGCCGAGCAATGCGACCCGAATTCTCCGATGGCCGAGTTCCCACCCTGCGGCTGCGCCGCGTGATCGACGAGTCCGGTGACGTGGACGAACAGGCGCTCCGCGACGCCGCGCCGGGCGCGCGGGCGGTGGGCGCCATCATGTCCCGGACCACGCTGTGCGTTCGGCCTGACGTCGGTGTCGGCACGGCGATCCGCATTCTGCTCGACGGCCGCATGAGCGGCGCGCCGGTGGTCGACGGCGAAGGCCACCCCATCGGGATCGTGTCCAAGACCGATCTGCTCCGCCACCTGCACGAGCGCGGCGAGGTCGCGCCGCAGGAGACGTCGGCGGAGAGCATCGACGCGCAGCTGGGCACCGGCTACCACGCCACCGACGTCGATCGGACCACCGTGGCCGACGTGATGATGCCCGTGGTGTTCGCCATCGCCGAGAGCACGTCGATCGCCGCGGCTTCCGCGCTCATGGCCGGCGAGGGCGTGCATCGCCTGCCGGTGCTCGACGCGGGCGGCGCCGTGATCGGCATCCTGTCGACGCTCGACATCGTCCGCTGGGTTGCCGAGCAGGCCGGCTACCACGTCTGAGCCCGACGGGTCAGGCGACGCGGAGGGCGACCAGCCAGACGCCGGTCGCCGCGGACGCCACCATCAACGTCCAGCCGACCACGCGCACGCGCCGCGGCTCGGGGGCCAGGGCGATCAGCACGACCGCCGCCGCCACCAGCGGCAGACCCGCGGCCAGCGGATCGGGCCGGGTCGACGCCAGGGCGATCGCGACGAGCGTGGCCGCGGTCGCCGCAACCAGCGCCCGCACCGGATCGCGTTGCTTGCGCCGGAGCACGGCGCCGTGGACCGCGCAGGTGACCGCCGCGAAGCCGATCGCCCACGCCGCCCAGGTCCACCCCGCGATCTCCGTCGAGACGCCGCCGGCGATGGCGACCGGCACGGCCAGGCCCGCCAGCACCGCGGCGAGCACGATCTCGCCCGCGAGCGACCGTTCGAGACGGCGGGCGCCACGCGCGAGGTCGCGGGCGCGACCCTCCTGCCGCGTGGCCAGGAGCAGGATCGGCTGATGGAGCAAGAAGGCCGCGATGGCGAGGCCGGTGAACGCGACGGCTGCGCCGCCGGGGCGCCCCATCGCCAGCGCGGTCACCAGCGGCAGTGCGAGCTGTACATACGCGCCATGCTCGCGCGGCAGCAGCGTGCGGGTCATGGCATCACCGGTGCCGCCTGTTCGGCCCGCACCGCGGCGCGGCGGCCGGCCCACAGGTGCCACACCGTCACCGCGGCCACGCCGACGACGAACACGCCCATCAGGATCGAGCCGAGCTGGGGCCAGCTGGTGGTGCGGAAGTTCGCGATCTGCTTCGAGCCGAAGATCGCCGGGGTGAACGGTTTGACCTTGAATGGCGCCTCGGGATCGAGCGTGTGCCCGTACACGTAGAGCTTGTAGATGAAGCGGCCGAACGCGAACACCGAGATGTAGCCGGTGATGATCAGCAGATCGATCAGCGCCCGCACGTTGCCGATGGCGGCGCAGCGCAGGGTCAGGATGACGAGCAGGCCGAGGGCGAAGGGGATCCAGTCCAGGTCGGTCAGCTCGCTGCGATCGATCGTCTTCATCCCGATGTAGTGGTTGAGCGTGTTGATCTCCTTCACGTCCTTGCCGCCGTGGCCGCCCTCGACCTTGTGGGCGTAGATGTCCATCGACAGCCCCTTGGGGTACTGCGGCGCCTTCATCGAGATGCGCCACAGCGGCTGGGTGAAGGCCAGGACCAGCGGGATGACCAGCAAGGCCAGGACGAGCCGCGCCATCGGGAACAGCGGCCGGTCGAGGAAGTCGTAGAACCGGGCGAGGGCGTTCTTCATGGTGGTGGGCTCCAGCTAGACGAGATCGCCGCGGCGGAAGCTGAGGTACGCGCAGGTCCAGGTGCCGGCGCCGACCGCCGCCGGCCACAGCAAGCCCAGCGCGTAGAGCGCGGTCCCGCCGATGTGGTGGGCGAGATAGAAGCCCACCGGACCCAGGGTGGCGAGATCGGGCTCGAGCCCGCTGAGCAGCGCCATGCGCGCGTCCTGCACCGGATTGAGCGCGGCCAGGGTGAACACCGCCTGGGCGTCGACGCGCCAGCGGAGGAGCACGCCGATGAGTCCGAAGTCGAGGAGCGCCACCCCCATCGCCCAGGCCAGCACCACGTAGGTGGTCACGCGCCCGGGGTTACGGGCCAGGGTGGAGATGAGCACGCCGACGCCCGAGAACGCGGCGAGCAGCGCCGCCGAGATGAGCAGCGCGCGGCCGATGAACGGCCACGGCACGGCCTGACCCAGCGCGAGCTCGCCGTAGAGCCCGAGCCCGACCATGAGCGCGACCAGCGGCGTGACCAGGACGAGATAGCGGGTCAACGACACGCCGACGAACCACGCGCCGCGCGAGAGCGGCTGGCTGAAGAGGAGCTCGAGCGTGCCGTCGTCGCGGGCCCGACCGATCACCGGCGCGAACATGGTCAGGGCCAGGAGCGGCAAGAGCAGGAGCAGGGCGTGACACACCGACAGGAGCACGCGGCCCATGCCGGTGAAGCCCATCACCGTCGACTCGCGCAGGCCGACCAGCACGAAGACGGTAGCCAGCACCAGGTAGGCGCCGGCGCAGAACACCAGCCAGCGCGAGCGGCGCACCTCGGCGAGATCGAGGCGGGCCGAGGCGAGGACCTGACGGGCAAAGCTCATGGCTCGCCCCTCATCGCCAGCAGGCGCCGGCGGGCGTCGTCGAGCGAGATGGAGCCGGGGGTGCCGGACGGGACCGCGGCCAGGCCGTAGCCCATCGGGGTGGTGGCGCTGCTGGCGAACCCGACCTCGGCCGGCGGCAGCCAGCGATCGGCGGTGCTGTCGTGGAACCACACCCGGTGGACCGCCGGTGCATGCCGATCGAGGTAGTGGAGGAGACAGCCGGGGTCGTCGAAGTTGGCGACGTCACCGGCGGTGGTGACGAGCTGGGCCGCGTAAGACGGGTCGCCCACCAGCATGCGGCAGTGGGCGCAGGGCTCGCGGTCCCACACCACCGGCACGGGACCGTCGGGAACGGGCCGGCCGCGGCTGATGACGACGGCGACGAGGCCGGCGAGCGCGGCGGCGACTGCGAGCGCCACCAGCACGCGCCAGGGGAACTGGCGGCGAGGAGGTTTGCTAGCCACGGGACACCTCGAGGGTTTCGCGCGACGCGACGCGCGGCGGGGGTGAATGGCCGGGGACCGGTGCCCCGGACAGAGGGGACGGGAACGTCCCCTCGAGATCGATCCGGTCGGTGTCGCGGACGACGATGTCGTCGAGGCCGCCGCCCAGGGCGGCGAGCGCCGCCGGCAGGAGCGCCAGCTTCTCGGCGTGCGAGACTGCACGGCTCCACCAGCCGCCGACGCCGGGGGAGAAGCCGTTGGCAGTCAGCCAGGCGGCATTGTCGCCGCGCTGGCGCAGCTCGATGACCGCGGCCTGGCGCGCGTCGAGGTAGACGGCGGCCGGTCCGTCGTAGGCGACGTGCCCGTCCGCGAGCGCGATCACGTGATCGACCAGGGCGTGGAGCTCGTCGAGCCGGTGCGAGCAGAGCAGGACCGTGGCGTCGCGGATGGCGGCCACCCGGGCCAGGAAACGAGCCCGCGCCGCCGCGTCGAGGCTGGCGGTGGGCTCGTCTAGCACGAGCAGCTCGACCGGGCTGGCCAGGGCGAGGGCGATGAACAGCTTCTGGCGCATGCCGCCCGACAGGCCGCGCACCGCTTGCCGGCGCACGCGGTCGAGATCGAGGCCGAGCTCGGCGGCGATCTCGACCACGGTCGCGCGGGTCAGCCCGCGCAGCGACACCACGGCGCCGAGGATCTCGTCGACGGTGGCGCCGAGCTGCGGGGTCACCTGGGGCACGTAGGCCAGGCGCGCGGCCAGCTCGGCCCGCGACCCGAGCGGCTGGCCGTCGACCAGGATCTCGCCGTCGCAGCGGACCAGGCCGAGGATGGCGCGGGTCAGGGTGGGCTTGCCCGAGCCGTTGGGGCCGAGCAGGGCGACCCGGGCGCCGCTGGCGATGGTCAGATCGACGGTGTCGAGGGCCGTCCGCCGGCCGTAGTGCTTCGTGACCTGGCGCAGCTCGAGTCGCATCAGCGTGCTCCCTGGCCGGCGACCGGCGCCATGCGCGGCGCGCGATCGACCAGCAACGTACGCGGCTGGTAGAGGGGATCGAGGTGGGCGGCGGCGTCGGCCATGGCCAGGGCCGGCGTGCCGCGCATGAAGCCGAGCTCGGGCTGGCGCGCGACCAGCTCGCCGGTGAACGATCGCAGCTCGTAGGGGACATCGCCGGTCCCGTCGTCGTCGAGGTCGTAGCCGGTGTAGTCGTCGAACCAGTTGCCCTCCCAGCCCACGCGCAGCGCGTCGCCGCCGCCGTCGACGCGGGTCTGGACGTCGTTGCCACCGAAGTCGTTGCCGTGGATGCGCACGCCGTGCGCGGTGGCGTGGAAGACGATGGCGGTGCGGCACAGCCGGATCTGGTTGCCGGTGATCTCGACCAGCTCGTCGCGGCGCTGGGGCGTGGCATCGATGAAGATGCCGACCTCGTCGCGCACCAGCAGGTTGTTCGCGATGCGGACGCTGCCCGAGTCCTTGAGGCCGATGGCGATGCCCGCGGAGCCGGCGGCGTTGGCGATCACGTTGCCGGTGAGCTCGACGTCGCGCGAGTACATGACGAACACGCCGACCGTCACGCCGACGTAGCGGTTGTCGGCGACCCGGCTACCGTGGCTGTACATGAAGTGGGCGCCGTAGCGCGACCGCCGCACGTCGTTGTGACGGAGGAGCGCGCGCCGCGAGTACCAGACCACGACGTCGCGGCCGTCCTCGATCAGGTTGTCCTCGACCACGGCGTCGTCGGTCTCCCACAGCCGGATCGAGTCGCCGCGCTCGCCGATCCCGGCCCCACGATCGCCAAGCACGTGGTTGCCGATGAGGTGGGTGCGGTGGGTCTTCTGGACCTCGACGCCGACCGCGTCACTCTCCACGGTCAGGCCGGCGACGGTGACGTCGTCGGCGGTGATGGTCAGGCCGCCCGAGATGATGGCGTCGCGCGTGCCCCACAGCGTCAGCGGCGTGGTCACCCGGATGGGGCCGCGATGGAGACCCGGGGCCAGACACAGCGCCGCGCCGGGCGCGGCGGCGGTGATGGCGGCCTGCAGACCGTCGCCGGCCGCCACGGTCCGGCACTCCGCCGGCCGTGGCGGCGGCACCGCCGTCCACGACGCCCCGTCGGCGGCGCAGGGCGTGGAGCAGGCCGCCGCGGCTAGCGTTGCCGCGGCGGCGAGCATGACGGCGGCAGGGGGCACGGTGCTCACGGCGCGCTCAGGGCTCCACGACCAGGTAGCCCGCCATCTCGAGGTGCAGCGCCGAGCAGAACTCGGTGCAGTACATCGGGAACACGCCGGCCTTGTCGGCCTTGAAGGTCACGTCGGCGTGCTCGCCGGGCTCGAGGGAGAGGTTGATGTTGTAGGAGTTCAGGGCGAAGCCGTGGGTAGCGTCGTAGGCCTGCTCGAGGTTGGTGATGTGCAAGCGGACGGTGTCGCCGAGCTTGACCCGCACGATGTCGGGGGTGAAGTGGCTGCGGATGGCGGTCATGTGGACGTCGACCTCGTTGGCGCCCTTGCGCTCGACGCGCTCCTTGCCGCCGACCACCGCCAGCGGTGAGATCTCGTCCGTGATCGGATCCTCGCCCGGGGGATAGATCTCGATCGGGGCCAGCTTGTCGGCGCGAATCATCTGCGCGTAGTGCGGCTCGCCCAGCGGCAGGGGCATGTCGTAGAGCACCGTCATCTTGGGCGTGGTCAGGTCGACCAGCTGGAAGTTCTGCGGCAAGAGCGGCCCGACCTTGTTGAAGCGATCAAGCGCCCACTTGTTCATCGCGATCAGGAAGCGGCCATCGGGGGAGACGGTGTCGCCCTCGGCGGAGACCAGGTGGCCGATGTTGTAGTGGGTCGAGACCTTGTCGAGCAGCTTGAGGTCGGCGACCGACCACTTGGCGACCACGGTCTCCAGGAAGAGCGACGTGTACGCGTTGCCCTTGTCGTCGAACTGGGTGTGCAGCGGGCCCAGGCCGAGCTCGACCTGACCGCGGATCGCGGTCTTGAAGGCGATGATGGGCACGCCGTAGGGGTCCTTGCCCTCGTAGGTCTTGTTCGCCATCGCGTCCTTGATCTTGGCGAAGCTGTAGACGGTGGCGTGGGTGTCGAGCTTGCCGCCGACGACGATGTCGGCGCCGTCGGGGGTGATGTCGACGCCGTGCGGGCTCTTGGGCTCGGGCACGAAGGCGAGGACGCCCTCCTCGGCCGCGGTGGCCAGGCGGATCACCTTCATGCCGGCGATGGTCTCGAACTTGCCGGCCTTGACCAGCTCCTCGGCCTTCCGCCAGTTGACCACGTGCATGAAGTCCATGTCGTTCTGCGACATGCCCGACTCCATGGGCGGGTTGCCTTCGGCGTTGCCGCCGTAGGAAAGCTCGGTGTTGATCGAGTTGAAGAAGGCATACCCGTCGGAGACCTTCTTGCCGGCGTCGGCCAGGTCCTGCACGTAGGGCGGGAACTCGACCGCGAACGAGGCATCCTTGTCGATGCGGCCCTTCTGCCGATCGAAGCGCCAGAACACCGCGGCGCCGCGGTACTTGTCCTTGTACTCCTTGGGGTCGGCGTAGCCGCCGCCGAGCGGCGTCGCGTACTGGGTGGTCTCGACGATGTAGTCGGTGTCGGGCGTGACGAAGGCGGCGCCGTGGTCGGAGCCGATGAGCTCGGTGGTGACGATCTGCTTGGTGGCGAAGTCGGCCAGATCGATGACGGCGATGCGCGCGTTGGCCTTGTCGCCGATGAAGAGGTACTTGCCGTCGTAGTCGCCTCCGGTTTCGGACAGCGCGGGGTGGTGGGTGTCGGCCCAGGTCAGGTCGGTGGTGCCGCGCTTGCCGCCGGCGAGGACGCCCTTGGTCTGATCGTCGAAGCCGTAGCCCTGCCAGGGCTCGGGCGTGAACACGGCGATGTACTTGAGGATGCGCATGCTCGGCACGCCGATGACGATGACCTGGCCCGAGTGCCCGCCCGAGGCGAACACCATGTACTCGTCGGCCTTGCCGGTCGGGGTGTAGGTCTTGAGGGCGGCCTGGACGTCGGCTTCCGAGAGCCCGCGCGCCTTCATCAAGGCCGTGAGCTCGGTGGCCTGGCCACCACCGGTGGAGGAGGCCTTGCCACCTCCACACGAGACGGCGGCGGCACCGGCCGCTGCGATACACAAAGCGATCTTGATCGAACGCATGGGGCGGTCCTCCGTTAGTTCTTGAAGTTGCGGATCAGGGTGCGCAGCTCGGCCACGATCACCGGATCGTTCAGATCGGGGTTGCCGGGCATCGCCGGGCTCTTGCCCACGGCGGCGCCGCCGAACTTGATGATGGTCTCGATGTGCTTGTCGTCGACCGACGCGTGCCAGTCCTTGTCCTGGAAGTCGCGCGGGCGCGGGTTGAGGCTCGCCGAGGCGGGACCGTCGCCGCGACCTTCGGGGCCGTGACAGGGCGTGCAACGGTTGGCGAAGATCTCCTTGGCCTTGGCCGCGCCGGCGCCACCCGTGGCCGCGGAGGCGGTGGTGCCGCCGGCTGGGGTGACGCCAGGCTGGGGTTCAGCCTGGTCGGAGCTCGCCGGCGACGGCTTGCTGCACGCGGTCGCGAGGGCGAGCGCCAATATCGAGATGAGAGTCGTGTTCCGCATCGGGCAACCTCTGGTTGGTCGCGTCCCCGTGGAGCAAGCCGCATGCCGTCAATTCCCCAGGAATCCGCGCAGCCCTCGCGTGGGCTGCGTTGCACCCCGCAGGCTTTGCGCGGACGCGCGCGCAGCATCGGCGCAACCGCGCGCCGGCTGCGCCTCCGGGCTGGCCCGGGTCGTGCTCACTCAGAAAACAGGATGTCGACCACACGAAAGCTGATCGCCACCGTCACCGTCCTCGCCACCCTGGCCCTGCTCTGGTACTCGGCGCGCGGACACACCAGCCACTACAAGATGGTCGACGAGGTGATGGTCGCCTACGACCAGTGGCTGGGCCGGCCTCTGCGCGTCCACGGCTGGGTCGAGGTAGGGAGCATCGACGAGCGCATCGTCGACCAGCAGTCGGTGCGGACCTTCGTGCTCGCCGAGAAGGGAAAGCGGCTGGCGGTGCGCAGCACCGGCCCCAAGCCCGACGCCTTCCGCGATGGCGCCGAGGTGGTGGCTGAGGGCCGCCTCGTGCTCGAGCAGGGCGCGCCGGTCTTGATCGCCACCGGCCTGTCGGCCAAGTGCCCGTCCAAGTACGAGGGCGCTCACCGCGACCGCCTGTTCGACGATTCGGGTACCATGGGCGAGGCGTGGGGTTCCAGCTCTCCGAAGAGGTCGTCACCCGCTTCCAGGTGAGCGCGTCGGAGCGGGTCACCCAGATCGAGGCGGCGTGGCAGCGGATGGGGCAGGCGCCCGACGACGAGCTGCTCAACCGGCTGCGGCGCGAGCTGCACACGCTCAAGGGTGACGCCCACGTCTTCGGGTTCCGCGACGTCTCGCTGCTCTGCCACAAGCTCGAGGAACTGATCGAGGCGGCGTCGCAGCACCTGTTCCGCGTCTCCGACGACGTCGACATGGTGGTGACCATGGTCATCCGCTACATCGGCGCGCTGGTGTTGCGACGCGAGGCCACGTCGGCCGGCAGCATCGCCCGCTACGTGCGCGAGATCGACGCGGCGGTGGCGGGGTTGTCGGCGCGGCCGGCGCCGCCGAGCCGGGCCAAGCCGGCGACGATGACCCCGCTTCACGTGTCGGTCGAGCGCGATCGGCTCTCGGCGGAGACCCGCGCCCGCCTGGCCGTGATCGCCACCGAGGTGTTCTTGGCCTTCGCCGGCGCCAGCGCCGACACCAGTTCGCGCCTCGATCAGGCGTGGAGGGCACTGGTCGGCGAGATCGGACGCCTGCGCGCCGTGCGCCTCGATCTGCGCCTCGAGCGCCACGCCCAGGCCGCCCGCCTGCTCGCCGACGATCTCGGCAAGCCCATCGACGTACAGTTCGCGGTGCCTGCCGAGGCCGTGAGCGCGCGCCTGGTCGACGTGATCGACGAGGCGGTGCTGCACGCGGTCCGCAACGCGGTCGATCACGGCATCGAGGCGCCGGAATGGCGCGAGGCGGTCGGCAAGCCGGTGCAGGCGACGCTGGTGATCCGCGGCCGGGTCACCGACGGGCACGTCGAGGTCCAGATCGAGGATGACGGCGCCGGGGTCGATCTGGCGGCGGTGCGGCGGCGTGCCGTCGAACGCGGCATCATCGGGGCGGCGCGCGCGGCCACGCTCACCGACGAGCAGGCCACCGAGCTCCTGTTCGCGCCCGGGTTCTCGACCCGTGATCGGGCCGGCGAGCTGTCGGGGCGCGGCATCGGCCTCGACGCCATGCGCGCCGCGGCAGCCGCAGAGTACGGAACGGTCCGGCTGTCCAGCTCGTCGGGTCGCGGCAGCACCATCACCGTGCGCGTGCCCCACGAGCGGCCGTTCATCGACGTGACCCGCCTGCCGGTGGGCAACGGTCGCTACCTGGTTGTGACCCGCGACTGGGACGTGAGTGCCGCCGGCGGTGATGGCGGCGCGGCAGCTGTCGTCGAGGTCCTCGACCCCTGGGCGCGCTACGGCCTGGTGCCAGCCGGCGACGCCCCCCAGACCGTGGTGCTGCGTCGCGACGAGGTCGCCGTGATGCTGCGCGGCGTGGGAACGCCGCAACCGGTGCGGGCCCAGCGCCTGTGCCCGACGCCGGGCCAATACCCGGTCGAGATCGTCCGCATCGACGGGGTCGACGGCGTCGAGGGGCTCCTCCTCCGTCCCGACGCGCTGCTCCTGGTCCAGCGCCGCGAGCCGAGGACCCGGTCGTGAGCGATCAGTTGAGGTAGTATCGATGCGGGGAGCCATGGCGACACGCAAGGACAGTGATCCGTCCGAGTCGTTCGCCCTGCGCGTCGACTTCGACGGGCCGGACGATCTGGTCGCCGAGTACGACCAGACCCTGCACAGCGGGCGGGCCTTCTTCGCCACCGATCACACCTACCGCGACGGCGCGCGGGTGCGGCTGATGCTCAACTTCGCCGGGCTGCGGGCGCCGATCGCGCTCGACGCGGTGGTGGCGGCCGAGCCGCCGGTCGAGAGTGACCCCGGCGTGATCGTCGAGCTCGACCGAGGCTCCCTCGCGACCCTGGCGGCCGTGATCGAGCGGCTGCGCGCCCATGACAAGGCGCTGATCCGGCGGGTGCTGCGGGTGCTGCTGGTCGAGGACAACCACCACGTCGCCGATCTCATCAAGGGCGGGTTGCGCACGGTGACCGAGGACCTGCTCTTCCAGCTGGCCACGGCCAGCGATGGCCGCCAGGCCATCAAGCTGCTCTCGACCACGCCCTTCGACC
This sequence comes from Myxococcales bacterium, assembly GCA_005779305.1. GTDB lineage: Bacteria > Myxococcota_A > Polyangia > Haliangiales > Haliangiaceae > UBA2376. Next base: position 11,473 of record SXJR01000485.1, read on the forward strand.
TGGCCATCGTCGACATCTACCTGCCGGTCATCGACGGCGCCGAGGTGATTCGCCGCGCCCGCCAGGATCTGGGCCTGACCACGCTGCCCATCCTGGCGGTGTCGGCCGGCGGTCAGTCGGCACGCGAGGAGGCGCTGGCGGCCGGCGCCAGCCAGTTCGTCGACAAGCCGGTCCGGCTCCGCCAGGTGGTCGAGATCGTGCGCAGCCTGTGCCGGGTGGCGCTGTGATCGAGCCTCGAGACCCGTCTCGGCCCCGACGGGTGTTCGTGATGGACGACAGCGCCTTCGCGCTGGAGCTGGCGCGGACCGCGCTGGCCGAGGCCGGCATCGTCGCGGTGTGTGGTCGTGACCTCCAGGATCTGAAGAAGCTGCACGGCGCCGACGTCGATCTGGTGCTGATGGACGTCGAGATGCCCGAGGCCTTCGGCGACGACGTGGCCAGCATGATCGGCGGCGAGACCCCGGTGCCGGTGTACCTCCTGTCGAGTCTGCCAGGCGAGGAGCTGGAGCGGCGCGCGCGCGAGTGCGGCGCGGCGGGCTACATCGAGAAGCAGCTCGGCATCGCCGGCGTGGTGGCGTACGTCCGATCGATCCTCGGTGTCGAGGGCACGGCGGGCGACGGGCAGGTTCCGTCGCGCCTGATCGGCGAGCTGATCGCGACCGCGACCGGGCGCATTCGCCGCGCCGAGGGCGCCATGCACCGCGGCGACGCGCCCGCCGCCGCCGCCGAGCTCCACACCCTGGCCGGCGAGGCGGCGCTGCTCGGCCAACACGACGTGGCCAGTGCCGCGGTGGCCAGCCGCGCCATCATCAGCGCCGACGGGGCCGCCGGCGTCGCCGCCTTCGAGGCCGCGGTCACCGCCCTGCGCACGACCCTCGACGGCGCCGCGGCCGCGGCCAACGTGCCCCGGGCCGCGGCCGTCACCGTCGCCGGGCGGGTGCTCCTCCTCGACGACAGCGAGCTCTATCGCTCGGTGATAATGGCGATGCTCGAGGAGGCCGGCTTCGAGGTGGTCGAGGCGCGCCGCCTGTCCGAGGCGCGCCATCGCATGCGCGCCGGTCACTACGACGTCGCCGTCCTCGACGTCCAGCTCGAGGACGGCCACGGCCACGAGCTGATCGGCGACCTGCGCGCGCACGCGCCGAAGACCCGCATCGTCCTGCTCTCGGCCGATGCTCAGGACGCCGGCGCCCGCGGCGCCGACCTGGCGCTGTCCAAGCTGCTCGAGCCCGGCGAGATCGTGGCGGCGATCGGCGCGCTGGCGCGTCCGTGATCGGCACCGTCCAGGAGGGTCGCTACAAGATCCTGCGCAAGCTGGGCGCCGGCGGCCAGGGCGAGGTCTACCTGGCCGAACATGTCCATCTCGGCCGCCACGAGGCCATCAAGGTGCTGCGCGAGGACGTGGCCAAGGACGAGGACTTCGTGTCCCGCTTCCGCCGCGAGGCTCGCGCCACCAACCGGGTCCAGCACCCGCACATCGTCGGTGTCTACGACTTCGGCCGGCTCAGCGACGGCCGCTACTTCCTGGCAATGGAGTACGTCGACGGCGAGCGCCTCGACGCCGCGATCGGCGGCGCGCCGCTGGGGGTGCGCCGCGCGCTCCGCATCGCGACCCAGGTCGCCCGCGCACTCGGCCACGCCCACAGCCTCGAGGTCGTCCACCGCGACCTCAAGCCGGCCAACGTCATCCTCACCCGCCACCGCACCCAGGACGACGTGGTCAAGGTGCTCGACTTCGGCATGGCCAAGATCCTCGAGTCGGCCGGCGTCGACAACGTGGTGCGCACCCTGGGCGGCACGCTGCTCGGCACCGGGCCGTACATGGCGCCCGAGCAGTTCCTCGATCACGCCGCCGCCGATCCGCGCATGGACGTGTACGGTGCCGGCTGCATCATCTACGAGATGCTGACCGGCGCCACGCCCTTCGACGGCGGCATGGTGGCGCAGATGGATCAGCACATGCGCAAGCAGCCGGAGCGGCCGTCGCGGCGCCAGGCCACCACCGGCATCACCCGCGAGCTCGACGAGCTGATCCTGCGCGCGCTGGCCAAGCGGCCAAGCGAGCGCTTCGCCGACGGCAACGCGCTGGGCGACGCGCTCGAGGCGCTGGTCGCCGCCCAGCAGCCGGCGCCGGTGCGCAAGACCAAGCTCGGCGTCACCGTGCCGCGTCCGCTCGACGACTTCGCCGGCGACACCGACACCGGCGGCGTCGGCGCCGCCACGCCGACCACGGGGCCGCTCGGCGTCGGTGGCACAGATCCCGGGCAACTCGCGGTCGATCCGCTGCCCACCGATCGCATGAGCCGCGGCGACGCCATCGAGATCGCCGCGGCCGCGCTCGAGGCGGTGGCCGACGCGCTGCTCGATCACGGCATCGCCGACGCCGGCATGGTCGGGCTCGCCGCCCAGCTCCGCGATCAGCGGCGAAACGCGGCCCGCCTTCGCGCCGAGGCCGCCGCGCTGGAGGCGCGGGCGACCACGCTCGAGCACTCGGCGCGCGAGCGCCAGGCCTCGCTCAGCTTCGCCATCGGCGAGCTCACCTTCGATCGCGACGGCGGCTCGAGTGACGGCGGCGCCGATGTCGACGAACAGATCGACGCGCTCAGCGCCAGCCTGGCCAACCTCGGCAACGAGACCCGCGCCACGCTGACCGTGCTCGACGAGCAGGCCCTGGCCCTGGCCGGCGCCGTCCACGACGCCCTCGAGGCCGAGGCGGAGACCTCGAGCCGCCTGGCGACGGCCGTCCCGGCAGCGCTGGCCCGGCTCGACGAGGCGAGGGCGGCGCCGCTGGCCCGGCAGCTCGATCACGCGCGGATGTTGTTGCTCGCGACCTGAGCCGGGCGCGGGTCGCTCAGGCCCGCTTGCGATCGCGCGCGGCGGCGACCGGCGCCGGCGGCTCCTTGCTGCCGAAGCCGACCTCGTTGCCCAGGAAGAGGAGCGTGGCGGCGACGGCCCAGCAGGCGGTGGCGGCGCCGAGGTACTGGCCGACCTGCTGGATGGCCGGGGTGGCGCCGACCAGGTTGCCGGTCTCGAGGTCCTGCGAGATGTCGCCGGCCTTCGACGCGGCGGTGGCGACGATGGTGCCGCAGGTGAGCAGCGCGAGCTTGCCGGCGTGATCGGTGAGGCCGAGCTGCTCGAACACCAGCGCCATGCCGAGCAGCGTCACCAGGGTGATGCCCGAGGTCGGTTGCGACCTCGGCGCAGGCCCGACCCTCGGGGTAGGGCAGCTCGGCGTGGGCTGACCACCGCGCGCAGCGTCGCCTCGCGCACCGTGGTCGCGGCCACCGGATCGCTCACGAGGCCGTCTTGACGGCGTCGACCGCCAGCACGCCCAGATCGTCGCCGCCGTGGCCGCGGGCGATGAGCTCGTCGGCGCGGTCGGCGATGGTGCGCAGCGTCGCCAGCGGTGCGTCGCCGACGGCGTCGAGCATGAGGGTCAGGTCCTTGCGGGCCATCGCCAGCTCGAAGGTGGCGGCGAAGTCGCCGGCGGCCATGCGCTTGCCGCGCAGATCGATGGCGCCGCCGGGCTTGAGCCGGGCCAGCACGCTGAAGGCGTCGGCCGGCGACAGGCCCACACCCTTGCCGACAGCGAGCGTATCGGCGACGCCGCCGGCCAGCGCGATCAGCATGGCGTTGCCGACCAGCTTCATGGCGGCAGCCCGGGTCAGATCGTCGCCGACGTACCAGAGGTCGCCGGTCATGCCGGCGAGCGCGGCGTCGACCCGGGCGAACACGTCGGCGGGCCCGGCGCACAGCATGATGCCCTTGCCGTCGCGCGCCGCGACCGGCGACATGAACACCGGCGCGTGCAGGAAGGCGTGGCCGGTCGCGGCCAGGCGGGCGCCGCGGGCGGCGGCCCCGTCGGCCGAGGTGGTCGTGTGATCGATGATGACGGCGTCGGTGGGAGCGTCGACCAGCGCCGCCGCCAGCACCTCGTCAACCGCCGCGTCGTCCTTGAGGCAGAGGTGGATGCGCTCGGCATCACGCGCCGCGTCAGCGGGATCGGACGCCAGGCGAGCGCCGGCCTCGACCAGCGGCGCCGCCTTGGCGGCGGTGCGGTTCCAGACCGTGACCGACCCCGTTGTGGCGAGCAGGTGGTGAACGAACCCGGAGCCGAGCAACCCCGTGCCGAGGAACGCGATCCGCATGGGCCGCACGCTAACAATCAAACGTGCGATAGAACAGTCCTCGGCCGTCCTGACGCAACGTTCCCGGTCGTCCTGACGCAACGTTCCCGGTCGTCTGAGCGAGGCCGTCTTCAGCCGAGTCGAAGGACGCATTTCTCCAATGGATCCCAGCGACCGCCTCATCGAATCCATCCGCTCGAGCATCATCGGCGACGATCAAGCGATCGACGGCCCCTACGGCCCGCGGCGCGTCACCTACGCCGACTACACCGCCTCGGGGCGCTCGCTCGGGTTCATCGAGGACTTCATCCGCGGCCACGTGCTGCCGCTCTACGCCAACACCCACACCGAGACCTCGGGCACCGGCCGGCAGACCACGCGGTTCCGCGAGGAGGCGCGCGCCATCATCAAGCAGGCCGTCGGCGGCGGCCCCGACGACGTCGTCATCTTCTGCGGCTCGGGCGCGACCGGCGCCATCAACAAGCTGATCGACATCCTCAACCTGCGCCTGCCCGCCGATCTCGACGAGCGCTACGCGCTGTCGGCGCAGATCCCGGCCGAGCAGCGCCCGGTGGTGTTCATCGGCCCCTACGAGCACCACTCCAACGAGCTGCCGTGGCGCGAGTCGATCGCCGACGTCGTCGTCATCGGCGAGGACCCCGACGGTCACGTCGACCTGGCCGAGCTCGAGGCGGCGCTGGTCCGCCACGCCGCACGTCCGCTCAAGATCGGCAGCTTCTCGGCGGCGTCAAACGTCACCGGCATCGGCAGCGACACCCACACCATCGGCGCCTTGCTCCACCGCCATGGCGCGCTGGCCTTCTGGGACTTCGCCGCCGCCGGCCCCTACGTGAAGATGGAGATGAACATGGCCGACGGCGGGCCCGACGGCGCGCTGGTCTACAAGGACGCCATCTTCCTCTCGCCCCACAAGTTCATCGGCGGGCCGGGCACGCCCGGCGTGCTGGTCGCCAAGCGCCACCTGTTCAAGAACCGGGTGCCGGCGGTGCCAGGCGGCGGCACCGTCGCCTACGTCAATCCCGAGGAGCACCGCTACCTCGCCGATCCCGAGCACCGCGAGGAAGGCGGCACGCCGGCGATCGTCGAGTCGATCCGCGCCGGCCTGGTCTTCCAGCTCAAGGACGCGGTCGGCTGGCAGACCATCCGCGCCCGCGAGGAGGACTTCATCCGCCGTGCCATCGCGTCGTGGTCGCAAAACCCGCACATCGGCATCCTCGGCAACCGCGACGCCTGGCGCCTGTCGATCGTCTCGTTCGTGATCCGCCACACCGGCGCCGGCAGCGCGCGTTACCTGCACCACAACTTCCTGGTCGCGCTGCTCAACGATCTGTTCGGCATCCAGGCCCGCGGCGGCTGCTCGTGCGCCGGGCCTTATGGCCACCGTCTGCTCGGCATCGACCTCGCCACCAGCAAGGAGTTCGAGCGCGAAATCGTACGTGGCTGCGAAGGCATCAAGCCGGGCTGGGTGCGGGTCAACTTCAACTACTTCCTGTCCGAGGCCCAGTTCGAGTTCCTGCTCGAGGCGATCCACCTCGTCGCCGATCACGGCTGGAAGCTCCTTCCCGACTACCGCTTCGCGCCCGACACCGGGCTATGGCACCACGCCGGCGGCACGCCCGCCGCGGCGATGCGCCTCGGCGACATCTCGTATCGGGCCGGCAAGATGGAGTACCGCTCGCGCCACGCCACCGAGCCCGAGAGCGCGCTCGCCGGATACCTCGACGAAGCGCGCCGCGTCTTCGCCGCCGCTGTCGTCGGCGAGCGCCGTCGGATCGCGATCGATCCGGCGCTCACCACTGACTTCGAGCAGCTGCGCTGGTTCTGGCTCCCGCGCGAGATCGCCGGCGAGCTGGAAGGGCGGGAGCTGTCGGCAGGAGCTGGCATTTAAGCCGGGCTTGCGTTCTGTCACGGGCGCGGCTCCACACCCGGTGTTAGGCTGGCGCCCCATGTCCGGCAAGCTCATCGTCCTCGGCGCCCTGGCGCTCATCGCTGTTCCCTCGGTCGCCGCGGCGCAGTACGGGCCGCCGCCGCCCCCGCCGCCCCCGGGGATGGGGTACCCAGGGGCGTCGACCGTGGGTCCCGATCGCAGCGGCATGACCTTCGAGCTGAGCCTCGGCTTCGCCAACACCTCCATCGCGCCCGACGAGGTCGAAGGTGACTCGTTCAACGGGCTCTCGGGCCTCAACGTCGGCGTCGGCGGGTGGATCTCGCCGAAGACGGCGCTGACCGTGCGAATCGCTGGCACCTCGTTCACCCAGGACTTCGGCGGCACCGACGTCCAGTTCATCGCTGGCATGCTCGGGCTGTCGGCACAGCAGATGCTTACCGAGGAGATCTGGGCCGGTGGCGGCATCGGCATCGGCATCCTCACCGACGATCAAGACCAGACCGAGGCCGAGAGCGGCCTCGGCATCGACCTCCGTGCTGGCTACAACTTCTACCAGTCGACGAAGAACGCCTTCAACGTGGCCGTCGAGATCACCCCCGGCTTCTTCGACGGCGGCCGCGTCACCGGCATGGCGCTGCAGGTCGGCTGGCAGGCGCTGTGAGGTAGCGCCCGCCCGCGGGCGCATGCCCGGTGCCATCCGGGATCGATCCAGGCGAACCCTGGGGTTAGACTCGAGGTCCGCGTGAGCGACCTCGAGAACGGCACCTGGATCACGCCTCATCACGGCCGCGCGCCGTCGATGAGCGTGCGGCGCTGCCGCATGGAGGTGGTGGCGGGGCCGGACACCGGCCTGGTCATCGAGCTGGCCCAGCCGGCGATGGTGATCGGCCGCGCCGGCGGCACCGCCGATCTCGCGCTCAACGATCCCAAGGTCTCGGGCCTGCACTGCGAGCTGCGGCTCGAGGCCGGTGGCTATCGCCTGCGCGATCTGTCGTCGACCAACGGGACCTTCGTGCGCGGCGTGCGCATCGTCGAGGCCTACCTCGCCCCGGGCGCGACCATCGCCGTCGGCAAGAGCGGCATCGTATTCACGCCGCTGGCCGACGCCGTCGATCTGCCGCTGTGGAGCGAGGCCGGCCTCGCCGGCCTGGTCGGACAGAGCCCGCCCATGCGCCACCTGTTCGAGATGCTCGAGCGCTTCGCCCGCAGCGAGGCGACGGTGCTCATCCAGGGCGAGACCGGCACTGGAAAGGAGCTGGTCGCCGACGCCATCCACCAGCGCTCGATGCGAGCCGGCGGTCCCTTCCAGGTCCTCGACTGCTCGTCGTTGCCCGAGCAGCTGGTCGAGGATCAGCTCTTCGGTCACGAGCCTGGCGCCTTCACCGGCGCTGCCCGCGCCACCGTCGGCGTCTTCGAGGCGGGCCACGGCGGCACCCGGTTCCTCGCCGAGATCGGCGAGTTGCCGCTCGAGACCCAGGCCAAGCTGCTGCGCGCGGTCGAGAGCCGCCGCATCCGCCGTATCGGCTCGACCAAGCAGATCGCGTGCGACGTGCGCATCGTCGCCGCCAC
>SXJR01000486.1 GCA_005779305.1 Myxococcales bacterium
GGTCTTGCCGGTGCCGGGCGGGCCCATCATCAGGACGCCCTTGGGGATGCGACCGCCGAGCTTGGTGAACTTCTTGGGGTCCTTGAGGAAGGCGATGATCTCCTCGACCTCGTCCTTGGCCTCCTCGACCCCGGCCACGTCCTTGAACGTGATGCGGTTCTGGCTGTCGGTCAGGAGCTTGGCCTTCGACTTGCCGAAGCTCATCGCCTTGCCGCCGCCCGACTGGAGCTGGCGCATGAAGAAGAAGAAGATCGCGAAGAGGAAGATCATCGGCAGCCACGACAGCAAGATCTGCGGCCAGATGCTCGACGAATCTCGTACCCGCACGACGTACTCGACGCCGGCGGTGTCCATCATCTCGGTGATCTTCTCCGGATACGGTCCGTAGACGACCGCCTTGTTCTTCTGGGCCCTGTACGTGACGATGTAACGCGCCTCGTCGCGGGACCCTGGCTCCACGCGCACCCGTTCGATGCCGTTGGCCTGCTCCTTGTCACGGAGGATGGTCTTGAACGCCTTGACGTCGAGCTCCGTCTCCTTGCTCGACGAGTCCGTGAACAAGCTGTAGATGCTCACGAAGACGACGATCAGGATGAGCCAGATCAGGATGGTCTTGTGGGACTGGCGCAATTCGTTCGTTCCTCAGCCGCCAGTATACCCACGCCGACGGCCTGGACCAGCGCAGATCGCCGGTTTACCCCGGCGTAGATCGGGCTGCCAGATCGGGTAGCACCGTGATGTCCGTCGCGTGCGCGGCGCCGACGTGCTCGGCCCACACGATGGTGCCGTCGGCGCGCTCGACCACGCGCGCGAACACGCGATCGGCGCGCGGGACCCGGAGGTCGATGTAGAGGTCGGCGAGCTTGCGCGACCGGCCGCGCAGTCGCGCCGGTCTCATGCGGTCGCCGGGCGCGAGCGTGCGGACGCGGTACGGCCCGTCGGGGCCGCTGACGGCGAGCGCGGGTGAGGGTCCACGCCCGGCTGGTCCGACCGGGTCGGCGCGCAGCTCGCCGTAGACACGCTCGACGCGTCCGCCAGCGAGATCGAGGCCGCGGGTCCCGGCGTCGGGGCCGCGGCAGAGCGCCGCCAGCGCGTCGAGGTGGCGGGCCGAGATCTCGCGCCGGGCGCGCAGCCAGATGGCAAGCGCGCGCTTGCCGATGGGCGCCGGCGCAGCGGCCACGGGCGCGCAGGTCAGTCCGGTCGCGGTGGTGGCGGCGCGGAGGACCGCTGCGGCGGCCGCATCGAGCACCGCCCGCTCCTCGGCGGCGGCGGCGGCGAGGCGACAGAGGGCCGCCTCGGCCTGCGGGTTCAGCTCGGTGAACAGCGGCATCAACTCCTGGCGGACCCGCACGCGGGTGAACCGCTGATCCTCGTTCATCGGGTCGCGCCACGCGGTCAGATCGGTGGCCGCGAGGTCGAGGTACGCGAGGATCTGGACCCGCGACACCTCCAGCAGCGGCCGCAGGAACGGGCCACGCCGGCGGGCGACCCCGGCCAGCCCTGCCGGGCCGGTGCCGCGCAAGAGCTGCAGGAGCACGGTCTCGGCCTGATCGCTGGCGGTGTGGGCGGTGAGGATGAGCTCGCCGGTGTCGCCGGACTCGCCGGCCAGGGCGCGCAGCGCCCGGTAACGGGCGACGCGGGCCTGCGCCTCCCACGACGCCCCGGCCGGAACGGCGATGCGGGCGGTACGCAGGGTCAGGCCGTGGGCGGCGGCGAAGCGGACGCAGTGGGCGGTGGCCGCGGTGGAGTGCGCGGCGCCGTGGTCGATGTGGAGCAGGACGACAGCGGCGGGGGTGAGCGCCGCGGCGCAGGCGTCGGCCAGCACGGTCGAGTCGGGGCCTCCGGAGAAGGCGACCAGGGCGCGACGGAGGCCGTGCTGCGCCAGGTGGCGAGCCACGATCGCGCGGATGGCGGCGACGGGGTCGGGCAACGCCAGAGAGAATAGCGGAGAAGGGCAAGGGCGAGGGCAAGGGCAAGGGCAAGGGCGAGGGCGAATGTGCTAGATGTGCCGGTCGTGAACGAAGCTGGACCACTGGCCAGGTTGAGAGCACAGCTCGCGGCGCCGCGCGGGATGCGGCGTGTCGACTCGCTCCTGTCGGCGCCTGACCCGGCGGCGGCGGTGGCGGAGGTCTCGTTCACCGAGCTGTTCGAGCTGGTCAACGAGGTCGGGTTCGACGACGCGGCCGAGATCGTCCATCTGGCCACGCCCGAGCAGATCCGCGGCTGCCTCGATCTGGACGTGTGGGAACGCGATCAGCCGCGGGTCGAGCTGGCCCGGCCGTGGCTGGCGGCGCTGGTCGACGCTGGCTTCGAGAAGCTGGGCCAGGTCTGGGCCAGCCTCGACTCCGAATGGCGCGCCCTGTTCATCCAGCGTCACTGCTGGCGAATCTGGGATCTGACGCTCGGCGAGGAGCCCGATGAGACCTCCGACCGGCCGATGTACTTCACGACCGATCGTTTCTTCACGCTCGAGCTGAAGGGCGACGAGGACACGATCCGGCTGGTTCGCCAGCTCCTCGACGACCTCTACCGCTCCGACGCCGACGTCGCGCGCCACACCATCATGTCGGCGCGCTCGGAGGCGGGGCCCGAGCTCGAAGAGGACGCGCTGCGATGGCGGACCGGCCGCCTCGCCGACCTCGGCTTCGTCGACTACTACGAGGCGCTCGAGCTGTTCCGACCGCTCGAGGTCGAGGCCGTGCGCGTCGAAGAAGGCACCGTCGACCGGATCATCCCGCTGATCGACGCCGAGGCCACGCATCGCCTGCCGCTCGCCCTCGCCGAGCACGTGATCGCGCGCAGCTTCCTGGCCCGGGCCTGGGATCGGGTCGGCGCCAACGAGGAGTCACGGCTCGAGGCCGGCCTGGTGATCGTGGTCAACAAGCTCCTGGCCGCCGCGCGCACGCGCCCGGGTGATCAGGCCAGCCTGCGCGCCGGCGGCGACTACGCCACCGCCACCATCTCGCTCGGCCTCGAGGTGCTCGCGCGCGGCGATCTCGATCGAGCCGCCGACACGCTGCGCACCGTCGGGCTCGGCCGCGTCTTCCGCGTCGGGTACACCGTCGGCGCCAAGCTGGCGCGGCTGGCCCACGGCCTCGCCCCTCGCGCCGTCACCGCCGGCGAGCCGACGGCGGCGGTCCTGGGCGCGCTGACCCAGCCGCGGCCGTGGTTCGCCCGCGCCCTCGACGAGGCGGGCCGCCCTGGCCTGCGCCCGATCGAGTCACAGGCCGACGTGCGCAAGGTCGCCGAGCTGCTGGCGCGGCTCACCCTGCGTATCGCCGTGGCCGAGAGCCTGGGCGTCGATGTGCTGGGGATGCGCGCCGTGCCCGAGCCGCGCCCCGATCTCGACGATCACGTGCGCACGGCGCTGACCCGCGTGCTGGCCGGCGGCGAGCTCGCATCCCACGCTCTCTCCCACGACGAGCTCCTCGCCGCCCGCGCCGCGCTCGATCACGGCCAGCCCGTGCCCCCCGCGCGCGAACGCGCCCAGCGCGCCGTGTTCGGTCGCCTCGACGGCGCCCGCATCCATGTCAGCGGCGGCCAGCTCCGCGAGCTGGTCGACGCCTGGCTCGACGAGGCCGCCTCGACCATCCGCGACCTCGATCCGGCGCGTTTCGACGCCCGCTTCATCGAGGGCCTCCTGGTCGAGACCGGCGGCGCGAAGGCCTGACAGGCAGGAAACGGGAAACGGGAAACGGGAAACGGGAAACGGGAAACGGTCAGTGCATCAACGCGGTCGCATTGCCGGTTGCCGGTTGCCGATTGCCTGCTTGTCCGACCCGGCTGCCTGGCCAATCAGACGCTAGCCGCCGCTCGGGCGCTCGGGCCGCGTGCCCGACTCAAGCCGGAAGGTCGCCGCTGCGGCCGCCTGCTGCTCGGCTTCCTTCTTGGAGCGGCCCTCGGCGCGGGCCCACTCTTCGCCGGCCAGCACCGCGGCGACCACGAAACGGCGGTTGTGGGCCGGGCCGAGCTCGGCGATCACCCGGTAGGTCGGCTGCTCCTTGAGGCGGGCCAGCGCCATCTCCTGGAAGCGGGTCTTGAAGTCGTAGAAGCCGGTGGGCTCGACCGTCTCGATGCGGCGGGCCAGCACGCGGCCGACCAGCGCCCAGGCCGCGTCGAAGCCGCCGTCGATGTAGACCGCCGCCACCACCGCCTCGAACACGTCGGCGAGGATCGACGGCTTGTCGCGACCGCCACTCTTCTCCTCGCCCTTGCCCAGGAGCACCCACGCACCCAGCCCCATCACCGACGCGACCTCGGCCAGTCCCGCCTCGCTCACCACCTGGGCCCGGGTCACCGACAGCTGGCCCTCGCGCATCTCGGGGAAGCGCTCCATCAGGCGATGGCCGACGATGAGATCGAGCACTGCATCACCGAGATACTCGAGCCGCTCGTTGTCGCCGCCCGGCTCCTTGGGGTGTTCGTTGGCCCACGAGGTGTGCCGGAGCGCCAGCACCAGTGTCAGCCGATCGCGAAACGGGTAGCCAAGGACCGTCTCCAGTGCCTCGTAGTCGGTGCGCACCACCCGGGCACTGTACTACCATCGCGATCGGTGGAGCCGGTCCGCGATCGCATCGGTCGCTACCACGTGCTGGGCCGTCTGGCCCAGGGTGGGATGGCGGAGGTGTACAAAGTGAAGACGGTCGGCCTGGCCGGCTTCGAGAAGATCCAGGCCCTCAAGCGCATCCTGCCCCACCAGGCCCGCGAGCCGCGCTTCATCCGCTCGTTCGTCGACGAGGCCCGCATCGCGGTCGAGCTGTCGCACCGGACCATCGTGCAGGTCTTCGACTTCGGCGAGGCCGACGGCGAGCTGTACCTGGCCATGGAGCTGATCGAGGGCAAGGACCTGCGCACGGCCCTGGTCGAAGCCGCGCTCCACCACCTGCCCTTGCCATCGTCGCTCGCCGCCTACGTGATCAGCGAGGTCGGCACCGGCCTCGACTACGCCCACCGCAAGGCCGACTCGACCGGAACGCCGCTTGGCATCGTGCACTGCGACGTGTCGCCTGCCAACGTGATGCTCTCGACCGAGGGCTACATCAAGATCCTCGACTTCGGCGTGGCCCGCGCCAGCTTCGCCAGCGCCGTCGAGCGGCGCCGCCTGCGCGGCAAACCGCGCTACATGGCGCCCGAGCAGACCCGCGGCGAGACGCCGACGCCCGCCACCGATGTGTTCGCGCTCGGGATCGTGGCCTGGGAGCTGCTCACCGGCGCGCCGCTCTTCGACGGCCCCGATCTTCCGTCGATCCTGGCCGCGGTGCGGAGGGCCGAGGTACCGCCGGTTGAGCGACTGGCGCCCGACGTGCCCGATGCCCTGGCCGCGGCGGTGGCGGGCGCCCTCTCCGCCGAACCAGCGCGGCGGGGGACGGCGTACGACTGCAACACGCCGCCGCCCGCTACATCGCCGAGAACGACCCGATGGCGTACTTCGACAA
>SXJR01000487.1 GCA_005779305.1 Myxococcales bacterium
GAGCCGGCGGCGGCACGCTCGCGCTCGGCGAGCGCGGCCAGCGCGGCGGTGAAGTCGCCCCGCGCCTCGGCGAGCGCCTGCGTGGCGAGGAGCCGGCGCCCCGCCCTCGCCGGCTCCGGGAACGCGTCGGCGACCTGCTCGGCCGTCGCCGTCACCACCGCGCTCGGCTGGTCTTGCCCGGCGAGGGCGTGGGTGAGGTAGAGCAGGCCGACGCGGTTGCCGGGATCGAGCCCCAGGATCGATCGAGCCACGGTCTCGAGCTCGGCGCACTTGCCGAGGGGCCTGACCAGCTTGCCGCGCGCGGCGATGCAGCGATCGGCCGGTGACACCGCGGCGCAGCGCTGGATCGATCGCTCCGCGCTGTCGAAGTCTCCCAGGTACGACTCGGTGTGGATGCGGACCACCCAGGCCAGCCCGAACGCGGGATCGATCGCGAGGGCGCGATCGAACCCTGCGACCGCCTCGCGGAACCGGCCGGCGTCGAGCAGCGCCTTGGCCGACCAGAACGCCAGCTCGGCGTTGCCGGGGAAGCGCCGGCTGGCGTCGGCGGCGGCCTCGACGCACCACCGATCGGTGCGGTTCCGCCCCTGCACGCACGGCGCGAAGACGTCGAGGAGCAGGGCCTCGTGCGGCGGCAGGTTCGCCCGCCGATCGACCGCCTCCTTGAAGAAGGCGGCGCGCTCACCGGGCGGCCGCGGGCTGCGCAGGGCGATGCGCAGGTAGGCCGCGCCCATGCCGGGATCGAGGGCGACCGCCTGCTCGAAGAAGTCGGCGGCGCGATCGATCGACCCGTCGCGCCAGGTCTGCATGCCGGCGGCATAGGCGACCAGCGCGTCGTGGTTGGGCGAGCGCGGCGGCGGCAGCTGGGTGACCGTGACCGGGGCGCTGCCGGGCGCGCCGGGCGGGACCTCGGCGAGCGTCGGTGCCTCCGCCGGGCGAGCCGCGGTCCAGGATCGTACGACGAGGGTCGCTGCGATGGCCGTCACGGCCAGCCCCAGCCCGGCGATCAGCGCCAGGCGGCGGCGGCCACCGCCACGCTCGACGACGCGCCCGCCTCGGCTGGTGCTGGTGGCCGGCGCGCGCAGCTCGGGATCGGTGGTCAGCCGGCGCAGCTCGCGCTCCAGCTCGCTCGCGGTCGCTGGACGGCGGTCGGGATCCTTCTCGAGGCAGCGGAGCACCAGCTGATCGAAGGCCAGCGGCAGCTCCGGCGCCAGCGACGACGGCGCCGGCGCCGGATCGTTGAGGATCGCCAGCGCCAGCGAGATCACCGCACCGCCGTCGAACGGCCGCCGGCCGGTCGCCAGTTCGAACAACATCACACCGAGCGAGTAGACGTCGCTGCGCGCGTCGACCCGCCCGCCGCGGGCCTGCTCGGGCGACATGTACGCCACCGTCCCGGCCACGCCGCCTTCGGCGGTCTCGGTGACGGCGAGGCCCGGCTCCTGCGAGTCGCCCTCGCTCCACTGCGCGATCCCGAAGTCGAGGACCTTGACCTGGCCGCCGTCGGTGACCATCACGTTGTGGGGCTTGAGATCGCGGTGGACCAGGCCGCGCGCGTGGGCGGCGCCGATCGCCGACGCGAGCGGGATGGCGAGCCGCAGCACCTCGTCGGGCGGGAAGCCGCCGGGCGGCAGCCGGTCGGCCAGCGTCGAGCCGCGCACCCGCTCCATGACCAGGTAGAGCTGCTCGTCCGACTCCTCGACCGCGAACAGGGTGACGATGTTGGGGTGCTCGAGCGCGGCGATGGCGCGAGCCTCGCGCGCGAGCCGCGCCCGCCGCGCTCCGTCACGAACCAGGGCCGCCGGCAGCACCTTGATCGCGACCGCGCGCGACAGCGACGTGTCCTCGGCCCCGTACACCTCGCCCATGCCGCCGGCGCCCAGCCGCTCGACGATCTGGTAACGGCCGAGCCTGGTGCCGATCATCCCGCGCTCGAGCTCATGGCGTGGCGCTGATCGTCTTCATGGCCGTCAGCGGGCGGCGTAGGCGGTGATCCCCGGGTGGGCGGCGTACGCCTCGCCGAGCCGCGCGAGCTTCGGGTAGGCGGCGAGCGTCTCGGCCGACAGGCCGTCGAGCGAACCGCTCTTGTACTGACGGCAGGTCTCACCCAGCACCAGATCGGCGATGGTCAGCTCGGCCCCGGTGAGGAACGGGCCGTCGCCGATCAGCCCCTCGACGTAGCGCAGCGCGGCCCCGAGCGCGCCGTCCAGCAGCGCCCGTCGCATCTCGATCTTCTTCGCGACATCGCGCTCGAACAGGCTCGGCCGCATCAGATGCGACACCGTGTCGTTGAAGGTCTCGAGCACGCTGTCGACGAGGAGGCCAGCGTACGGGTCGCTGGGGTACAGCGCCGGCGCCCCCAGGCGGGCGACGTAGCGCAGGATCGCCGCGGTCTGCACGATGGGCCGACCGTCGACCTCGAGCATCGGCACGGCGCCGAGCGGGAACGCGCCCTGCTCCTTGAGCGCCGCGAACTCGGGGAACTTCAGTCGACGATCCTCGAATGGCAGCTTGGCCAGGAACATCGCCAGCCGGATCGGCTCGGCGCGGCCAGGGGAGTCGAAGTAGGTCAGCCGGAACACGGGCATGGGATCCTCCGCCGCGTCGATACCACGACGAGGCACGCCCCGGGACCGCGTCATGGCGCGGTGAGCGCGAACGGCGCCTCACGCACGGGTCGCCGCCACGTAGCCGATCGGGAACGGCCCCGGGACCGTCTCCGCCTGCACCACGTGGAAGCCCGCGGCCTCGATGGCCGCGCGCAGCGTCGCCGACGTGAACCGCCGCTGTCCCGGGAAACCCGTCAGCCCGAACAGCCGCGACAGGACCGCCGCGACGAACGTCTCCTTGTGCAGGTACGTCGGTGCGACGAGCAGGCCACCCGGGGCGAGCACGCGCCGGAGGCTGGCCAGGGCGCCGTCGAGGTCGGGCACGAGGTGGAGCACGTTCGCGGCGACGACGGCGTCGAGGCTGGCGTCCTCGAACCGCAGCCGGTAGAGGTCGGCCTGCTCGCAGCGAACGTTGGCGAGCCCCGCCTCCCGCACCCGCACCTCGAGCTGCTTCACCATCTCGGCGGCGTAGTCGGTGGCGATCAGCTCGCCCACGACCGGGGCGATCGCGGTCGTCACCAGGCCCGTACCGGCCGCGACCTCCAGGACCCGCGCCTTGCCTCGCGCGGCGTCGACGGCGAGCTCCAGCATCCGCGGGACCGGGCGCGACAGGAACCGCGTCGACCGATCGTAGCGCTTGGCGTGTCGCTCCCAGTACGAGCGTCCGCGGTCGTCAGTGGCGGCAGCCGGCATCGCCAACATATAGCTCGCTTCGCTCGATCCGGGCCTGAGGCTGTCCCGCTTCACCCACCAGGGATGATTACGCGCGTCGTCGTTCCGGCATAGGCTCGGTCTGAGGAGGGGTGATGCCCCGTTCGATCCTGGTGACGACCGAGGCCGTGACCACGCGTCCGCGCGCCGGACAACCGGTCCGCGCGAACGAGCTGGTGCTCGAGTTCGACGTGACGGTCGACGAGGAGGCCTGCTACGCGATCGACGTACGCTGGATCGAAGAAGACTCGTTCAGCGACGACGTCTTCCTCCAGAACCACGACGCCTTCGTTCCCTGCCATTGCCTGGCCGCGGGTACACACCGCTTCCGGATCGGCGCGGCGAGCGCCGCGCCCGCCGGGGCGACCATGCCGCCGGCGCCGGCCGCCGGGACCATCCTGCTGCCTCCCGTGGAGGGGAGCTGGCCGGCCGATGACGGCTGGTTCGACACCGACATCGAGATCTTCTACGAGATCTCGGTGTACCGGATCGGGCCCTGCGATCCGGCCCGGCATTGCGAGCAGGTTCAGCGGACCGCCCTGATCGCGAAGTGGATGGAGCTGGAGGGTCCGCGCAAGGCCGACGGTACCCGCGGGACGATCGAGCGGACGGTGATCGCCGTCGAGACCCCGTCGACCACACGCGTCGCAGCGGCGGACTCGCACCGGCTCGGAGACCCCAGCCCGGCGTTCGTCCTCGGCGCCGTGGCGGCGAAGGCCGGTGCGCGCCTGCGCGTCGTCGACGGCGACGTGGCCTTCGACCTGACGCGGGAACCGGCACGCCGTGGCGAGCCCGCCACGGTGCGCGTCGACGTGCTCGCGAACCGCGCCACTGGTCTCGAGCCGGCGGGGATGATGCACGTCCTCGACGTGCGCTCGCTCCAGGCGCTGGGCCGGGACCTGATCGCGATCCGGGCCGCCGATCGGAAGCGCGATCGCGCGACGATGGCGCGGCTGTCCGGCCGCGTGGTTCGCCACGGACTGGTCAGCGAGCATCTGCGCAACGGCGCCACCGCATCGGCGCTCTTCCACCACGGCATGCAGGCGTCGTCGTGGTTCAGCGGGACCCGGCTGCCGGTCGGTCATCCGCTCGCCGCCGGGCTGCTCGCCGCCGGTGTCGGCGCGGCCGGCGGCCTCGCTGCCGGCACGGCGGCGACCACCAGCGCCCCAGCGGCGGCCACGCGCGCCGACGGCCCGTGCCGCAAGAGCGAGACGGTCTGGATCACGCACGAGTGGTACGTGTACCCGATCGCGTGGATCCTCGCCGGCAGCGACTACGTCGACTCGATCGAGGAGCTGATCTCGGACGTCCTCGATCCCGTGATCGCCGAGGGCTGCTGCCTCTCCGAGCTGCACGTCCTGCACCACGGCTATCGGATCAGCGATCCCGGCGGGAGCGGCACCGTCACCGGCAGCGGCATGCTGCTGGGTGGCAGCGACGTGCTGGAATCGGGGCACCTGGACACCAGCGGCAATCCGACGCCGACCTGTCCAGCCGACGTCAAGGACCTGATCGCCAAGCTCAAGCAGGCGCTCTGTCCCGACGGCGTCCTGATCTTCTCGGCGTGCGCGCAGGAGTGTGGCGAGCTCCTCCGCAACCTGTCGCGAGCGCTCGCCGACCCGACCCGGACCACCAACCCAACGGTGCGGGGCTACTCGGAGACCGGACACCCGTTCGGCGACGGCGACATGGCGTACTCGAACGGCGCGGCCGTGAGCCCCTGAGCGACGATGGGCCCGGGTCATCTGCGGCTCTCGAGCTCTCCCCGACGGCTTCAGCGCCCGACACCTGCACGGCTTCACGGGCGCGTCGCCGCCACGTAGCCGATCGGGAACGGCCCCGGAATCGCCTCCGCCTGCACCACGGTGAAGCCGCCGCCTCGACGGCCGCGCGCAGCGTCGTCGACGTGAACCGCCGGCGTCCCGGGAAACCGGTCAGCGCGAACAACCGCGAGAGAACCGCCGCCACGAACGTCTCCTGGTGCAGGTACGTCGGAGCCACGAGCAAGCCACCCGGCGCCAGCACGCGCCGGAGGCTGGCCAAGGCGCCGTCGAGATCGGGCACGAGATGGAGCACGTTCGCCGCGAACACCGCATCGAAGCTCGCGTCCTCGAACCGCAGCCGATAGAGGTCCGCCTGCTCGCATCGGACGTTCGCGAGCCCCGCATCCCGCACCCGTGCCTCGAGCTGCGTCACCATCTCGGCGGCGTAGTCGGTGGCGATCAGCTCGCCCACGACCGGGGCGATCGCGGTCGTCACCAGGCCCGTCCCGGCAGCGACCTCCAGGGAAGAGAGCGGCAGGCTTCGGTGCGCGGGTTGCGTTCGAATTCGATGGCGCTCTACCGTCGCGCGATGCGCCACCTCCGTCCCTGCGCGCCTGCGACCCTCCTGCTCTTGCTCGGCGGCTGCGTCGTCGAAGAGGACCCGCCATCGCTGGACCAGACCGAGCAGGCGAACATCCTGGGCACGGAGGACTGGAACCAGCTGCCCACCTTCGAGACCGACGCGACCTACTTCCGTGGCGCGCTCTATGGCCGGGCCACCGCCCACCTCGACATGGGCGTGAACAGCGACGGAGAGACCGGCCTCTGCTCGGGCTGGCTGATCACCGACAACATCCTCGTGACCGCGAACCACTGCCGGACCGGCAACGCGTCGATCACCGCCCGGTTCGGGATGTACGACAGCCAGCCCGGACTCTTCACCAACGGCACCGCCGACGCGCGTCAGCGACAAGGCGAGCTCGGCCTCCAGGGAATCTCGCCTGCCATCCTCACCGACGCGCTGCTGACCACGTTCTCCTGTTCGCTCTACGAGACCGAGCCGTCGCGCGACGTCGACTACTACATCTGCAGCTCCAACAAGGTCACGATCACCATGCAGCCGTTCGGGTGCAGCCGGACGTTCGAGCTGTTCCCGGGCCACCTCTGGGGCCAGTACGAGGTGGAGCTGGGCGGCCGCGCCAACGACGACGCCGTCTATTCGGTCTCGGTGAACCGCACCAACGCACAGGTCGACGCCGGGCAGTCTCGAACCGTGCTGCTCTCGCCGAACGGCTGGGTCAGCGACGCGGCCTACGACCACGTCTTCAAGTACCTCGGCGCCGATTCGATCTGCGGCTCGTCGGGTGGCGTCATCGTGGATCAGTCGAACCATCGCGCGTTCGCGGTGGTCAGCGCCGAGGTCGGCGAGGCCGATTCGTGCACCCGCACGATCCACAGCAACAGCAACAGCTACGCCAACGTCGGGGAAGAGCTTGGCGACGTGGCGGGCACGCTGCTGGGATACGGAGTGAGCTCGGATCCGCTCCCCAAGGTCGGCACCCACAACACGGCCTACGTCGGCGGCACGGGCGGCGTTGCGCGCACGACCTCGTGCCCACCGAACTTTGTCGCGGTCGGGGTGATCGGAACCCGCACCAGCAACGTGGTCGGGAACTTCGGACTGATCTGCTCGCCCTACCGTCGAGGCTACAACGAGGCGACCGGAGCGGACGCCACGCTCTCCCGCGATCTCAAGAACTCGACAGTGATCGCCGGCGGCTCGATCGACACCAGCTTCGCGGTCGCGAGCAATGCCGACTACAACGCCTACTGGCACGACGTGGTGCCGAACAGCAGCGCCACCTCGCCGCAGGCGCAGCTGATGTGCCCGTTCGGCAGCTATCTCTCGGGCGCCACCGTCAGCCGGGTCAACGCGCTGATCTCCGGCATCGATTCGATTCGCTGCACCGAGCTCAAGAAGGTCGGCAGCGCGGTGCAGTCGCGGTTCACCTTGTCTGCCAGCGCCGGGCTCAGCGGCCAGACGTCGACGAAGCAGTCGGCGCTGTGCACGACCAACTCGTACGTCACCGGCATCTTCGAGCGCTCGGGGCACTTCACCGACGGTTTCCGTTTCAGCTGCACGCAGCTCTTCCCGGTCCTCGCCGTCCCGCCGAATCCCAACTGAACTGGTACTGTCGCGGCCGTGGGCCAGGCCGCTCGCCGTTCGCCGCGTCGTCTTGCATGCTGGAGCCTCGCGGTCGTGATCGCGCTGGCGACCGAAGCCGCCGCCGACCAGGCCGCGCGGCGCAACGTGGAAGCCGCGCTCGCCGACGGCGAGTGCCAGGCGGCGACGTTCTTCTTCGAGCAGCTCCAACCGGATGACGTCGACGGCGAGGAGCGGGCGGATCTCGCCAGGCGAGTCGAGGCCTGCGGCGCCGATCGCCCTGCTTCTGACGCGACCGCGACGCCTCGTGCGCGAGTCGAGGCCTCGGTTCGAGTCGAGGCCTCGCCGCCTGTGCCGCGCCCCGACCACGGCTACCGCGGGACGATCGCGGTCGCTTCGGGGGTGACGGTGGTCGGCGCGGGCGTTGCGTTCTGGTACTCGCCCTCCACGCATTGGTTGCTCGCCGCTGGTGCCGGAGCAGCCGTCATCGGCATGCCGCCTGCGATCCACGTCCTGCACGGTCGGCGCGCGGCCGCCCGACACAGCCTCCTGGTGCGGGCCGGGAGCGCGCTCGGCCTCGGGGCGCTCGGCGCGACCGTGGCCTCGCTGGGATCCACCTGCGGCCACCCTGATGCCAAGGTCAACGAAGACTGTCTGGGCGTCAGGCTCGCACTGGCCGAGCTCGGCGCCCTGATCGCTGCGACCGGCGCGATCGTGATCGACGTGCGCCTGGCGCGGCCCATGGTCGTGCCGACGTCAGGTGGTGCGATGATCGGGATCGCCGGGACGTTCGAGTAGCAGTCGCGGCTACTCCACGTCGACGACGACGATCTGGCGCGCGACGGCAAACCCGACGCGCTTCGCGCCCGGGCACGAGGCGGCGGCGGTGGTCCGGCCACCACCGACGTCGGCCCGCGCGAGCTCCTTGCCGGTCCCGATCTCGTACGCCGTGATGCCGCCGTGGCGCGTGATCATCGTGTCCCCGACGAACCCGATGTGCGCACCGTGCCGGCCGATCGAGAGCACGTCGGTGAGCGCCGGCGCGCCGGTCGTGGTGTCGACGACGCTCACGCCGTAACACATCTGGCCGACCTGACCCAGCCAGCGATCGCCGCTGACCGTCATCTGTTCGCCGGCGTGGTACGGCGTCGGCCACGCGCCCAGGTCGTCGCCGATCGTGAGGTCGTGCAGGATGGTGCGAGCGGGCACGACGCCCCACAGGAAGACCTGCTCGCCGTCCGACGAGAACGCCGCGGTCACCTGCTGGTTCTCGTGAAGGGCCTCGATCCGCTCGATCGACGTGCCGGCCCTTGCGTCGCGCACGTCGACGAAGTTGGCGCAGATCGCGACGCGCGACCCGGCCGGATCGCGAACGACCTGATGAACGCCCTCGTGACCCTCGTGCGGGTACGACGCGATGCGGGTGGCCTTCCCGCCGCGCGGCGGCATCGTGAAGACCTCGTAGTCACGCCCGTTGTAGACGGAGAACCAGAGCTTGCCGCCGGCGAAGGCGGCGCCGCAGCCACGATGGAGCTTCGGCTGGTGGGTGTAGATCACCCGCTCCTCGGCGACCTCGAAGATCTGCAACCTGGGGTTGTCGGCGCCAGCCCCCAGCGACACGGCGAGGAGCTTGCCGTCGTCCGAGAAGTCCATGCCGATGACCTCTCCGTCAGCGGTGAGCTCCGAGAGGGCGAGCTTCATCACCTCCACCTCCTCGAGCTCGTGAACGCGAGCTTGCCACCTCGCTTGAAGAGGAGCTTCGACAGGGCCCTGGCCTCGGTCGACTTCTCGACGACGCCGCTGCGGGCCACGCGCACGAGCTTGAGCTTCGACAGCTTCATCAGGAGACGGGGATCGGAGAAGTTGGTCTGATAGAGATCGAGCGTCTCGAGCTGCTCGAGGGCCTCGAGGAACGACCAGTCATCGACCTTGAAGCTCGACAGGTCGAGCTCCGTGAGCGCCGCGCACCCGGCGAGCGGCGTGAGGTCCTTGACCTTCGTGTCCCAGATCCAGAGCTTGGCGAGCTTCTTCAACTTCTCGACGCCGTCGATCGAAGCGAGCCGGGTCTTCTCGAGGGAGATCGCGGTGAGGTTCGGGCACGAGAACAACGCCGATGCGTCGGTGATCGGCGCGCCGCGGAGGGTCACGCTGGTCAGCGCGGGCGACCTCGCGAGCGCGGAGATGTCCTGGACGCGCGAGAGGCTGGCATCGACGGACTGGAGCTTCTTCTTGTTCTCGAGACCCGCCAGCGTCTTCACGGTCTTGTTCCCGTCCAGACGCACCCACGCCAGGTCGCGCAGGGCCGCGAGGGGCCGCAGGTCGGAGACCGGCAGCGCTCCGAGGCTGAGCCCTTGGAGCTCCTCGAGCGCGGCCAGCGGCTTCAGATCCCTCGCGGTCCCCTTGTAGAACGAGACGTACGAGAGCTGCGGGAACCGCGCGAGGCCGCGGAGGTCCTTGCCGGCATCGCCGACCGTGAGGTCGGTGAGCTGGAGATCGAGGTCCGGGATGCGATCGATCTCGAGCGACCTCAGCGCGGGCAGCCGCTCGAGGACGTCGAGTGACTTCGGGCGCAGCTTCTTGCCGAGGGCGAGCGTCTCGAGCGCGGGCAACCGCGTCAGTGGCTCGAGATCGACCTGGCCCTGATCGAGCCTGAGGCTGGTGAGGCGCGTGAACGTGGCGAGGTGGTCGAGGCTCGTGACGCCACGCAGATCCCCGAGCGCGATGAAGACGGCATCCTGTTCCTCGTCGGCGAGCAGCTTCACGAGGCGCGGGTCGGGCGCCCCGGGCGCGACCGCCTTCGCGCCCTTCTTCACGAACTTCCGCACGGAGCGCTTGATCACCGCGTGGGGACTTCGGCCCGAGACGTACTTGAGGTGCGCGAGATCGAACGTCTCGTCGAGGAGCCCCGCCTCGGCGAGACGACAGGCGGTCGGCAGGTAGCCGCCCGCGTCGAGGTACACGCGGTGCAGGAGCCCCAGGATCGCCTCGGGGTTCGCCGTCCCCACCTCGATCGCGTGCTCGTCGAGCCACGCCCCGTCGAGGCACGCGACGACCTCGGGTCCGACGCCCGGGCGCACGGCGGCCGCTCGCGCGAGCGTGACGATCGTCTTCGACGTGGGCAACCCGCGCACGAGCGTGAACAGCGCGCCCGGCTGCGCGGCGACGATCGCCTCGGCGTTGTCCTCGACCCACGCGCGATCGACCTTCGCGAGTGCGCCGACCACCCGCTCGGGATCCGGCTTGTGCACGACGAGCCCGCGCGCTCGCGTGATCGCGGCCTTGTCCTTCCGGAGGACCCGGAGCGCCAGCGCTCGCTTCATGATCGATATCCTAGCCGCCTTACTCGCAGCCCAGGCGGGCGTCGCCGAGCGCCAGGTCGTCGAGCCATACCTCGAACGCGGCGGGGGTCGGGGCCGCTTGATAGAGCCACCAGCCGAACCAGGCGCGATCGATCGCGGGAAAGGTCAGATCGACCGACGTCCCGCCGTGCATCGTCCGGGTCACGCTGAGCTCGGGCTTTGCGATCCCGTCGATCCAGACGTCGATCGCGCCGTCGGCCGCGTTCATCCGCCACTCGAGGCATAGCCACTGTCCGGCCACCGACGGTGCGGTACGCCTCCAGTTCGTCCAGTCGCCGGTCGGCCCTCCATCGCTGCCCACACCCCAGAAGCTGCCGGCCGGGTTGGCGACGCCTTGCGCGGGGACATACTGTCCGCCGATCGGACGAAGGAGCGTGCCACTTCCCGTCCCAGCGAACTCCGCCAGCGTGTAGTGCGCGTAGTCCGGCGCCGACGGGAACGCCGTCACCCACACGTGCATCACGCCATACAGGCTGTTGCCCGCGGGCGCCAGTCCGCTCACCGTGAGCCGCCCGCGGCCGTTGCCGTTCGTGGTGATCCTGAGCGCGCGCTGCCCGCGTGCGTGCGTCGCGTCGACTGCGAGCTGCCCGTTGGCCGCCTCGACGTCCCACGCGGCGCTGGTCGTGTTACTCGCAGCGCCGATCGGCAGCGCCTCGAAGTCCTCGCAGAACAGCAACCCGCTGCGTTCGCACAGCTCGAGCGCCGCATCGCCGCCGCCGGAGCTGTCGCCGCCGCCGGTCGCGTCGTCGCCGCTCGCCGCATCGCCCGTGTCGCCATCGCCCGCGCCGCCACACGCCGCGAGGAGCACCAGCGCACACGCGAACGGCTTCGCCAGCATGCATCGATGCTCTCACGAGCGCCGGAACGTGCAAGAGTCCGCTCGTGGGGGGCATCCACCTGCGATACCTCGTTGACGACCTGCGCGTCGTCAAGGGCGTCGGCGTGTTCCAGAAGGGATCGGTGGCGCTCGTGCCGCGCCACCTGGCTGTGCAACTGATCGCCAGCGGCGACTTCGAGGCGGTGACGGACGGACCGTTGGCGCGGGCCTTCGTGGTGCGCATCGGGCAGGACACGCTCCCGTCCGGGGAGGTCGCATCGCCCACGCGCGTCGAACCAGAGGGGCCGACCGATTTCGAGCTTGAGCTGGAGGAAGAGGAGCGCCGCATTGCGGTCGCTCCCGCGACCGACGACAGCTAAGGTGGCGAGCCCAACGGCGTCGCTCGCATATTGAACCGAGAGGCGGACACTGACCGCGCGGACTGTGCGCGCAATCCGACCGAACACGTGGAACGGTCCAGCAAGCCGTGGCGAGCCTGAACGAGCTCGCGTGCACTTGCGCTGCGGCACATCACTTGCTCGACGGGGCGGCGATGAAGCCATCCCTCCGCTCCACTCTCATCGCGTCCTTCGTCGCGTCCATCTTCGTGTCTGCCTGCGTCGACCTTCCCGACGACGAGGACAGTCTCGGCGACACCGAGTCCGAGCTCTCGGCGTGGAACTGGTCCACGAACTACATACAGGCCGGCAGCAGCGAACATCCCGCGCAGGTCGCGACGCTCGGAACCACGACGTATCTGGTGAAGACCGAGTGGGACTCGACGAACATGTACTGGCAGAAACGCAAGGCCGATGGGACGTGGACCACCAAGGCGCGGATTCCTAAGCAGCGGACGATGGACCGCCCCAGTCTGGCCGCTTTCAACGGCTACCTCTACATGGTCCACGTGGGTGAGAGCGACGGCTCGCGCGTATGGTTCTCGCGCTTCGATCCCGCGACCGAGACCTGGACACCGAACATCCTCCTCCCCTTCACCACCGACGGCGGCCCTCCGGCGCTGGCGGCGTTCGACAATCGGCTGTTCATGGTCGGCATCGACTACGCCGATGACGGCACCTATCCGATGTGGGTCGCGACGATGAACTCGAGCGAGACCTGGACCGACGCCACGGGAATCCGGCGGCAGTGGTCAGCCAGCAGACCCTCGTTGGCGGTGTTCCGTAACACGCTCTACATGGCTCACCGCAACGGCGCGACCGGCGAGATCGTGCTCTCGACCCACGGCGCCGGCGCGGCCGCGAACACGTGGACGACCGCCAGCTATATCCGTGCCGGCGCGTCGGGCGCTGCGATCCAGGGCAACGACGTCTCCCTCGCCGCCGTGAACGGCTATCTGCACCTGGTGCATCGGCGCTTCGACACCGAATACACCTGGTGGACGTACTTCGACGGGTGCACCTGGGCTCCCGAAGTCATGATCGACACGTTGAGGAGCGGGCACCCGCTGTCACTCACCGCGAGCAGCGAGGGGCTCGTGCTGGCGCGGGGCAAGTACTGGGAAGCGGACCTCGGTCTCTCCTGGTCCTACACCAACTGGACGAACACGTACACCGCGCCGCCAGCCCCCGAGCGGATCCCGCAGTGCCTCGGCACGATCTGAGTCACGGCCGGTCGAAGCGATCGTCATCGAGACGTGAAGCGCACGCGCTTGCCCGACGCGGCGACCACCTCGGGTGGCAGGTAGATGAAGCCGTAGCTGGCGCTGCGCTCCACTCGGGCGAGAAACACATGTCCGCCGGAGACCGGCTGGCCCGCATCGTCGAGGAGCTCCCCGCGGAGCGACGTCGACATACCATGCGCCTTACCCGCCGCGAACGACACCCGCACTCCCGCGCTCACGCTCTCGATCTCGACAATGTCGAGCAACTCGGGCGGTGCGACCGGGGCGCTCGTAGGTGAGATCTCGCTGGCATCGAGCCCGGCGGCGCGGCGCAGATCCGCGGCGATCAGCTGCTCGCGGCGGGCGTGTGTGGTGTCGTCCGCGGACTGCTCGGCCCACGCATCGTCGTCGAGCGGCAGCTGCACGTGAAAATGATCACCGTGCGCCGAGTTGGTGGCAGGTGTGAAGACCACCAGCCCGCTGTCGACGAACGCGTTGCGGAGCGTGAAGCCGACGTGCAGCGCGAACGGGATCGGCTTCGACGGATCGGGCGGCCCGGGAAGCAGCGGCCTCTCGTAGTAGATGGCCTCGCCGATTGCGCGCGCCTCGTCGCGCCACGCGGCGACGTGCGTGGGCGACGGATCGTATGTGAGGTTCTTCGGATCGAGCATCGCGAGCTCGAGCATGTGCACCGAGAAGCCGCGCACCTTTCCGTCGGGCGTCCGCACCCACGCGTACGAGATGTCGCAGGCGTTGCCCAAGCTGTGATCGCTCACCTGGGCGAAGCGCAGCCGCGGCGACGGAGCCATGCCGAGCCCGCGGACCTCGGCGCCCCGCTCGAAGCGAGGCAGATGACAGCCGACGAGGCCGAGACCGACCAGCGTCCAGCCCTCGGTCGCGAAGACGGCGTTCACGCGATCGACCGCCTCGTCGAGCGCCGCCGCCATCCGCGGATCGATCGGCACGTCGGGGAAGGGCCGCTTGATCGAGCTGGCCTCGTAGCAGGTGCGACCCCGCGCACCGCGCTCGCCGCAACGGCATCCGCTCCAGGTCGACTGGAGCGGGTGCGTGCTGGCACCGCCGGCGATCCTTGCCAGGCACGTGAGATCCGCAGCGACCACGTCGGAGGCGGCACCGCGTCCGAGATCCTCGGCGAGCCGGCGGCACCAGCCGAGCGCGGCACCGCGGTGTGCGTCGTCGAAGGCGGCGCTCTCGACCTCGGCGACAGCAGCGGCACCGGCAAGCGCGGCGAGAGAAGGCGACCGTTCGAGCGCGAGCCCGTCGAGCCGCACGGTGATCGCGGACTTCACCACCGCGGTCGCACCGGCGCGGGTGAGCAACACCGCATCGCCGTCGATCCGGCCGAGGCCACGACCGGCGAGCAACGCATCACCACAGGTAGCGAGCGCGCCATCGACCGACGCGTCCGGCGCCGAGGGCAACCGGCACATCGCCACCGGCGCGGGCACGTCACAGCGCTCGGTCGCGTCGGGCGCCTTGGGCACGGCGAGGCGCGAGACTATCCAGCTGGTCTTTGGCGGGGCGTGCGGGCACGTCGGGCACGGATCGACATAGGGCTTCCACGGGTCACCGCTGGCGTCGATCGCGCCTGGTTGACCCGCGGGATCGTCGAGCAGGAAGTCCACGCTCTCCTCGTCGACGGTCTCGTCGACCCGCGCGGGCGGCGAGATCGGCGACGGGCGCGCAACCGAACCGGTGACCGCGTCGCCCGCGGGCGTGCGTGGGCCGCACGAGATCGCCGCGAGCATCCCCGCGGCCAGCATGAGCGTCCGCATGCGACGAGCTTACATCGAGCCCGGCCCAGTTCCCGAAGCGCTGGTCTCGCCGCGCCCTCGAAGAACGGTCCGCAAGCTTTGACCGACGATGGCGCCCCGGCTTCGATCTAGGAAGGAAAGGTCCCGGGCGCGGCAAGGCCCGCCATGACTGAACGGGAAGATCTTGCTCACAGTCTCGCCTCCGCGTGTCCAGGCACTGTAGTTCGTCGGTTAGCCCTCGCGCTACACCGTCTTCACTGCGGGCGCACTTCACGATCGAAGAGGCCTTCATCGCGGCGACCGCGTTAGCCCATTCTCAGCATTGCGTTTTCAGCCCATCAGGCAACCGGCGCGCGTGGTTGGCCGACAGGGACTCGTCGCGCCCACATGGACCTCACGCGAGTCTCACGTGCGCATGATTACAATCTCACGCCCGCATCAGCAA
>SXJR01000488.1 GCA_005779305.1 Myxococcales bacterium
GGCACGCCGCCGAGCAGCACGCCCTTGCCGCCGCGCTCGCGCTCCAGGTACATCGCGCCCGCCTGCACCGCCATGCGGCCGGCGACCGCGCTCATCGGCGTGAGCAAGGGCAGATCGCCCGGGGTCGGCTCGAGGGTCTCGTAGGCCACGCCGTCGACGCCGCGCTTGAGCAGCTCGTGGCCGAGCTCGTGGGCGGCGGCGAGGTGGAGGTACGTGAAGAGGATCTGGCCCTTCCGCATGAGCGGGAACTCGGGCGCGATCGGCTCCTTCACCTTGACCACCATGTCCGCTTCGCCCCACACCTCGTCGCGGGTCGCGACGATGCGCGCGCCAACCTTGACGTAGTGATCATCGGGGATGCTCGAGCCGAGGCCCGCGCCTTGCTCGACCAGCACGGTGTGGCCGCGGCTGATGAGGATCTGGGCGCCGGCAGGTGTCATGCCGACGCGGAATTCCTGGGTCTTGATCTCTTTCGGGACGCCGATGCGCATGTGCGGCGCACTATCTGACGCTCGTTCGGTCCCGGTCAAGGCGTGTTGGCGATCAGGGCGTCAGGGCGAAGCAGTAGAGGCCGCCCCAGCCGCCCTGGCCGCCGACCGTGTTGCCCTTCTGGCCGGGCGGCGTGAAGGTGGTGCGGACGCCGGGAGCGCAGCCCGGGAGGCGGTGGGCGGTGATCCAGTGCTGGCCGCTGCCCGCCGGCCAGGCGTGGCCGCAACGTACGCGGCCCTCGCTCCCGGGTCCGACCGCGCTGGTCCAGTCGCTGCACGTCGACGCGGGATCGCTGGACTCGAGCATGCCCTGCGGGTTGGACCCGGTCATGATGTCGTGGGCGTCCTCGAAGAAGTGCAGCGAGCGCCCGTTCTCGTCCACGAGGTCGACGCTGGCCTGGGTGTCCCCGGCCGGGCGGGTCATGGCGAGGCCGGCCTTGTCGTTCGCGATCAGGCGCCCGTTGCGGTCGTACCAGGGGCCGTCGCCGACGCGGTCGATGGCGTGGACGGGGCCGCCGCCCGGTCCGCTGGTCACGCTGATGAAGGCGCGCCAGGTCTTGTCGCCGAAACCGACGTCGGTGGCGGCGCGCTGGCAGATGGCGTCGGCGCCGGCGAGGCCACCGATGTTGCCGCCGAACCCATCCTGGCTCCCCGCCTGAAGCCGCATGGTCTCGAGGCTGGTGACGAAGAACGAGAACGGCGGCCGCTCGTCGGCGTCGATGGCGATGGGTGCATCGACCTCGCCGTCGGTCGGCTCGTCACCGCCGCAGCCTGCACTCAGCCCGATCACCATCATGCATCGCGTGGTCCACCGGCTCATGCGCTGAGCATCGGGTACGAACCTGAAGCAGATCTGAACGGCCTGGCGGGCGCGTCACCCGCGGGCGGCGCGCAGGGTGGCGCTCGAGCTGGCGGCGGTGAGCCGCGTGCTCTCGCCGGCCTCGATCGGGTGTTCGGGATCGGTGAGGTCGGGGACCAGGATCTCCTCGGCCTCGGGATCTTCCTCGTCGTCCTCGACCGGCGGCTTGGCGGTCACGTACATGACCACGGCGAGGCCGACGGTGGCGACGACCAGGATCCAGGTCGGGATCATGATGGCCTGGCCGACCCAGGCCAGCATGAGGAAGCGCGGGTAGCGGCCCACGATCTGGGCGGCGATGTAGCGCCGCAGCGGGTACCCCGAGGCCGGTGCCAGCGCGCGGATGACCGAGATGGGCAGGACCGGGACCAGCGAGAACATCACGATGATCGCGAACGGCCAGCGCGTCATCCACCGCACCGCCCAGCGGAACATCCGCGCCTCGCTGGCGCCCTTCACCCGTGGATGTCGCATCGCTGCCTCGATCAGCGCGTAGTCAGCGAAGCTGACGATCACGCTGCCGATGGTGGCGGCGAGGGCGATCCACACCGGGTCGTAGAACTTGGCGAAGTAGAGGACGCCCGGCTCGTGGGGGATGGGGAAGACCGAGTTCGATGGGATGCAGTAGAGGCCGAGCAGGAACAATCCGGCCAGGTCGCGCGCGAACAACACGGCGACGGCGCCCAGCGCCGCGTAGAGCGCCAGCGCGATCACGAACGCGCGCCAGCGCCGCGTCAGCTTGGATCGGCGCAAGCGCGTGATGATGGGAGGGCGCCAGAACGACAGAGCGGGCACTCTAGTCCAGGAACGCAGGGACGGGAGGAAGAAGGAGGTGTCAGTCTTTCACCGGGTGTTCACCGGGCCTGACCAGAGGTCGACATCGCCCCAGCGGCAAACCATCGTCGTCACACCTCGCGACTCGAGCAAGACGGCCCGATCGCCTACCGGCCCGAGCCATGCACGGTCATGGCAGATCTCGGGCGCCACCGCCCGGATCACGAGCGAGTCGCCATCGACGTCGAGTACGGTCTCGGTCTCACGGCGCAGATCGGCGAAGACCGTCCGTCGGGCCTCGTCCCACGTCTCGCGCGCGTTGTTGCAGCCCTTGGCCTTGGCGAGCCCGATGCCGGTACCGATCAGGCCGGGGATGAGGAGCGGGGCGGCACCGCTGATGAACGCGGGACATCCCCCCGGGGGCCCGCACCCGCGGAGCGCCGCCATCGCGCCGTACGAGAGCGCTCCGGCAAACACCATGGCGAGGTCGACGACGATGGCGCTCTGCCGCCTGCATCGTGGCGGCCCGTGCTCGGGCCGCCACGATCCTCCGGGGCCGCTCGTGATCAGGGAGCATGCGGAGCTCATCACGGCCATGGCGACGGCGACGATCAACCGGTGGCGCGCCGGGGCGACGGACTGGTTCGACATGCTGACGTTCCAATGCAGACGCTGGTCCGACCACGTGTCACGTGACCGTCGGCTGGTGGGACCTCGATTGCCACGTGGCGCTGCGGGTCGCACACCGACGGGTTCGCTTCGGGTTCGCGAGGATGGCGCGCGAGAGCGCGGGCTCGCCTCGTGCATCATGGCAACCCGTGCCCGCCGTGGTGCTGCCGCCGTTGACGCTCGCGCCCATCACCTGGGACGAGTCGCCCGATCCGATCGAGCTGCCGCCGATGGTGGCGGTGCAGCTGCGCGAGGGCGACGAGGCGCGGGTGGCGCGCAACGGCGCCGCACTGATCGCGCGCGACGGGTCGAACAGCGGGCTGGCGCGCATCACCGCCGGCGGCGCCTGCCACGAGGTGATCGACCCGACCACGACGGAGTTCCCGCACGTTGGCGGGGTCGCGATCGCGCCCGACGGGACCTGGGGCCTGTTCGCCGAGGAGCGCGGCACGCGGCTACGGCGCATCGACGTCGAGACCGGCGCGGTGGCGGACGTCGCCCAGCTCGACCGCGGCTGCGTCGCCAGCGTCATCCTCGACGACGCGCAGGTGGCACTGTGGCTGGAGGCGGCGCTGGTGATCGCCACCGTGACCGTCGACGGCGGGCTGCGCAGGGTCGCCAGCCTCGGCCTCGATCGGGGCGTGTTCTCGTGCTGGCGCGGGCGCGTCTTCCTGTGCGGCGGTAACGGCGCGTCGATCACGCTGGTCGGCTGGGCCCACGGCGTGCTCGCGCCGCTGGGCGTGATCGAGGCCGGCGACGAGCCGCTGCGCCACCTCGTGGAGCGCGACCGCGCCGTGGTCTGGCACGACGGAGGCGTCTGGGAGCTGGGCGGGCTCGACGGCGCCTGGGCGCGCTTCTCGGGCTGGGCCCGCACCCAGGCGGCGCGAGCTGGCGTCCGCGCTGCGCCGTCGACCGAGTCGTTCGCCCTGCGAACCCTGATCACCGGCGGACCCCGGGAGCTGGTCGACTGGCACCCGGGATCGCGGCGCTCGATCGGGATCCGCAACGTCAGCGCGGAGCGGGTCGAGGTCCTGGCCGGCGTGACCGACGATCTGAAGCCGCTCGAGCCCGTGCTCAGCGGTGCGCACGTCAACTGGCAGTTTCGCCGCGACGGCGAGGCGGCGCTGGTCGTGGTCGATGGCCAGGTCGCGCGGCTGGATCTCTCGCGCCGCCCGGTCGTCGCCGAGCCGGTCGCCGCCACCCACGGCGTCTCGGCGTGCTGGCTGGCCGACGGGTTCGCCACCGTGGCCGCGCCGGCGCCGGGCCAGGCGGTCGGCGCGCTCGTGCTCCATCGCGGCGGCGCCCGGATCCGCCTCCCGCTCCTGGTGTCGCGCGAGAGCTGGGAGGACGACGGCGTCGCGATCGGCTCGGCCTGCGGCGGCGACGTGGTCGCGATCTCGTCCGCGTCGTGCACGATCCTGGTCGCCGTCGCCGGCGGCCGCGCCCACGGCATCGGCGTGCTCGAGCGCGGAGGCCTCTGGCAGTCGCGCGATCGTGATGGCGCGCTCTACCTCGCCGGCGACGGTGGCGCCACGCTGCGCGTGGACGGGCTCGCCGCCGCTCACGCTGCGGCGGTCGCGCAGCCACCCCTCGAGCGCATCGAGCGCACCGGCCTGCCGGTCATCGCGATGGCCGCCGCCGCCGGGTTCCCTGGCGCGGTCACGCTGCGCGCGGTCGCCCGTCAGGATCGATAGTCGGCGTTGATCGACACGTACTCGTGCGAGAGATCGCAGGCGAGGAAGCGGGCGCCGAAGCGGCGGTCGCCGCCCAGATCGAGGGTGATGGTGTAGGCCGGCTCGCGCATGACCGCGGCCGCGCGCGCCTCGTCGTAGCCGGGCGCCACCGCGCCGCGCCTCACCACCTCGACCGCGCCGATGCGCAAGCCAAGCCTGGACGGATCGAGGGGCACGCCGGCGTTGCCGGCGGCGCACAGGATGCGGCCCCAGTTGGGATCGCCGCCGGCGATCGCGGTGTTGACCAGCGGCGACGTGGCAATGCGGCGGGCCACGATCAGGCCGAAGGCGTCGCTGCCTGCGCCGCGCACGTCGATCGTGACCACGTGGTGCACGCCCTCGCCGTCGCGCATGAGCTGGGTAGCCAGGTCGTGGCATAGCTCGGTGAGCGCCGCGCCGAACTCGGTCAGCGCCTCGCCCGCGATGGGCTTGCCGGTCGCGCCCGAGGCCAGGACCGCCAGGGTGTCGTTGGTCGAGGTGTCGCCGTCGACGGCGATGGCGTTGAAGGTGGGCTCGACCGCCCACCTCGTGGCCCTGGCCAGCGCCGGCGGCTGCAGTCTGGCGTCGGTCACGATGAAGGTGAGCGTGGTGGCCA
>SXJR01000489.1 GCA_005779305.1 Myxococcales bacterium
CCTTGCCCTTGCCCTTGCCCTTGCCCTTCTACCTCTTCCCTCTCCCTCTCCCTCTCCGCCTCTCCGCCCTCTCAATCCCCCTTCGGCAGACTCACCTCCCACACCACGTCACTACCCAGATCGACCTCGATCTTCCTCGTCGAGTATCCACGCTTCCGCACCTTCAGCCACACCTTACCCGGCGCCCGCGGCCGCTCGAGCACGATCGGGGTGCGCCCCAGTCGCTCGCCGCCCAGCATCACGGTCGCGTCGTCCGGCGTCGTCGTCACCCGCACCTCGATCGACGTGGTCTCCGCGGCGGCCTGCGCCGGCGCTGCGATCTCCGCGTCAGGCGCCTTGGCCGCGTGCTCCACGGGCGGCGCGATCTCCTCGGCCAGCGGCGACCGCGCCGGCGCGCTCGCGCCGCCGCTGCCACCGAGAACGATCACCCCGACGACGAACACCGCCGCCGCCATCGCCGCGCCGGCGACCGCGATGAGCGGCACGACCATGCGATTGCGCTTCGCGACCATCGCCTCGTAGGCACCGAACGCCATCACTGGCTCGGTTCGCACCCCGATCGGGCCCGACGACGCCTTGGGCAGACGCATCGGCATCGCGGCCACCGGGGGTGGCGGCAAGATCGTCGCCACCGCCGGCATCACCGGCGCCTCGAACGGCGGCGGCTGCGATCCGTGCGGCGGCCGCGGCAGCGCGATCACCGGGCGTGCCTTGGGTTCGCCCTTGGCCGTGATCGCCGACGCCGACGCCGACGGCGGCGAGAGCACGGACGATGGGCGCGGCGTGATCGGCGGCGGTGTGGTGGCCGGCCGCGCGGTCGCAGGCCGCGGGAACACCGGCGATTGCGGCGGCGGTACCGTCAGACCCGGCAGCGGCGCGAGCACGCGCGCCACGATCTGTCCCGCGCTCTGACCTTGCGCCACGCGCACCGCTCGCTGGGGCGCGTGCTCGATGATGATCTCGGCCTCGTCGAGGGCAAGGAACTTCACGGTCGGGATCTCGTCGCCCTCCTCGAACTCGGCGTCGGCGAGCCGCGGCATGGGCGGCGGTGCCGGTTGGGGCGGCGGCGACGCGCTCTCGGGCGCCGCCCGGGCCGCCTGGACCTGGGCGCCGGTCCCGCGCGCGAAGCCGACCTGAACCGGCCCGGAGTTGTGGGTCGTGGCGAGCAGCGGCCGCGAGTCGAGCAGCGACGCGGTGTCGCCAGTGCGCGAGGGATCGTCGTCCTCGACCTCGGCCGGCGCCGTCAGCCACGGCTCGGGCTTGGTACCGAAGAGCTGCGACAGCACGCGGCTGACCGCGCTCGGACCGGGCGCGAGGCCGAGGTGCGACGCGGCGTACTCGAGCGCGTGGCCAAACGCCTCGGCGTCGCCGAAGCGCTCGTCGGGATCACGGGCCAGCGCCGTCATGATCACGTCCTCGAGCTCCGACGGATATCCGGTCACCGCCACCGACGGCGGCGTGACCTCGCCCCGCACGATGCGGTGCGCGACCTCGAGCTCCGACGCGGCCGGGAAAGCGCGGGTCTGGGTGGTCAGCTCGTAGAGCACGACGCCGAGCGAGAACACGTCGGCGCGGCGATCGACTGGTTGCCCGAGCGCCTGCTCGGGCGCCATGTAGCCGGCCTTGCCCTTGATGAAGCCGGTCTTGGTCGTCGTCGAGCGCTCGACGGCCTTGGCGATGCCGAAGTCGATCAGCTTCACCGAGCCGTCGTAGCCGGCGATGACGTTCGACGGGGTGACGTCGCGGTGGACGATGCCGAGCGGGCGACCGTCGGGGCCGCGGCGCTCGTGGGCATGGTGGAGACCTGCGCAGGCCGCGGCCACCACGGTCAGCGAGAAGTCGAGGGGCAGACGCTCGCGCAGATCGCGGGCGCGCTCGAGCACCGCCCGCACGGTCTCGCCGTGCAGGTACTCCATGGCCATGTAGTAGGTGCCGTCGTCGGCGATGCCGACGTCGTAGACCTGGGCCACGTGCTGGTGATGGAGCGTCGCCACCAGCCGCGCCTCGTCGAGAAACATCGAGACGTACGACGCGTCCTCGGTACGCTCGCGACGCACCGTCTTCAGCACCAGGTGCCGGGCGAAGCCGCCGACGCCGTCCACGCGCGCCAGGTACACGCGCGCCATCCCGCCTGACGCCAGATGGCGCAAGAGCTCGTACTTGCCGAGGCGCTCGACGCGACCCATCCGGGTCACCGAGGCTTCCTTCGCGGGCATGTGCGAGTCAAGCATCTTTTGACCCAGGCTCGGTCAGATCGAGATCGAACCCTTGCGGAAATCGGTCGCACGGAGGTGCACATTGATACACACCGGCTTTCCGGAGCGGGCGATCGCCTTGGCCTCCGCCAGCGTGCTGTCGATCTTGGCCGGGTCGGTGAGGACCAGGCCGACCCCGCCGTAACCCTCCGCCACCTTGTGGTAGTCGGTGCGGCGCAGCTCGGTGCCGAGCGCCGTACCCAGCATCTCGACCTGCTCCCGGGCGATCTGCGCCCACGAGGCGTCGTTGCCGATGAGCGCGATGGGCGCGTAGCCGTGACGTACGAAGGTGTCGAACTCCGACAGCGAGTAGGCGCTCGAGCCGTCACCCCAGACCAGCCAGATCTCCTTCCCGGGCCGCGACGCGGCGGCGCCGACCGAGAAGCCGCCGCCGACGCCGAGAGTGCCGAACACGCCCGGATCGAGCCACGACAGCGGCGCCCGCGGCCGGATGATGTAGCTGGCGGTGGCCACGAAGTCGCCGCCGTCGACGACGAGGATGGCGTCCTCGGCCATGTGCTCCTCGACACGCAGGAAAAAGTGGATCGGATCGACGAGCTGGCCGGCCGGCGCCGACTTCTTGGCGATCTCCTGGTCGCGCGCCTGCTCGCGGCCGCGCAGGGTGTCGAACCAGCCGCCCCACTTCGGAGCGCCGCCGCTCCCGGCGCCGGCCTGAGCCGCCAGCGCGACCAGGAAGTCGCCCGGGTGCATCTCGACGGCGATCTCGGGCCGCCGGTTCTTCTTCATCTCCGTCGGCGACAGGTTGGCGGTGATCACCGTGGCGCCGCGCTTGATGGTGCGGCCATAGCCGAGGCGGAAGTCGAACGGGAAGCCGCACACCACCACGCAGTCGGCCTCCTTGAGGGCGGGCGTACGGGCGTGGCGGAACTGGAGCGGATCGTGACGGCCGAGCAGGCCGCGGGCGCTGCCGGCCAGGTACACCGGCGCGCCCAGCTCGCGCAGCGCGCGCGCCAGCCGCTCCGGATCGCGCACGCCGATCATGGTCTGAGCACCGACGACGATCATGGGCCGCTCGGCGTTGCGGATGGCGCGCGCCGCGGCGGCGATCCCGTCGGTCGAGCTGCGCAGGTTGGGCAACCGCACGTCGGGCAGCGACAGCTCGGGCAGCTGGGGCGCCTTGAACTGACGGTAGAGGTGACCGCGCACGTACAGCTCGAGGGCGCGGGCGGGCAGGCCCTTGGCCTTGCCGAGCCCGACCTCCTTGGCGTACATGGCGCGGATCTGCGACTCCGGATAGAGGAGATCGACCGGCACCTCGATGAACACCGGGCCGGGCACGCCGCTGGTGGCGATGGTGATGGCGCGCTCGACGATGGCGCCCAGCGACGGCACCGTGCTCACGCTCGTCGCCCACTTGGTGAGCGGCTTCATGATGGAGAGCTGGTCGATGTCCTGGAGCGAGCCGCGGCCCTTGAGCAGCGTCGCGGTGGCGCCGCCGAACAGCAGCAACGGGGTCTGCGCCATCTGCGCGTTCTTGAGCGCGGTGATGGTGTTGGTCACCCCGGGGCCGGCGGTGACGGCGGCGACGCCGACGATGCCGGTCATGCGGGCCGCGGCGTCGGCGGCGAAGACCGCGTGGCCCTCGTCGCGCACATCGACGACCTTGATGCCGCGCGACTCGCAGCCGGTGAGGATGGGCGAGATGTGACCGCCGCACAGCGTGAACAGGTGCTTCACTCCGTGACGGGCCAGCACGTCGGCGATGATCGAGCCGCCGTGGCGCTCCAGTTCGGCGTTCATGATTGGCCGACTATCGACGGGCCCGACGTGGGGTGCAAGGCCGGCGAGTGGCGCTAGAGTGCGGGACATGACGCGTAAGCTCCTCCCCGAAGAACGCATCCACCCCACGATCCGCGACAAGGTCTCCGATAGCCACCGCGACATCGTCGAGGAGGTCGAGGCTGCCATCGCCAAACACGACGTGGTCGTGGTCGGGATGAAGCAGAATCCGTACCCGCGCCGCGCCCGCAAGGCCTTGAAGGCCAAGGGCGTCGAGTTCCACTACCTCGAGTACGGCAGCTACCTGAACACCTGGCGGCGCCGAACCGCGCTCAAGATGTGGACCGGCTGGCCGACCTTCCCGATGGTCTTCGTGAAGGGGGTTCTGATCGGCGGCGCCGACAACCTCGAGCAGCAGCTCGAGTCGGGCGAGGTGCAGAAGCTGATCGGCGGACGCTGATCGCCGGCCAGGCCGTCGCGTCAGTCCGCGTTGATGCCGCCCAGCGTGATCGTCACCGGCGGCGTGATGTTGGCGTAGTGGCCGAAGCCGATGTTGAGCTCCATCGGCGACAGCGGGAACGGCACGTCGGCGCGGAGCTGCTCGGTCCAGGTCGACCTGTCGGGCGAGGTCTCGAAGACGATCATGTTGGTCTCGCCGCGGGTCCGCCACCAGCGGTGCGCGACCGGATCGAAGGTGAGCACCCGGTTGCGCGCGATCGCGTCGTTCTCGACCACGCGAAACTCGAGCGAGTTGCCGTCGAGCGAGGTCTCGAGGCGATCGGCGGTCGAGCTGCCGACCTCGTCGATCTGGATGTAGCTGACGAAGTTGGCGATGCGCGGGAAGGCGGTCCCGTCGACGACGATGCCGGTCCCCCGCGACAGGTCCCACAGGTTGAGCGAGTTGAGGCCGCAGAAGACGTTGCCGGTGCTGCTGGTCCATGTGGCCACCAGGTTGCCGCCGGTCTCGGTGAGGGTGCAGCCGGTGTTGGTGTACGGGTCCCATGGCGGCCTGAGCGGCGACGTCGCGAAGTCGTCGCGGAGCTGATCGACGGGACAGAAGACCGAGTTGGGCGCGCCCACGTTGACGTCGTCGAAGCGGATGCGCGACGCGGTCGGGATGCCGCCGTCGCCCGAGACCAGGCCACGCACGTGATCGACCGGAAACGGCAGCGCACGGCGGTGCAGCTCGCTCCAGGTCTGGCGATCGGTCGACAGCTCCCAGACCATCTCGCCATCGTCCTCGCGGATGCGCCAGAAGCGTTCGGCCGGGTTCCAGGCGCGCTGGGCCAGGGTGCCTGAGCCGGCGACGTTGAAGATGCCGGCGTAGACCTCGCCGCTGTCGTGGACGAGCTGCGCGCTGTTGCCGAGGTGGTTGCGCACCTCGATGATGGTGTTGACCCCGCCGACCTCGGCCACCGCCACCTCGAACGCCGCGTCGTGGAAGTCGTACAAGTACGCTGCCGTGTAGCCAGCGTAGAAGTCCGAATTGGCGTTGAAGTTGATGTTGAGCTGACCGCCGGTCTCGGAGAGCGTGGCGCCGGGCTCGGCGAACGAGTTGAAGAGCGGCTGCGGCCCGCCGCTGTCGAAGCTGTCCTGCAGCAAGGTCAGGTTGCCGCACACGCCGGCGGGCGGACCGCCATCGGGATCGGGCGCGTCGGGCTCGAGCGTGCACACGCCGCCGACGCACATCTGGCCAGGCGGGCAACGCCCATCGGTGCCGCATCGGTAGCGGGTTCCGTCGAAACCGAAGTCGAAGCTGCACGCGGAGAGCGTCGCGAGTCCGGCAACGACTGCCGCGGCGCACAGCGGAACCCCAGGCCTCACGCGGCTATTGTCGCCCTGTCTCTTCTCCGACGGAAGCAGGTCCGACCCCTGCTATCATTTTCGCTTGCCAGGCCAGGCAGGGGCCTCGCAGCATGTAGCGTGGAGGTGCGTCTGCCCACACTTCGGTTGGTAGCCCAGTCCGTCGCGCCATGACTCAGATCAAGCGCGCCAACGCCCGGGACGTGATGTTCGGTCGCTACCGTCTGTGTGGACGGCTGGCCGCCGGCGGCATGGCCGAGGTCTGGGCGGCGCAGCTCCTGGCGCCGGGGGGCTTCGTCAAGCCGATGGTGATCAAGCGCGTGCTGCCCGAGCTGGCCGAGAACCCGTCGTTCCTGAAGATGCTGATGACCGAGGCGCGGGTGGCGGCGCGGCTGTCGCACGCCAACGTGTGCAGCGTGTTCGAGCTGGGCGAGGTCGGCGACGAGTACTACATCGCGATGGAGTACCTGCGCGGTGCTCCGCTCTCGCACCTGCTCAAGCACGGCGGCCCGATGCCGCCGGCGCTCGCGGTGGCGTTGATCGCCCAGACCTGCGACGGCCTGCACTACGCGCACGAGCAGCGCGACGGCAATGGCAACCTGCTCGGCCTGGTCCACCGCGACGTGTCACCGCACAACCTCTTCGTCACCGTCGACGGCGTGGTCAAGGTGCTCGACTTCGGCATCGCCAAGGTCGACGACGGCATCAGCGAGCGGACCGAGGAGGGCAAGGTCAAGGGCAAGCTCACGTACATGTCGCCCGAGCAGCTGGCCGCCGAGTCGCTCGACCGGCGCACCGACGTGTGGGCGCTGGGCGTGGTCTTGTGGGAGCTGCTCACCGGCAAGCGCCTGTTCGGCGGCGGCGGCCCCGCCGACACCGTGGACGGCATTCGCAACGCCAAGGTGCCCAAGCTGGCTTCGATGGGCCCGGAACACGCCCGCCTCGACGGGGTGATCGCGCAGGTGCTGCGCGTCGATCGCAACGCCCGCCTGGCCACGGCGGCCGAGCTGCGCCGCGCCGTGCTCGAGGCGCTGGCACCATCGCACCCGGCGGCCACCGATCAGATCGTACACGTGGTGTGGGAGCGCTGCGGCAACGAGGTACGCCAGAACGATCGCCGCTTCGACGACGACGGCGGCGACACCGAGCCGCTCCAGCCGACGAAAGACGCGGTCGAGCGTCTGCCCCTGCGCGCCGAGGAGACCGAGCCGTCGATCTCGCGCGCCGATCGACAGGGGGCCGATCGACAGGGGAGCGACGAGCGCGCGCC
Organism: Myxococcales bacterium; assembly: GCA_005779305.1. Classification (GTDB taxonomy): domain Bacteria; phylum Myxococcota_A; class Polyangia; order Haliangiales; family Haliangiaceae; genus UBA2376. The sequence goes on from SXJR01000489.1 coordinate 7,069, forward strand.
ACCGCGCGCGTCGGTACCGACGGTGGCCGAGTGGCGGGGCGCGACCGCGGCGTCGTTGGACACGTCGCCGGAGATCGAGGTCGTGTTGCCGCCGGCGCAGTTGACGGCTCCGGGGCTGGGGGTGCCGCCGGGACCGGCGAGCATGCCGCCCCAGGTGCCGGTGCCAGTGGTGGCCGGGTTCGAGGAGACTCCGCCGAAGAAGTGGAAGGCCGTGGCGGCGGTGATCCTGACGGTGGGCGCGATCGTGATCGCGGTGTTGTGGTGGACGAGGACGCAGGAGCCAGGCGTGAGGATCGTGAGCTCGGGCGGCGCGGCGGGAGCCAGAGCCGGATCCGCAGCCGCAGCTGGATCCGCAGCCGCAGCTGGATCCGCAGCCGCAACCGGATCCGCAGCCGCAGCTGGATCCGCAGCCGCAGCCGGATCCGCAGCCGCAGCCGGATCCGCAGCCGCAGCCGGATCCGCCTCCGAGACCGTTCCCGCGACCGAGGTCGTGGCGGTCGAAGTCGTGGCGATCGAGATCGATGCCGGCGCGCCGGCCGTCGACGTCGAGCCGGTCGCGATCGAGAAGCCCGCGACCGAGAAGCCGGTGATCGTGAAGCGGCCGGCGCCGCCGCGGCCGCCGGCGGCGAAGCCGGGCAAGCTCTTCATCGACGCCAAGCCGTGGGCGACGATCTACATCGATGGTCGCAAGATGGGCGTCACGCCCCTCACCGGCGTGGGGCTCTCGGCCGGTGACCACACCATCAAGGCGGTCGCCGAGGACGGGAAGACCAAGATCCTGCGGATCCAGGTGCCGGCGGGTGGCGAGGTCCGGCGCAAGGTGATCTGGTGAAGCGACTCGCGCTCGTGCTGCTGCTGGCCGCGTCGCCGGCGTTCGCCGATGGCGGCGGTTTGCTCGACCAGGCCCAGCAGGCCATCGACGACATCGACCACGACCAGGCGCGCACGCTGACCACCCAGGCCCTCGAGGGAGGCCAGCTCGATCCCGCCGATCTGCGGCGCGCCTACCGGCTTGCCGGCGAGAGCGCCGCCGCGCTCGGCGACGCCAGAGCTGCGCGCGACGCCTTCCTGCGCTGGATCATCCTCGACGCCCAGGCCGCGCTGCCGACCGGCAGCTCGCCCAAGCTCATGGCTCCGTTCGGAGAGGCCCGCACCGAGGCCGAGAAGCTCGGGCGCTTCGCCGTCGACGTCGCGGTCACCCGCACCCGCGATCGGGTCGAGATCACGCTGTCGGCGCACGACCCGCTGTCGATGATCGCCGGCATGAGGCTGCGCCTCGGCGACGCCTCCGAGGTCGCGGTCACTGGCCCCAAGGCCATCCTGCCCGCCGCCGACGCCGCGTCGGTCGAGGTCGCGATCGCGGTCGTCGACACCCGCGGCAACGAGCTGTCGCGCCGCAACGTCACCGGCACCGCCGGCGTCACGCCCACCGGCGACGGCGCTGGCCCGATCGTGCGCGACGTCGCCCCCACGCCGCGCCGCCGCGGCTGGCCCACGATCGTGCGCTGGCCGGTGTGGACCGGCGCCGCGCTGGCCGCCGCCGGCGCCGGCGGATTCTTCGCGTGGAAGGTCGGCCAGACCGAGGACGAGCTGGCCGCGCTCAACCTGGCCAGCGATCAGCACAGCTTCGACGAAGCGGAAGCCGTCCGCGATCGCGGCCAGCGTCAGGCGCTGTTCGCCAACATCGGCCTGGGCGTGGCCGGCGCCGCCGCGATCGCCGCCGTGCTCACCTTCGCGCTCGAGCCCGATGGCGTCGAGATCCAGCCAGCGCCGACGACCGGCGGCGCCACGATCAGCGCGTCGCTGCGCTTCTGATACGATATTCCCCGATGAGGGTGGTGCTCGGGTTCCTGTTCTTGATCGGGATGGTGTTCGGCGTCGCGCTCGCGCCCGTGATCTTCTTGTGGGCGCTGATCACCGGCAAGCGACCGATCCACTTCGACGGCGCGGTGTGCAAGGCCGAGCTCACCGGCATCGATCAGGGCGCCGGTCGCCGCCTGAGCGGGCCCGCGATCGCGCGCATCTCGGGCGGCCTCGGCAAGGAGAACTCGACGGGCAAGGACGTGCTCGGCTTCTCGGTGCGCTGTCAGGAGACCTTCACCGACGATCTCACCGTCGGCGATCAAGATCTGGTGTTCGGCACCTTCACGTCGTTCCTGTCGCTGCCGTTCACGATGAAGAACGTCAAGACCGAGGATTACCTCGTCAACGAGTACTCGTCGGTGACGCCGTGGCGCGTGGCCGATTTCGGCTGCGTCACGCTGCGGGCGCGGCCGCCGCGCACCACCGTGGGCGCCGGCGAGAACCGGCTGGCGCGCCTCGAGGCCGACATCGCCGCCAAGACCGCCGTGTTCACCATCGAGGGCAAGCGGGGTGGCGACTGGATCGCGCTGGCCACGCTGAGGCTGGTCCAACGTCTGCCGTCCGATGGCAAGGCGCTGAAGATCTCGATGTTCAGGAACGGGCGCAAGTACCACCCTACAGGTGCGCGCAACGGCATCCGCGCGGTCGTGTACCCGGTGAGTCAGCTCGCCCGGGCTCTCCGGGGCGGATAACCGCCGATAAACACTGCGCAGCGATCTCGGACCGTGTACGATTCTTACTGAGTGCTCGAGGGCGCGCTCGCCACGGGGAGATACCAGGTGGTCCGCCGCATCGGTGCGGGCGGCATGGGCGTGGTCTATGAAGCGGAGGATCACGAGCGCGGTCAGCGCGTCGCCCTCAAGACCATCTCCAACCCCGACGTCGAGAAGGTCTATCAGCTCAAACGCGAGTTCCGTGGCCTCGCCGATCTGTCGCATCCCAACCTGGTCGCGCTCTACGATCTCGTCGTCGACAGCGGCGCGTGCTTCTTCACGATGGAGCTGCTCGACGGCGACGATCTGCTCGCCTACCTGTGGAACCGGCCGCACGACTCGCCGAGCGCCGACTGGGGGATGGCCGCCACCGCCGACGACCTGCCGCCGACTTCCCCGGGCTTACCCGCCAACGCTGCCGCGCTGGTCGGCGCCCCCGTAGAGCAGCTTGGGAGCCGCGCGCGCAGCGACACCGATCCGGCGCCGATCGCCGGCTTCCCCGGGCGCTCGCCGACCAAGGTGCCGTGCGCGTGCGACGTCGCCAGGCTGCGCCTGGCCCTGCCCCAGCTCGCGCGCGGCCTGCACGCGCTCCACGCCGCCGGCAAGATCCACCGCGACGTCAAGCCGCCCAACATCCGCGTCACCAGCGAGGGGCGTGTCGTCTTGCTCGACTTCGGGCTGGTCGCCGAGCTCGAGCGGCGGAAGGGCTACGAGTCGGGATCGATCGTGGGCACGGTCGCGTACATGGCACCCGAGCAATGTGCGGCCGACTCGTCGCTGAGCCCGTCCGCCGACTGGTACGCGGTCGGGGTGGTCATCTTCCAGGCCCTGACCGGCAAGCTGCCGTTCGACGGCTCGCCGGCCCGGGTCGTGCTCGACAAGCAGACCAAGAACGCGCCCGCGCCGTCGGATCTCGCCACCGACATCCCCGAGGATCTCGACGAGCTGTGCAAGCAACTGCTCGATCGCGATCCGGCAGCCCGGCCATCGGGCCGCGCGCTCATGACCCGGCTCGGCCTCGAGGACGAGCGCAGCCTGTCGAGCCTGTCCAGGTCCCGCGACGGCGGCTTCGCCGGCCGAGACGCCGAGCTCGACAAGCTCGACGGCGCCTTCGCGCACGTCGGCGAGGGCCGGGCCGCGGTCGCGATCGTGCGGGCTCCGTCGGGCATGGGCAAGAGCGCGCTGGTGGGGCGCTTCTTCGAGCGGGCCCGGGCCTCGCACGAGGACATGGTGGTCCTGCGCGGCCGCTGCTTCGATCGCGAGGACGTCCCGTACAAGGCCATCGACGATCTCATCGACGAGCTGTCGAGCTGGTGGCTGGAGCTACCGGCCGACGAGGCCCAGGCCCTCCTGCCCACCGACGCGTGTCTGTTGCCGGCACTGTTCCCGGTGCTGGGCCGCGTCCCCGCCATCGCCGACGCGCCGCGCACCCGCACCGTCGCCGATCCCCAGGAGCTGCGCACCCACGCCTTCGCGGCACTGCGCGAGACCTTGCAGCGGCTGACCGAGCGCCGGCGCGTGATCTTCTTCCTCGACGACATGCAGTGGGTGGACCGCGACACCACCACGCTGCTCGCCGATCTCATGCGCGCGCCCGATCCGCCACGCCTCCTGCTCCTGCTCTCCACCCGCGTCGACGGTTCCGGCCCGGTGCAGCAGCTCGCCCGCCGCTTCGACGCCGAGCAGGTGACGATCGAGCTCGGCCCGCTCGATCCGACGGTGGCCATGGACCTGGTGCTGGCCCAGCTCGGCCCCGGCCAGGACGAGACCGCGCGGCGGCTGGTGCGCGAGTCGGCCGGCAACCCGTACTTCCTGATGGAGCTGGTCCGTTACCTCCAGGGCCGATCGATCGACGACATCGCCGGCAAGGGCCTCGACGCCATGCTGTCGGCGCGCATCGACGACCTCGGGGAGCAGGGCCGCCACCTGGCCGAGATCCTCGCCGTCGCCGGCGAGCCGGTGCCGCAGCGCGCGCTGGCGCTGGCCTCCAACCTGCCCAGCGCCGATCTGCAGCGCCAGCTCGTCCACTTGCGCGCCCAGCGCTTCGTACGCACCAGCGGCGCGCGGGCCGACGACACCATCGAGCCCTATCACGATCGCATCCGCGAGACCTTGCTCGCGGTCCTGCCAGCCGAGCGGCGCGCTCGCCACCACCGCGCGCTGGCCACCGCGCTCGCCGCTCGTGGCACCGCCGAGCAGCTCGCCCGTCACTGGTACGGCGCCGGCGAGCTGGCCCGCGCCGCCGGCTTCGCCCGCCGCGCCGGCGACGAGGCCCGCGCCAAGCTCGACTTCGACCGCGCCGCCCGCTGTTACCAGATGGCGCTCGACAGCCCGGCCTGGAATCCCGACGAACAGCGCGCGCTGCGCGGCCAGCTCGCCAACGCGCTCGCCGACGCCGGCCGTCCGCGCGAGGCCGCCGATCAGTTTCTGGCCGCGGCCGAGGGCGCCGACGAATCGGGCAAACTCGAGCTGCGCCGCCGCGCCGCCGAGCAGCTCCTGCAATCGGGCTACATCAGCGAGGGCATGGACATGACCCGCGCCGTCCTCTCCGGCGTCGGGCTGTCCTTGCCGCGCACCCCGCTGCGGGCGCTGGCCTCGATGCTGGCGCGCCGGGCGTGGCTGCGCCTGCGCGGCCTCGGCTTCAAGCCGCGCCCGATCACCGAGTGCAGCCAGGCCGAGCTGACCCGGGTCGACGTGTGCGAGGGCACCTCGTTCGGTCTGGCCATGGTCGATCCGTTCCGCTCCGCCGACTTCGCGGCCCGCTTCCTCCACGCCGCTCTCAAGCTGGGCGAGCCGTGGCGGGTGTCGCGCGCGATCGCCCTCGAAGCCGATTGGCTGGCGGCGATGATGTCGTCCAAGCGCTCGCAGCGCCTGCTCGCCCGCCTCGAGCAGATGACCGCGGCCTTCGGCAACGCCCAGGCCCAGGCCCAGCTCCTCACCACCCGCGGCATGCTCGACCTGCTGCTCCACAACAAGTGGAGGTCGTCGTACGAGACCTTCACCGAGGCCATCACGCTCTACCGCGCCGTCGTCGGCCGCGCCGGCTTCGAGCTCGACACCGTCAGCATGTTCTGCTGCTTCAGCCTCTACTACCTGGGCGAGGTCAACGAGCTGTCGCGCCGGGTGCCGGCGATGGTGCAGAGCGCGACCCGCACCGGCAACCGTTACACGGCGGTGACGCTCCGGTGCGGCTTCCCGATGGCGTGGCTGGCCCGCCTCGATCCCGACGACATCGAGGGCGAGATCGTCGACGCGCTGGCGTCGTGGACCTCACCCACCGGCCAGAAGCAGCTCCAGCACATGCTGGCGCTGTGCTCACGCGTCGATCTGGCCCTGTACCGCGGTGATCCCGAGAGCGCGACCCCGCTCCTGGCCGCCGAGCTGGGCCCGGTGCGCCGGGCCATGCTCGATCGCGCGCCCATCTTCGATCTGCTCTTGCGCGCCACGATCGCGCGCCACGCCCTGGCCTGTGCCGCCCAGGCGGCCCCGGACAGCGATCGCCGGCGCACCGCGCTGGCCGAGGCGCGCCGCATCATGCGCCGACTCCGGCGCTCGCAGATGCCGCTCATGCGCGCTTGCTCGATCCTCATCGCCGCCTCGGTCGCGGAGCTCGATGGTCACCATGACCACGCGATCGCGTCGTTTCGCGAAGCGGTGGACGCGTTCGAAGACACCGAGACCCACCTGTTCGCCCACGCCGCCCGCAATCGCCTGGGAGCGCTGATCGGCGGCGATGAAGGCGCGGCCCTGTGCGACACCGCGGTCCAGGGGATGAGCCGGCAAGGCGTCCGCAGACCCGGCACGATGCTCGCCATGTTGCTACCCGGCGCGAGTCGTTAGCGCGCGGGGCCAGACTCCTGGAGTCCCAGGTGCTCGGGAATGGCGCCACTCCCGGGAAGGCGAGCTCGACGCCACCGTGGTCCACGGTGACGCGCACACCGGCAACTTCAGCGTCCACGACGAGAAGGTCTCGGTGATCGACACGGAGACCCCGTTCCGCTCGATCGACGCCAGCGGCGAGGGCACGTCGCCGGCCGCGGTCGACAGCTCGCTCTCGACGCCGGCGTGGAGTCGAGCGTCATCGCCGAGCACCTCGCTGCTCTCGCGGTGCCGACGATCCATGCGAAAGTTGGGTCGGGCCCATGACCGACACCCCGGACCCGGACATCGAGCGCAGCAGCGAGCATCTGTGGCGGCTCATCGACGAGCGCGGCGATGCGGGCGCCGATCGCGACGAGATCGACCGTCGCATCTGGGCCCGGTTCGGCGAGACCCGGGCGGTGATGTTCACCGACCTCGCCGGCTTCTCGCGCCGGGTCGTCGAGTTCGGCATCCTGCACTTCCTGCAGATCATCCGCGAGCAGCACCGGCTGCTCGCACCGATCGTCACCGCGCACGGCGGCATCCTGGTCAAGAGCGAGGCCGACAGCTTCCTGGTGTTGTTCCGCACCACCAGCGCTGCGATGACCTGCGCTCGCGCCATGATGGCGGCGTGCGACCAGGCCAACGTCGGCCGCCGCGACGAGGATGCGATCCTGCTGTGCGTCGGCATCGGCCACGGCCGCGTGCTTCTCATCGGCGACCACGACGTCTACGGCGCCGAGGTCAACGCCGCCAGCAAGCTCGGCGAGGACACGGCGCGGGTTGGCGAGATCCTGCTCACCGCGGCCGCCGCCGCGGCGCTGGCGGCAGAACCCGGGGCCGCCCCGTAGGCAGGCGGCACGGCAGCGAACGCCGGCGCAGCGCTGGCCGAGGCGCGGCCGATCATGCGAGGATTCCGTAGCATCGCAGATGCCGCCCATTTGCTCGGTCCCCATCGCCGCCTCGGTCGCGGAGCCCGACGGCCACCGTGAGGGCGCGCGATGCCACCCGGTGCGAGTCGTTAGCGCGCCCTGATCAGGAGGACGCTGGCCTTGTTCGATCCAACCACCTACGCCTCGCGCGCCCTCACGGTGGCCGCCGAAATTGACGGAGACGTCAAACTCGCTACGTTGCGGGAGACCCTCAGGACCATCGGCATCGATGTCGTGGGCCAGAACACCGACCCCAGGCGTGTGGAGCTCGGCAAGGCCGTGCTCCACGCCAGCGGCGAGGCGGTCCACAACACCGTCTTCCGCCCCGATCACCTCGACGACACGCACTTCATGCGCTTCGTGATCGTCGACGACACCGACGCCAACGGCAAACCCAAGGTGCCGTCCAACCCGTTGCCGCCGCTCCTGCTCTGGGAGTGCAACCACGACGGCAAGCCGCGCGACTACCTGCGCAAGGCGGTCCGCAAGGCCAATGCCGGCGATCACCACCTCGACTTCGACCAGGTGTTCGGCCAGTGCAAGGCCTACCCGGGGATGGCCAACGAGGAGGCGTGGGTGGCGTGGATGCTCGAGCACTCGATCCGCGCCGAGGCGTTCTACAGCGGCTACCGCGGTATCCCCAGGAGCCGCGTGAACGCCGCCGGCCGCGTCCACCAGGAGATCCGCGCCTTCCTCGACAGCGATCGCAAGAAGTACTCGGCGATGGCGCCGGCCCAGCTCTACCGCGCCATCCGGGCCCACATCGACTCGAAGCCGGCCTCGCTCGAGGACGGGGATCTCGAGCCGGCGCCGGTGCGCGGCGTCGGTTTCTGGCTGCGCAAGTGGTCGACGCTGATCCTCCTCGGTGTGGCCGTGCTGCTGCTCCTGTTCACGCCGCTCGTGGTCATCACCGTGTGGTGGTACCTGACGCTGCGCAAGCACGAGAAGGCCGACAAGCCCGACACGGCCAACCGCGCCGTCCACGGCATGCCGGATCTGATCGCCGCCGAGGACCGCATCGTCCAGAACCAGCTCACCCACCTGGTCGATCTCAAGCCCGGCTTCTTCCGCTACTTCACGCAGCGGGTGGTGCTCTTCGCCATCGATCAGCTGGCCCGGATCTGGTTCGTGCACGGCGAGCTGGGCGGGATCGCCAGCATCCATTTCGCGCGCTGGGTCATCCTGAAGGATCCGCGCGAGGACCCGCCGGTGAAGCGCCACCGCCTCCTGTTCTTCTCCAACTACGACTTCAGCTGGGACAGCTACCTGGGCGAGTTCGTCGATCGCGCGTCGGGCGGCCTGACCGCGGTCTGGTCCAACACCGAGGGCTACCCGCGCACCAAGAACCTCCTCGACCAGGGCGCCGACGACGAGGAGACGTTCAAGCAGTGGGCCCGCGACCGCCAGATCCCCTCGCAGGTCTGGTGGAGCGGGGTCCGCCGGTCGAGCGTCCAGAACGTCAACGACGACATCGTGGTCCACCGCGGCGCCGTGCGCGACCTCGAACCCGCCGCCCTCCAAGCCTGGCTGCAGAAGATCTGACCGGAGCCACCGTGAAGACCATCGATCCGAGCACCGTCCCCGACGCGCTCAGCGAGCGCGACCTCGAGCAGATCCAGGCGCTGGTGTTCCGCGGCTGGGCCCGCGACTTCCCCTACGCGGGGTTCCTGTTCGTGAAGCTGCCGCGAACGTACGAGCCGCCCGACTCGAAGCCCGATCCCGGCCGCGCCCGCGCCTGGCTGCGGGCGGTGAGCGCCGACGTCGCCTACATGAAGGGCCCTACCGCCACGACGCTGCCCGCCGGCGGCGACCGCACCCTGCCCGGCCGGCTGCAGCTCGCGTTCACCACCCGCGGCCTGCGCGCGCTCGGCCTCGACGAGCAGGTGCTCAAGCGTTTCCCCGACGAGGCCAAGGCCGGGATGGAGCGGCGCGCCCGCGTGCTCGGCGACCGCATCACGCTGGCCGAGACCCAGAAGGAGCTGATTCCCGATCCCGAGAACTTGATCCTCATCGAGGAGAACAAACCCATGCCCACCGACTGGCTCGACGAAGAGCGGGGCGGCATGGACCTACGGGACTGCGACGCGATGATCATGCTCTACGGCGCGAGCCGCCAGGACGTCATCGCCATCGACGACGCCCAGCGCAAACGCCTGGCCGAGCACGGCGGCACCGCGATCCGCACCGAGATGAGCGGGGAGTGGAAGGAGCGCGAGCCGTTCGGGTTCGCCGATGGGCTCTCGCAGCCGGCGGTCAAGGGCCAGCCGGCGCGCGGCGGCGTGGCGCCCTCGCCCAACAACGAGATCGCCGCCGGTGAGATCCTGCTCGGCTACCGCAACCAGTACGGACAGGTACCCAAGAGTCCGGCCTTCGACGTCGAGCCCGACGACAGCGCCGGCTTCGACGTCGGCAAGAACGGCACCTTCCTGGTGTTCCGCAAGCTCGAGCAGGACGTGAAGGGTTTCTGGGAGACGTTCGGCAAGCTGGCGCGCGACTGGCAAGGCGTCGCCGGGATCCCGTCCTCGATCGAGGAGGCCACCCACTGGCTGGCCGCGCGCGCCATGGGTCGCTGGACCAACGGCAACTCGGTGCTGCTGCGCCCAGACGCGCCAGGCGAGAAGATGAAGCCCGACGAGATCAACGAGTTCGCCTACGGCGCCGACGCGGGCGGCGTCAAGTGCCCGATCGCGTCGCACGTCCGCCGCGCCAACCCGCGCGACGAACGCGGCGGCGACGCCAGCGACTCGTGGAAGGTGGTCATGCGCCACCGCATCCTGCGCCGCGGTCGCGCGTACGGGGACCTGCCAACGATCGACCAGGCCATGAAGGGCGACGTCAGCGAGTACCCCATGGGCCTCCTGTTCGTGTGCCTGCAGTCCAGCATCGCCAAGGGCTTCGAGTTCGTGCAGCAGATCTGGAACAACAACCCTGGCTTCCACGGCATCTACCAGGAGCCCGATCCGATCACCGGCCCCGGCGACAGCACCTTCACGATCCCTCACGAGCCGGCTCGGCTGCGCACGCCGCCCTTGCCTCGCTTCGTGATCCCGCGCGGCGGCGGTTACTTCTTCGTGCCGTCGCGCGCGACCATCGAGCTGCTCGCCGGCTGAACCCGCAGGACGCCACGCCCCGCGTCAGGCACGACGACGAGTTGCCGCGCGTTGCCACGAGGTCGGCTGTCATGACCGCTCTGCTGACCACGCGCCGCGTCAGAGGAGTCTATATGGCCTGAATCACGAGTCAGTACATTGGCATGGAGGGTGCTTCGATGGTCCGACCATGAAGAAGCTGGCTGGCCTGCTGACCATCGCCTCGTCGCTCACCGCCTGCGTCGATCCCGATCCCGATCCAGCGGCCGACCTCTGGCCGTGTGAGTCCACCCGAGGCGACGTCCGCACGGTGTACGAGTACGACGATCTCCACCACGTGACGTTCTGGGAGCATTTCGAGGCTGGCGTCTCGCGCGGTCACCAGCGCTCGCGTTACGCCGGCGATACGCTGGTGCACCTGGAGTTCGCCAGTGACGAGTTCATCGGGTACCGGCTCGATCGAACCCTGATGGGCGACCGCGTGGTCACCGAGACCGTCGACATGGAGCGCGAAGACCGGTTCGACTACCGCGAGACCTGGACCTACGAGATCTACGAGGGAGACGAGCTGACCACGCGCGATCGAACCTGGGGCGATGGCCACACGTCGATGATCCTGATCAGGCGTCCCGACCCCGCGACCGAGATCACGTGGGAGTTCAACGACAGCCGGTGCACCAAGCGGACGACGACACGGGGCGACGGCTGGATGAACGAGATCGAGGACGCGAACTGCGACTTCAGCCCCGAGACGCAGTGGAACCACGTGCTCGACGCGACCGGGCGCCCGCTGCGCAAGGAGACGTGGCAGCTGCCGGAGACGATCGGCGGCGAGCCCCGCTTGATCCGGCGAGTGGACACGGAGCGGCTCGACAACGGCGCGCCGGTGCGCGAACGCGACGACGTGTTCGGCGACGGCAGCAACGTGGTCGAGACGGTCTATCGCTTCACCTGCGACTGAGCCGTCGCGCCGCTCCGGCTCGTCCGCCACGCGCTGGGCGTCTGTCCGGTGACGCGGCGGAAGAGCGCGCTGAAGTGCTGGGGTGACGCGCAGCCGACGTCGAGGGCGATCTCGGTGAGCGAGGCGCGCGAGGTCTCGAGCAGACGCTGGGCGACGCGCACGCGGGCGGCGTCGAGCTCGCGCTGGAACGAGGTGCCGGCGTCGCGCAGGTGGCGCTGGAGCGAGCGCGGCGCCTGGCCGAGCGCGCGGGCCGCGGCCGGCCTTCTTGCCGGCATCGCTGCTCTTGACCGACGAGAAGCGGAAGGCGGCGACGTC
>SXJR01000490.1 GCA_005779305.1 Myxococcales bacterium
CTCGACCGGCGCCGCCTGAAGCCCCGCAGGTCGCAGTACCAGATCGCAGCGGCGATCTGCTCGCCCGCCGGAAGGCGCCGGCCCGCACCCGCTCGGCCGCGTTGCGACCTCGAGATGATGTACGGCGCCTCATGGGCCGCAATGGACGAACGACATGGTGTCCTCGAGGTCGACGCGGGCGGCCTCGCAGGTGGCGGCGGCGCGGGCCCGATTCTCGGCCTCGTCGTCGCCGGGCGTGACCGTGGCCCAGCGCGAGACCCGCTGCATGCCCGCGTGCAGGCGCTGCTTCACGTCGACGGGCACCCTGTCGCATCGCATGAGGCGCGACACCGCGGCGACCAGCGCGTCACACTCGACCACGCGTACGCCCGGCGCGCTGCCGTCGGTGGGCGCGGGGACGCAGCCGGCCTCGATCAGCGCGGTCTCGACCGGCGCGGCGTGCTGCGTGCACAGCCGCGCCGCCGCGGTGCGCGCGCGGCCGGCGCGATTCGCGCCGGCGATGACCAGCCGATCGGCGTCGCTGATCGTGACCGGGGTGGCGCCATCGCACGTGCTGGCGATGCGAGCGAGCGCGGCCAGGCGATCGCAGGCCGGCGCGCCGGTGGCGTCGCGGGTGAGCCGCAACGTGCCGGTGCAGCCCGATCCGGACTGGCCGAACTGGATCGTGAGCGTGGCCTTGTTGTGCTTGCCGGTGCGCCATTCGATGCGCAGATCGTCGCGTTTCATCTCCAGCCGCTGCGCCGCCGCCGGGACCAGGCTGGTCCGGCCCAGGCCGTCGAGCACGGCGGCGAGGTCGACGGCGTAGCCCGAGCCATCGCGGTGGACGTCGAGGGTCACCCGGGCCGCACCGCCGTCTCCGCAGGCCCGCCAGGTCGCCGGACCGCGCCAGTGACCGATCACCGTCGCCGGATCGGGTTCGGCCCACACCAGTGGCGGTGCCGCCGGCTCGGCCACGGCGATCGCGGCCACGACAGCGGAGGCGGCGCCAGCGGCGGTGATGGACACGAGCAGCGCGACGGGCCCACGCCAGGACACGCGGTCAGTGTGACACGGGTGTCGAACGTGGCGACGTGATCAGATACACGAGGAGCCCGGCGAGGATCGTGCCGCCGCCGAACAGGGCGTTGTAGGGGTTCCAGCGGATCTGCACGAACGCCGCCCACGCCGACACCGCCACGAACAGGATCGGCGTGATCGGGTAGAGCGAGGCCCGGTAAGGGCGCGGCGCGTCGGGCCGGCGAAACCGCAGCACCACCACCGCGCCGACGGCGAGCGCGGCGAAGATCGACAGGGTGAAGCCGATGTACTGGACGAGCGGCTTGAGCTCGCCGACCAGCACGAAAGCGCAGGCCAGGGCGCCCTGGACCGCGACCGCGTAGGCCGGCACGCCGCGGTGGGTCCGCTGGGCCAGGAGGCGCGGCAGGGCGCCGTCCTCGGCCATCGACGCGTAGACCCGCGGGCCGGCCATCACCATCGCGCTCACCGACGACACCAGCGCCAGCGCGATGATGGCCGCGACGAGCTCGCCGACGCGGGCGCCAAACATGGCCTTGGCGGTGGCGGCGCCAACCTCGGCGATGGGGCCGCCGCCGTCGACGCCGGCCAGCATCTCGGGCGAGAGCGCATAGAGAAAGGTCACGTTGGCGAGCAGGTAGAGCACCATCACCAGGACGGTGCCGAGCAAGAGCGAGCGTGGCAGCGTGCGCTGCGGATCTTCGAGATCCGACGCGATGTAGGCCGCCGCGTTCCAGCCGGCGTAGGCCACCATCACCCAGTACAGCGACATGGCGAACGGCTCGCCGAAGACGTTGTCGAAGCCGCCGTGGCGTGACGAGAGCTGGTGCCAGTCGCCCTCGCCGTACAGGAGCCCGGCGCCGATGAAGCCGGCCAGGAGCAGCACCTTGCCGAGGGTGAGCGCGGCCTGCACGCGACCGCCGATCACCGTGTCGAAGGCGTGCATCGCGGTCATGGCCAGGATGAGGGCGCACGCGATGGCCTTGGCCTCGGCGGCGCCTCCCAGCGCCGGCCAGACCACGCCCGCGTACTTGCCGAACAGCAGCGCCGAGACGGCGATGGGCGCGGAGAAGCCGGCGAAGAGCGAGACCCACCCCGACATCGCGCCGACGGCAGGGTGATAGGCCTCGCGCAAGTAGACGTACTCGCCGCCCGCGCGCGGCATCATCGCGCCGAGCTCGCCGTAGGCGGTGGCGCCGGCCAAGGCGAGCAGCCCACCCAGCGTCCACGCCACCAGCATGGTGCCGCCGTCGTGCAGGTCGGCGGCCTGGTAGCCGCTCGATCCGAAGATTCCGGTGCCGATCATGTTGGCCACCACGATGGCGGCCGCGGTCCACAGGCCCAGCTTTCCGGTGCTCACGGATGCTCGACGTCAGGGGCGCGTGTGGCGGTCGAGGAAGGCAAGCGCATCGCGCCAGCAATGCTTGGCGCGCGGTTGCCAGACCAGTGCGTGAAAGGCATGGATGCCGCCCGGGTAATACCGCGCTTCACAGGGCACACCGAGAGAGGTGAGCGCCTTTTCAAGCCGCCGGGTGTCGTCGAGCAACGGGTCCTTGGTGCCGACCGGGGCAAAGAACGGCGGCAGCGGCCGGTCGAGGCGGTCGCCACGCTCGAAGACCACGAGCGGGTCGGCGAGGTCGCGGACGTTGCCCGTCTCCACGTCATGGAGATAGGACGTCGAGGTGCCGCGTAGCATTCCGTGCACCCACGACGGCATGCGCCGGCGGGCGAAGCGCTCGGGCCGCGACACCTCGAGCAGCGCGCAGAACGGCAGGGTGGCGCGCGGCACCACGCCGGCGTCGAAGACCGCGCGCGCGTAGGGCTCGTCGCGGCGCTGACACGCGGCCAAGGTGAGCGCGGTGACCAGGTTGCCACCCGCCGACTCGCCGGCGACGGCGACCCGCGACAGGTCGCCGCCCAGCCGCTCGGCCTCGCGCAGGAGCCACAACCAGGCCTGACAGGTGTCGTCGATGGCAGCGGGGAACGGGTGCCTGGGCGCCAGCCGGTACGAGATGTTGATGACCAGGTAGCCGTGACGGGCGAAGGCCAGGCCCATCAGCCAGTGGGTGTCCTTCGAGAGGATCTGGAAGGCGCCGCCGTGGACGTAGAAGACGATGGGCAGCGGGCCCGGCCGCCCGGTCGGCTTGTAGACGTCGAGCACGTGCGCGTCGGTGGCAGCGGTGCTGTGGGTGATGTATCGGAGGTCGCGGGTGAGCTCGACACGGTGGCGACGAGGATCGCTGTGCGGGTGGAGCCGGCCGGCGCGCGAGAGCCCATGAAAGAACAGGGTACTGACCCGGTGCGCGAGCGCGTCGGACTTCGACATCGAGACCAGCTTACCTTGCCCTTGCCCTTGCCCTTGCCCTTCTGCGATCGGGGGCCCGAGATCGGAGAAGGGCAAGGGCAACGGCAAGGCCAAGGGCAAGGGCAGACCCCGACGGTGCTCGCCCGCTCGCCCCGCAACACCCGCCTCCGAGATCACCATCTGCCGGATCCCCGGCATCCTCATCACCCACGCCCGCATCGGGCCCCATCAACTCGGGCACACACGGCCCGGTGGCCTGCTCGATGACGATGTCCTCACCGTAATAGAAGCGCAGGATCTCGTCGAACGTGCGGCCCTGCTCCGACAGGCAGTCGGAGCCGTTCTGCGACATGCAACCGCGGTTGGCGTAGTTGGTGGGGCTGACGAAGCCGAGCGTGGTCTGGATGACGTCGGCGCCCGAGCGGCCGGCGTTGTAGGTGACGTAGCGCTCGGTGTTGGTGGGATCGCTGGCGCCGCCGTGGCACGTCGTGGGATCGGGCAAGGCGCCGGCGACGTAGAACGCGGCCACCTGGGTGGCCGCGGTGGCGGGTGGGTAACGCAGCACGATGCCGGCGGTGTCGGCCGCCGCCGCCACGTGTTGTGCGCCCGGCGCGCGGGCACAGGTGTAGACCTGATCGCTCTGGCCGTCACCGATGTCGCCGGTGCGATCGAGGCGGTAGTAGAGGTAGCTGCGCGCGGCGATGGCCTGGGCCTCGAGGGCGGCCTGGTCGGCGCTGCCGTTCTCACAGGTGACCACGTGCGGCAGGTAGTCGGTCTCGACGTCGAGAACGCGGGTGCCGGCCTGGGTGTTGACCGTGGCGGTGCAGTAGGCGTCGAGCGCCTGCACGTAGGTGCCGGTGTCGGGGCTGCACCCCCCGAGCCCGAGGACGAGGCCGACGACGGCCACGACCACCACCGAGCACGCCGCCGGTTTCATCAGGGCGCGGCCACGAGAGCCAGGGTCACCTTCCGGCTGCGACCCGCGTTGACGACGTCGAGGGTCACCTCGTCGCCGATCTTGCGCTTGTCGAGCACCTGGAACAGATCGTCGGCGCGGGTGACGGCCACGCCATCGATGGCGACCAGCACATCGCCCAGCACCCAGCCACCACCGGGGCTGCGAGTCATGCCGACCAGGCCGTGTTTCGCGGCCGGGCCGCCGGGCACGGCGCTCTGGACGATGACCCCCTTGACGTTGAGCTGCTTGGCGACCTGATCGCTGGCCAGGTTCACGCCCATGACCGGCTTCACGATGCGCTTGTACTGGAGGATCTGCGGGATCATCCGGTTCACCGTCGACACGGGCACCGCGAAGCCGATGCCGGCCGACGCGCCCGACGGGCTGTAGATGGCGGTGTTGACGCCGATCAAGCGGCCGTGGCTGTCGAGCAGCGGCCCGCCGCTGTTGCCGGGGTTGATCGGCGCGTCGGTCTGGATCACGTCGTAGATGGTGCGCTGGGTCTGGCTCTTGATCTCGCGGCCAAGGCCGCTGATCACGCCGGTGGTCAGGGTCTGAGCGAGACCGAACGGGTTGCCGATGGCGAGCACGCTCTGGCCGACCCGCAACTCGGCCGAGTCGCCGAGCGCGATCTTGCGCAGCTTCGAGGGCGGCGCTTCGATCCGGACCACGGCCAGGTCCTTGTCGGGCGCGGCGCCCAGCACCTTGCCGTCGTAGGTGCTGCCGTCGGAGAAGGTGACGCGCGCGGTGTCGGCGCCATCGACCACGTGGAAGTTGGTGACGATGTGACCCTGCTCGTCCCAGACGAAGCCGCTACCGGTGCCGCGCGGGATCTCGGTGACGTCCATGGTGAAGTCGGAGCGCCGCACCGAGATGTTGGTGATATGCACGACCGACGGCGAGACCGTCTCGAACACGGCGATCCGTGCCTTCTCGTCGGCGCCGAGATCACCCGAGGGCAGCGTCACGGCCCGCGGCTCGTAGACGAGTTCAGGCTTGGCGGCGCGCTGGCGCAGGACCGTGAACACCAGCGCCGCCGCCACCACGAGCAGCAGGACGGCCAGCAACTTGGTCATGATCGCCGAGTCACGCGCCGCCGCGCGACGGGTTTCGGTCGGGTGCATCGTCCACAAGTGTGACATGAAGCCGGACAGGCAACAGGCGAAGGACAGGCTCCTGTTCTGTTCCGCTCGGCTCAGGCCATTGCGGCGCGGAGAGCGTGTCGTCCCCGGTGGGTGCGGATCTTCACCGTGGGCAGCGACAGGCCGAGGGCGCGGGCGACCTCGACCTCGGACAGTTCGTCGACGAAGCGGAGGCGGAGCACGTCGGCGTAGCGGACGTCGAGCGCGGCCAACTCGATCCACGTCCGCTCCGCGACCTCGGCCACCGCCAGGTGCTCCTCGGGGGTCGCGGCTGGCTCGCGGACCTCGGCCACCGCCGCCAGGCCGACGGTTCGATCGAGCCTGCGGCGTCGGCAGCGGCGCAGGTGGGTGATCGCCGCGGTGGCGGCGATGCGATAGAGCCAGGTGTGGTAGCGGGCGTCACCGCGGTAGCGGTCGCGGAAGCGGAAGGCCAGGAGCATGGCGTCCTGGGTCACGTCGGCGGCGGCGTCCTCGTCGCGGACGATGCGGCGGGCGACGTTGTAGACGAAGCGTCGGTCGTCGTTCGTGAACGTCGCTGATTCGTTCATGTCGTTCACTCTGTGACCGATTTAGCACGAACTCAAGAACGAATTGACAGATTTTGTTGCCGAGATTTCCCTACAGTGCTACGCCAGATCGTCCACATGAAGCCGCTGCTCACTCCGCGCGATCTGGCCGACGCCATCGGCGTCAGCGAGTCCTCGCTCAAGCGCTGGGCCGACGCCGGTCGGCTGGAGGTCACCCGCACCGAGGGTGGCCACCGCCGCATCGCCGTCACCGAGGCGGTGCGCTTCGTGCGCGCCTCGGGCGCGACGGTGGTGCGGCCGGATCTGCTCGGCCTGCCGCGCGCGGGCAAGCGGCGCGGTGGCGATGCGTTGATCGAGCTGATGGAGCGCGGTGACGCGCGGGGCGTGCGGGCGGCGGTGGTCGGCCGGTTCGTCGCCGGCGAGCAGATGGCGACGATGGCCGATGGCTCACTGGCGCCGGCGCTGGAGCGGCTGCGGGCGATCGGTCAGCACGACGCCAGGGGCGCGTTCGTCGAGCGGCGCGGCGTCGACGCGCTGGGGCAGGCGCTGGCCGCGGTGCGCGGGATGATCGAGTTACCGGCGGGTGCGCCGGTGGCCGTCGGCGGTGGTCGCGGCGATGTTGCTGCGGTGGCGTCGCTGCTGGTGGCGACGGTGCTCGCCGCCGAGGGGCTCGAGGCCGTGGATCTGGGCGCGGGGACGTCGCCGGCGATGGTGCGCCAGGCGGTGCGCGAGCAGCGGCCGGTGATGGTGTGGCTGGTCGGGCCGATGGGCGAGCCGGGTGAGCGCGGCGGAGAGATCAGCGCGCTGGGCCGGGCGGTGAGAGAGGCCGGCGGGACGTTGGTCGTGATCGGTGAGGGCGTGACGGAGCGGGACGTCTATCGGGTGAGGAGCTACGGAGAGGTGGCGGCGTTCGCGAAGAGGCCGGCGTGGTAGACGCGCACGCGCATGCCGGCGCGGTTGATGGCGTCGGCGTACTTCTCGGCGTTCTTGCGGGTCGCCGC
>SXJR01000075.1 GCA_005779305.1 Myxococcales bacterium
GATCAGACCGGGGTGGTAGGGGAGGAAGCTGGTGCAGACGTGATCGCCGCGAACGTGGTGGAGGTGTCGGAGAGGCCGAAGGGTGTGCTCGAGCGGGCGCTGTTCGACGTGTTCGGGTTCGAGTCGTTGCGGCCCGGGCAGGCCGAGGTCATCGCCGAGGTCCTCGAGGGCAAGCCGGTGGTGTCGGTCATGCCGACCGGCGCCGGCAAGAGCCTCTGCTACCAGCTCCCGGCGGTGATCCTGGGCGCGCGCGGCGGCGTGACCCTGGTGATCTCGCCGCTCATCGCGCTCATGAAGGATCAGGTCGACGCGCTGACCGCGCGCGGTGTGTCCGCGGTGGCGCTGACCAGCGCGGCCGACGCCGAGCAGCAGCGCGACATCCTCGAGGGCATCCGGGCCGGACTGTTCACCCTGGTCTATGTCGCGCCCGAGCGCTTCCGCAGCCCGCGCTTCCTCGACGCGCTGCGCGCCATGGGCGATCGGCTGGCCCTGGTCGCCATCGACGAGGCCCACTGCATCAGCGAGTGGGGCCACGACTTCCGTCCCGAGTACCGGCGCATCGGCCAGGCGGTGCGCGAGCTGCGGCCACCGCGGGTGGCGGCGTTCACGGCCACGGCCACGCCCGAGGTGCGGGCCGACATCGCCGAGCAGCTGGACATGAAGGAGCCGCGCGTGCACGTGCGCGGCTTCGATCGACCCAACCTCTTCTACTCGGTCGAGAAGGTCCGCGGCATCGACGAGAAGACCACGAGGCTGATCCAGCTGGCTCGCACCCGCGACGGCGGCGTGGCGCTGATCTACGCGGCGACCCGCAAGAACGCCGAGAAGTACGCCGACGCCATCAACCGCGCCGGCATGCGCGTGCGCGTCTACCACGCCGGCCTCGACGACAAGTCGCGGGACGAGGCCCAGGACATCTTCATGGCCGGCAAGCTCGACGCCATCGTGGCGACCAACGCCTTCGGCATGGGCGTCGACAAGAGCGACATCCGTGTGGTCGTCCACGCCGACGTGCCGCGCAGCCCCGAGGCCTACTACCAGGAGTGCGGGCGCGGCGGACGCGACGGGATGGCGACCAAGTGCGTGCTCCTGTTCGGCGCCGGTGACGTACGCCTGCAGGAGTTCCTGATCGACGCGTCGTACCCCAGCGCCGAGCAGCTGCGCGGGCTGTGGAAGGTCCTGCGCGAGAAGCCCGAGCTGGGCGCCGGCGATCTCGAGAACCGGGTCGCGGCGCTGTTGCCGGGCGAGCCCCACGCGTCGACGATCAGCTCGGCGGTGCGGCTGCTCGAGCGGCACGGCCTGTTGCGGCGCGACGGTGACGTCTGGGAGGCGGTGCGGCCCGAGCCGGGGATGTTCCCGTCCCTCGACGTCGACGCGCTGGGCCGGCGCGCCGAGGTCGAGCGCAGCAAGCTGCGCGGCATGGTCGACTACGCCTGGTCGTCGCGCTGCCGGCGCCAGATGATCCTCGAGTACTTCGGTGACGAGGAGTGGGCCGATCGCGGGAGGCGCTGCGGCGGGTGTGACTCGTGCGACTCGGTGGTCCACGGCGGCGGCCCCGAGATGGATCCGACGACCAAGCGCGGCATCGAGCGCCTCCTGCTCCTGATCGGCAACCTGCACGGTCGCTTCGGACGCACGCGGGTGGCGGCGCTGGCGGTCGGCGCCGTCGAGGAAGATCGGCGCTGGGACGACCTACCCGAGCTGGGCTGTCTCAAGGGCTGGTCGCAGAAGGACGTGCTCGACATGCTGCGCGGCCTCGAGGGCGCCGGGCTGGTCGTCGCCTCGCGTGGCGAGTACCCCACGATCTCGACGACGCGCCAGGGCGACCTCGCCGGGATCGGCAAGCTCGACGTGACCACCCTCGGCCTCGGGCTGGCCATGCGCAAGCCGGGCGCCCGCGGCGGCAAGGCCGGCAAAGTGCGGATTCGCAAGAAGTAGGCGCATCCGGAACCAGTGGGCGTTGTCGGAAAGGCATGATGCCTGCCATGACGCATCGAGGGGTCGTTGCCGTAGCCGTGGTCTGTCTCGGGTTTGCCATGTCGGCCGCGCCGGCGGTCGCCGACGTACTGCGCTCGACGCTCGGGCAGCCGCTGCGCGAGGTCTCGCACTCGGTCGACATCACGATCGACAAGGGCTACGCGACCTACCGGGTGCGGCGCGTGTTCGCCAATCCCGGGGAGGTCGCCGACGAGGCCGGCCTGGCCATCGACCTGCCGTTCGGCGCCGCGGCGACCGGCATGCGCATCCGCGCCCGCAGTCGCTGGTACGACGCCGTGCTGATGGAGCGCGAGGCGGCGGCGAAGCTCTACCAGGAGCTCACCGGCAAGGGCGCGTTCGCGCCCAAGGATCCGGCGCTGCTGCAGTGGCTGTGGGCCGACAAGCTGTACCTGCAGGTCTTCCCGGTGCTGCCCGGTCAGGCCTCGACGGTCGAATACACGCTGACCGTGCCCACGCGTTACCAGGGCGGCAAGCTGTACCTGTCGTATCCGCGGCTGGCCACGCCGACGCCCAACGAGGACGAGGACGGGGACGATGCGGAGCCGGAGAGCCGGCCGCTGGCCACGCCGGTGGTGACGGTCACGCCGGCCTGGGGCGACGCCACCACCCGCATCGTCGTCGATGGCCTGCGCGCCACGCCGGGCGCGCCGGTGGTGCTGGTGCCGGCGGTCGAGCCGTCGTGGTTCGAAGCCGTCGAGGGCACCACGTCGGCGAGCTATGTCGCGTCGACGATGGTGGTGCCGGCCACGGCGGCGTCGAAGAAGACCTACGCCGAGGCCAAGGTGAAGCTGTCGATCGAGCACACCTACCGCAGCGATCTGCGCGTCGATCTGATGACGCCGGGTGGCAAGCGCGTGGTCGTCCACGACGGCTCGGGTGGCGGCGACAACGACCTCAAGGGCACGTTCACCGTCAAGCTGCCGGCCGGCACCACCGGCGCCGGCGCGTGGCTGCTGGTGGTCTCCGATCACGCCGCCCTCGACGTCGGCACCGTCGACGAGTGGGGGCTCGAATTCGGCGCCGGCGCCGCCGCGGTCAAGGCCAACGCCACCGACTTGCCGCTGTTCATCGCCGACGCGCCCGAGAGCGCGAACGACGCCGGCCTCGCCGTCATCGAGGTCGCGCCGCCCAAGATCGACGTGGTCGCCGCTCGCCTGGGCAAGGTCGTGGCCTCGCCGGCGCACAGCTTCGGGCGGCTCGAGGTCGATGTCGCGCCCCAGCTCAAGCCGCTGCCGGTGCAGGCCAAGGTCGTCTTCGTCGTCGATGGCTCGCACTCGATCGGCCAGGACGGCATCGACGCGCAGCTCAAGCTGGTGACCGCGTACCTGACTCACGTCCCCGACGCGACCGCCGAGGTGGTGATCTACCGCCGCACCGCGACGCGGCTGTTCGGCGCGCTGGTGCCGGCCGGCGAGGTGGCCGCCAAGCTCGACGCCGCCCGCAAGGCCGGCAAGCTCGCGCCCGGCAACGGCAGCGCGCTCGACGACGGCGGCAAGCTCGCCGGCACGGTGCTCGCCGGCGTGAAGGCTGGCAAGGACGCGCTGCGCGTGGTGATCACCACCGACGAGCTGGTCCGCTCGAGCCTCGACAAGAAGCAGGCGCTGGCCGCGCTGGCCGCGCTGCCCAAGGACACCATCGTGCACGTGGTGGTACCCGAGCTGGATGAGGGCGAGACCGTCGCGCTCACCCGCGACGACGAGACGGCGCTGGCACCGCTGGCTGCCGCCCACCGCGGCATGATGGCGCGCGTCGAAGGTCTGCCGGCCAAGGCCTACAAGGATCTGGTGCGGACCGCGCTCGGCCTGGTTCGCCCGATGCAGATCGACTACGCCAAGATCGCCGGCATCGAGACCGAGTACGAGCTCGACGGCCAGGGCAGCGACCGGGTGCGTGAAGGCGCAGGTCTGCGCGTGATGGTGGGTTTCGAGGACAAGGGCAAGGCACCCGACAGCGTCACCATGACCGGCAAGATCTGGGGCGACGCGTGGAAGCGCGTGGTCTCCGTCGACGCCGGCTTCTCGAAGGCCACCGCCGGTTGGGTGTTCTCCGAGGACGAATACCACAGCCTGTCCGAGGCCGAGCAGATGAAGGTGGCGATGATGGGCCGCGCGGTGTCGCCGGTGACCTCGTACCTGGCGGTCGAGCCGGGCACGCGACCGTCGACGATCGGGCTGCCGCTCCGGGGTGGCAGCTTCGGCACCGGGTCGGGCGCCGGCATGGGTCACGGCAGCGGCGGGGCGCGGCCGCGCGTCAGACCCGACCTGATGGCGCTGGTCGCGACTCAGGCCAAGGCCTGCGTCGCCAAGCACAAGCCAACGACGGGCTGGCAGGTGCGCCTCGACGTCGAGAGCACCAAGGACGAGGTCTGCGACGTGCAGGTGTCGATCGGCGAGAAGGAGCCGGTGGCGGCCTGCCTGGTCGAGGCGGTCTGGAACGTCCGGCTCACCAGCGCCTACAACCTGGATCGCGAGAACCACGCCCTGCTGTTCAAGTGAGCCAGTGGTAGGGTGCGGGCCTGATGTCCGCCGATCGTGACGAGCATGCCGACGCGCACGCCGCCGAGCTGGCCGACATCCACCTGACCGACGTGCCTCGGCTGGCCGGTGGGCTGGGCGCGATCACGTCGACGGCGCGGTTCCTCCAGCGCGAGACCGGGCTGGGGCGCGGCGCCAAGGCGCTGCTCGCCATCAACCAGCCCGAGGGCTTCGACTGCCCCGGGTGCGCCTGGCCGGAGCCGGCCGAGCATCGCGCGCGCCTCGAGTTCTGCGAGAACGGCGCCAAGGCGATCGCCGAGGAGGCGACGACCAAGCGCGCCACGCGCGAGATGTTCGCCGCGCGTTCGGTCGACGAGCTGCGCGCGCTCACCGAGTTCGAGCTGGGCGGCCTGGGCCGCATCACCGAGCCGATGGTGCTGCGCGCCGGCGATCGCCACTACCGGCCGATCGCCTGGGACGACGCGTTCGACCTCGCCGCCGCCGAGCTGCGCGCCGCCGGCCCCGACGCCTGCGCGTTCTACACCTCGGGCCGGACCTCCAACGAGGCCGCGTTCCTCTACCAGCTGGTGGCGCGCTGGTTCGGCACGCCCCATCTCCCCGATTGCGCCAACCTGTGCCACGAGTCGAGCGGCGTGGCGCTGGCCGAGACCATCGGCGTCGGCAAGGGCACGGTGCAGCTCGACGACTTCGAGCAGGCCGATCTGATCCTGGTGATCGGCCAGAACCCCGGCACCAACCACCCGCGCATGTTGACCACGCTGCGCGACGCCGCGGCGCGGGGCGCGGTGATCGTCGCCGTCAACCCGCTGCGCGAGCCGGGGCTGGTGCGCTTCGCTCACCCGCAGAAGGTCCTCGACGTGATGCGCGGCGGCGTCGCCCTCGCCCGCGAGCACGTGGCGGTGCGCATCGGCGGCGATCAGGCCTTCCTGCAGGGCGTGGCCAAGGCGGTGCTCGAGCTCGAGGCGGTGCGGCCGGGCGAGGTGCTCGATCACGCCTTCCTGGCCGAGCACACCGACGGGCTCGACGCCTATCGCGCCCACCTCGCGGCCCTGGCCTGGGACGAGCTCGAGGTCCAGGCCGGCGTGCCGGCCTCGGCCATGCGCGCGCTGGGCGAGCGCTACGCCGGCGCCGAGCGCGTGATCGCGTGCTGGGCCATGGGCCTCACCCAGCACGCCCACGCCGTGCCGATGATCCAGGAGATCTCCAACCTGATGCTCCTGCGCGGCAACCTCGGCAAGCCGGGCGCGGGGCTCTGTCCGGTTCGCGGACACTCCAACGTGCAGGGCGATCGCACGATGGGGATCACCGCCCGGCCCAAGCCCGGGGTCCTCGATGCCCTCGACGGCGCCTTCGGCAAGGCCGGCTTCGTCGCGCCCCGGGGCGCCGGCCTCGACACCGTCGACACCCTGCACGCCATGCGCGCCGGCCGCATCACCGCGCTGGTGGCGCTGGGCGGCAACCTGGTCTCGGCCACGCCCGACACCGACGTCACCGCCGCCGCCCTCGACGGCTGTCGCTTCACGCTGTCGGTGGCGACCAAGGTCAACCGCACCCACCTGCACCCGGGAGCCACCTCGCTGCTGCTGCCGTGCCTGGGCCGCAGCGAGATCGATCAGCAGGCGAGCGGGCCGCAGTTCGTCACCGTCGAGGACTCGATGAGCGTGGTGCACCGCTCGCAGGGCGTGCTGGCGCCGGCCAGCGAGCACCTGCGCAGCGAGCCGGCCATCGTCGCCGGCCTCGGCCAGGCGCTGCTCGGCGACGTCCTGGTCTGGGACGACCTGGTCGCCGACTACGACGGCCTGCGGGCGCTGATCGAGCGCGTCATCCCGGGCTTCGCCGACTTCAACGCGCGCGTGCGCGAGCCGGCCGGCTTCATCCTGCGCAACGCGGCCCGCGAGCGCGACTTCAGCGGCGTCGCCGGCGGCGGCCGCGCTCGCTTCACCGTCAGCCACGGGCCTGACCTGCGGTTGCCGCCCGGGCGGCTGCGCATGATGACGATCCGCAGCCACGACCAGTACACCACCACCGTCTACGGCCTCGACGACCGCTACCGCGGCATCAAGGGCGAGCGTCGGGTCGTGCTCATGAACAGCGCCGACCTGGTGGCGCTCGGCCTGGTCGAGCGCCAGGTCGTCGACCTGATCAGCGAGTGGCGCGGCGAGGAGCGCTGCGTGACCCGCTTCATCGTGGTCCCGTACGACATCCCGGCCGGCAACTGCGCGACCTACTTCCCCGAGGCCAACCCGCTCATCCCGCTCGACAGCGTGGCGGCGAAGTCCAACACCCCGACCTCGAAGTCGGTGGTGATCCGCGTCGTCCCGGCGGCGTCCCGCTGAGCGCGTGGTCACGCGCGGTTCCACGCCGACAGTTGTCGGTCGCGAAGCGCGGGTGGATACTGACGTTCATGAGGTGCGCGACGGGGCTCGCGAGGTCGACGGCGATCGTGTGTCTGGCACTCGCGCTCGGCGGGTGCAGGACCGCGGGTGGGGTCATGCTTGGCGGCGGCGCCGTGACGGTAGGGGTCACGCTCGCTGCGCGGGTCAGCACGCCGCCGATGGATGTCTCGATGGACCAGGAAGCCGTGACCAACGGCTTCCTGCTCGCAGGTGCGGTTGCGATGCTGTTCGGCGTTGCGATCATCGCGCTCGCGCCCGAGGCCAGCGATGATCCAGAGGCCGCGACGCCTCCACCGACGACGCCGTCGAGCTCGATCCACGAGCTGACGGACCTCGCCCGCACCCGGGCCAGTGAGGCGAACTGCGCGGAGGTGCTCCGGATCGGAGCCCACGTCCGCGAGCTCGACCTCGCTTATTACGAGAACACGTTCGCCACCGACCGCGAGATCTCGGCTTGCGTCGAAGGGGCGAGATGACGACGGCTAGAACTCGATCTGGATCACGCCGCCGATCTCCTTGGCGGAGACGGTGGGCGTGACGATCACGTTGCGCTTGCGGCGCGTGGTCAGCGGGCGTTCGGTGCCGGGCTTCTTGGGCTGGATGTAGCCCTTGTAGAAGAAGTAGCCCGCGGCGGCGCCGGCGATGACGGTGAGCGGGATGCCGATCTGGGTGAACTTCTTGCCCTTGAGGCCGTCCTTGCAATTGGAGTCCTCGCTGTCCTCGGGCGTGGCGTCGTGGCACTTGGTGGTGTCGCTGAGATCGCCGGGCGTGCCCTCGTTGGGCTTGATCAGGCCGAAGTAGCCGTAGGCCCAGGTGCCGGCGCCGATCGCGGTCACCGCCGTCGAGGTCCAGAACAGGGCGCGGGCGCCGCCGCCCGCACGATCGTGATCCGAGATCGTGCCGCTGATGATCCGCCCGTCGCCCCCGCCGCCCCCATCGCCGCCACTGCCGCCGCCGCCACGAACAGGTTGGTCGCCACCGGCGGGGC